>NZ_PZZL01000001.1:0-300000 GCF_003046185.1 Phreatobacter oligotrophus
GCCCCAGAGGAACCCCTCGATCGTGTCGCGCGGCAGGGTGTGGAAGCCGATGGCCGGCGCGACCACCGACAGGATGGCGTGGGTCAGCGCCAGGGCCCAGAAGACGCGGCCGCCATGCCGCGCCAGCAGCGCTGCCAGCGAGGCCTGCAGCACCGCCGCGGCCACATGGGGCTCCGAGCGCCAGAGAACGGGAGACAGGGACAAACGGTCGAACCGGATTCGCGAAGACAGGCTGGTCGCCCGCATACGCTCTTCGGTGCTGCGTTGCAAACTGTTACCGTCAAGGCGGTCAGGATGCGGCCAGCCTGTTGCCCGATGGTCGGGGCCAGGTTGGCAGAGGCCTTTCCGGGAGATGCGGGAAGGCCTCACCGTGTCGGCGTGCAGCGCTGCCGGCGTGCCGCCAACGGGACAGACGGCGCACTTGGCTGGCGTCCATCCAGATCGCAGGAACGCGTCAGAAGGTAACGCGCAGGCGCGAGGACAAGACCGACACCAGTGGCCGCGATCGGCGTTGTAGGCCGGGTTGACGAGCAGCTGGTAGTTCAGCGTCAGCGTCGTGTTGTAGGGCAGGGCGGCGGAGTAGAAGGCCTCGAAGACACGCTCGGCGCGGTAAGTCAGCTGCCCGTCGCCAACGAGGATGCCGAGGCCGCCCGCCGCAAGGTAATCGCGATGGTCCCGCGACAGCTGGTTGATCGCGAAGCCGAGGCCGATCCGATCCTGCGGCCGGTTCCAGACGGTGCCCTTCAGCTGCAGGCCACCGGAGAAGCTGGCGTCGATGTCGGTGAAGGCGGCGATCTCGGTGCGGCCGTTGTTCCAGCTCCAGCGCGCGAAGACGCCGAGGTCCTCGGTGATCGGCTGTTCGAGATTGACCACGTAACCGTACTTCACGCGGCTGCGGCGCGTCTGCGTGATGGCGTCGGTCGGATCGAGGCCCGGATTGGAGGCGACGAGCCCCAGGGCCTCGCGATAGCTGCCCGCCAGATAATGGTTCACGAATCCCGTGAGGCGCAGCTTCGTGGTCTGGCCGAACATCTGGAAGCGGAGCTCGACCTCGCCGACATAGCCGCCGCGCCGGAAGACGGCGCGGTCGAAATGGTTGGCGTTGGGCGTCGACCCGATGAGGAAATAGCCGCTGCGCAGCGCGAAGTTCGGCTGGTTCAGCTCGGCCGCCGCACCATAGGTGAGGCCGACGAGATCGGCCGGATAGTCGAAGGCGCCACCGGCCCAGATCGACCAGTTGAGGAAGTCGGTCCGCGAGTCCTGGGCATAGGCATTGTTGTCGAACATGTCCTTCACCGAGAACTTGCCGACCTGCACCGTCACGCGGGAGATGTCGCGGCTGCCGCTCATCTGGCCCCATTCGCTCGACAGCTCCTCGCGCGGCCCGCCAAGCCCGAAGGTCTGGCGCAGATACAGCCGCGAGGTGTTGTAGCGGGGGTAGAGGAAGGACGACTTCTGAGCCTCGCCATTCGGGTAGCCGCCGGCTCCAAAGGTCCCAGCGAGGCCGAAGCCCTGGGCGAGTTCGGGGCTGTAGTGGAGCTCCGCGCCCTCCCACAGGCGGACGCCGATGAAGAGCGAACCCGTCCAGGTCTGGCGGATCTGCGATGTCGGCAGGAAGCTGTTGGGGCCCGTATAGGCCGCCGAGAAGCTCGGATAGCCCTGGTAGATGAGCGTGGTCTGCCCCTTGACCTCGACCCGCGGCAGGTCGGGCAGGGCATTGGGGATGCCCTCCGGCCCGGCGGCGCCCGGCCGGTAGGTGAGGCCGAGGCGGACATAATGGGCGCCGAGCGTCGAGCGGTAGCGCGCCCCGCCCGCAAAGGCGGCGTCGATGGCACCGAGATCGGTGTAGAGATACTCGGCTCGCGCCGCCCAGCCGCCGCCCATGGCGCGCTCGATGCCGGCGCCGGCCGCCCAGCCGAGGCGACGGCGCTCGTGCTCTTCGGCCGTGCCGGCGCCCAAGGGCGTGCGGCTGACACGGCCGATCGACCAGGCGAGGCCACCCGTGCCGAACAGGGTCCAGTCGCCGAACACATAGCCGATGCGGCCGCGCAGCGTGCCGACGGCATTCATGCGCTCGACGTAGCGGTTTGCGCCGACGGTCTGGCCATGGGCGATCGCGTCGCTGTCGAGATAGTTCGGGAAGGCCACGTCCGCTTCGACGCCGGCCACCCAGCGGCTGCCGATCATCCTGCGGTAGCCGGCGATCAGACCGCCCGTGAGATTGCCATAGGTGCCCGGGACCGCCGTGATGCCGGCATCGACGATGACCGGCCGCACGGAGCCACGGCTGTAGCCGGCAAATCCGCCGACATAGACGCCGTTCCCGTCAGCCGGTTGCGATGGCCGCTCGTCGGCACCGGCCTGCGGAATGATCGCGAGGGCCAGAACGAGGCTGAGGCCGCTGACGGGCGCGAGGTGAGGGAACAGGCGCATCGGTCAACCTGGAGAACGGATTCGCCTGCTCGTGTCACGCAAAACGGGCGTAGCCCAAGGGCCACGACGACCTATGCAGGAGACACTACGACAGAAATGCGACAGCGGCACGGACCCCTCATGTGCTGGATGCCAATCGCTGGACAACGGAGCCGCAGCTGTTAGATTGCGAACAATTCGCATTTGCAGGAAGGTCGCGCAAGCGGCTCTGGAGGTAATCGTGTCGCGTCGCTGGCCGCTCATCGCTCTCGCCCTGTGGTCCGGATGCCTGCCGGCGCTTGCCGAGACGCCGGCTCCAACCCGCCAGCGCGCGGGCGAGGTCGACACCGAGCACCTCTTCGGTCAGACGGTCGGTGCCGATACCGAGGAACCCGGCGCTTTCGTGCCCCACTTCGTGCTGCCCTCCCGGCTCGGCCGCCGGTCCGGCTCCTTCGCCATCACGAGCCCGACGCTGGAGCTCAAATACGGCGTCATGGAGAACTTCTCCGGCTCCGTGTCGCTGCGCGGCCTGACGGCCAACACGCATAACGTGCCCGGGATGGCCGACACGCGGGGCGCCTTTGCCACGGGCTTCGGCATCCAGGGCCGCTATCGCTTTCTCGACCGGGAGCGCGCGCCCTTCGGCATGACCTTGCAGCTCTCCGCCACGACCGACCAGCGCAACATGGCGACGGGCGAGCGCGGCCGGTCCGATCAGCTGGAGGGCAGGCTTGCCTTCGACATCGAGCCCATCTGGGACCGCCTGCTTTTCGCCGGCAACATCATCATGGCCAGCGGCCGGAATTACGTCTCGGGCAGCGGCGGCTTCGAGATGACGTCGAATGCGGGCTTGAGCCTGTCCGGCGCCACGCGCATCACCGACAGCCTGTGGCTCGGCGCCGAGGTCATCTATCAGCGCGCCTATGCCGGCTCGACCTTCGGCCGCTTCCAGGGCGACGCGATCCATGTCGGCCCGATCCTCTACGCCCCCATCGAGAAGGGGTGGATCAGCCTGTCATGGACGACGCAGGTTGCCGGCCGCGAGGTCGGCGGCGTCGGACCGCTCAACCTCAGGGACTTCGAGCGCCACCAGTTCCTGGCCGTGGTGGGACGGCGGTTCTGACCGTCCCCATGTCCATGTCGGCAATGGTGAGCCTTTGAGACGCTTGCGCTTGTGAAGCCGCGGAGCCTTCGGATACCGTCCCTCCAGGGAATTGGGTCCCTAAGTCGAGACGGCTGTCACCATGCCCCGCCTCTTCCTTGCCATGGCGCTCCTTTTGGCACTCGCCGGTTCACCGGCGCTGGCGGTCACCTGCCAGCCGGTTCAGCACCCTCCGAGCCCTGCCGAGCCCGACGATGCCTTCGGCTTCCTGGATGGCACGGCGCTCTCCGACCCCTGCACCGTCGACGTCCAGACCGAGATCGTCGGCCATCACGGCAAGCGGGACGGGCGCTTCACCTCGCTCAACTCGAAGGTCGAGGCGACCTGGCTCGCCGCGCCGCGCTGGATGATCTCGGTGGCCTTCTGGCATGCGTTTCACGCCATCCGCGACAACACGGTGCCGGGCTATCCGAACCACAACCGTTCCGCCTTCGACGGCGCAGCCGTGCAGGTGGCCTACCAGTTCCGCGAACGCGGGGAACATGCCTTCGACCCTGGCTTCTCCGTCGGCATCGAGACCCGCTACGCGAAGTTCTCGGAGGGAACGGCCTTTTCCGCTGATCGCTATTCCGTGGCGATCAAGGGCGCCATCGACATGGCCCTGTCGGGAGACCGGCTCTATGGCGCGTTCAATTTCAGCCTGGGGCCGGGCACGGAGCGCGTCCGTCTGACGCCGGGCTATGTCGCCGATTCAGCCCTCGAACTGAGCCTTGCCGCCACCTATCGGCTGACCCATGGCGGCAACACCTTCATTGGCGTCAACGCCCGCTATGCGGCGTCGTTCGGCAATGCCTTCTACGGTCGATGGTCGGGCCACGCGGTCCTGGCCGGTCCGACCCTCTACCACGAGTTCGGGACGGTCGGGCCGCTGCAATATGTCTTCCTGTCGGTGGCCTGGACGCCCCAGCTCTGGGGCCGTGCCGCCGGAGGCGTGACGGGCAATTACGACCTCGTCAATGCCGAGCGACAGCAGTTCCGCCTGCGCATCGGCGGAATGCTATAGGCGACAACCCCCGTAGTTCCCCGCGCATTGACCCTGCCGCTTCCCGTTGCATACGCTCTGCATACATTGCCGCCATCGCGCCGCATTGTTGGGCGTGTGGGTGGTGGGCCTTGCGGCGAAACCCTTGGTTCCATGGCGGGTTCGGTGCGGCACGCCGCTTGCACACCCGTGATTGCAAGAGTTTGACGGGCTACCGCGCATCGCTGCGGGATGGGCCCGATGGAGGGACCTATGCCGACGACGACGACAATGTCCGCCACTGCCTCGGGGAGCCGCCTGAGCCGCAGAACGTTCGGGCTCCTTGCCGGCGGCGCCGTCACCGCGGCCTTCGTGCGGACCGCCTCGGCCCAGCAGGTGCTGAAATTCGCCTATGTCTATGAGCCCGGCGAGCCCCATCACAAGGGCGCCGTGACCGCCGCCGCCGAGATCGAGCAGCGCACCGGCGGGCGCTACAAGATCCAGCTCTTCCCCTCGGGGACGCTGGGCAAGGAATCCGACCTGAACCAGGGCCTGTCGCTCGGCTCGATCGACATGACCATCAGCGCCGCGAGCTTCCAGGCGCAGGTCGCCAAGCGCATCGGTGTGGCCTATTTCCCCTTCGTCTTCCGCGACTATGACCACGTCATGCTCTACGCCAAGAGCGACGTGTACGGCTCCTTCGTCGAGGACTACCAGAGGGCGACCTCGAACCGCATCGTCGCGCTGACCTATGCCGCCGAGCGGCAGGTGACCTCCAACAAGCCGGTGTTGACGCCCGAGGACATGAAGGGCCTGAAGATCCGCGTGCCGGATTCGGCCGCCTACATGGCCTTCCCCAAGGCGCTCGGCGCCAATCCGACGCCCATTGCCCTCGGCGAGGTCTATCTCGCCCTACAGACCGGCGTGGTCGATGCCCAGGAGAACGCCTTCAACACCATCTGGTCGCGCAAGTTCCACGAGGTGCAGAAGCACATCTCGCTCACCGGCCATGTCATCGACTCGCTGAACTCCATCGTCTCGGGCCTGCTCTGGAACCGCCTGTCGGCCGCCGACAAGACCATCTTCGCCGAGGCCATGCAGAAGGGTGCGCAGCAGGCGAGCCAGGAGATCCGCGACCAGGACAAGGTGCTGATGGAAGAGGTGCGCAAGGCCAATACCTCGACCATCCACACGGTCGACAAGGAGCGCTTCCGCCAGGCGGTGCTCGCGGCCTCCAAGCCCGAGGATTTCGGCTACCAGCGCGCCGACTACGACAAGATCATCGCCCTCAAGTGATGACAACTGACGGCCGCGCCGTCAGGGAGAATGCCATGGCCTCCGATCCACCGGTCCTGAGTTCCGACGGCGAATTCGCCGTCGAGGACGAGCCCATCGACCTGTCGTCCTACAGTTTCGAGGATTATCTCGCCGCCGGCTTCTTCTGGGTGCTGGGCGCCACCGTCTTCTACCAGTTCTTCACCCGCTACGCGCTCAACTCCTCCGCCGCCTGGACGGAGGAGGTCGCGCGCTATCTCCTGGTCTGCGTCGTCTTCCTGGGCGCGGCAGGGCCCGTCCGGCGCAACAGCCACATCCACATTGACTTCTTCTACCACGTGCTGCCGAAGCCGGTGATGCGGGTCATGTCGACCCTCGTCGATCTCGTCCGCATCGCCTTCCTCGGCTACGCGACCTGGCTCACCTGGCAGCTCATCCAGCGTATCGGCCGCCAGCCCATGTCGGTGGTCGATGTGCCCGTCGGCGTCGTCTACGCCGTGGTCATGACCGGCTTCGCGCTGATGACCGTGCGCGCCGTGCTGCTGGCCGTCCTGCACTGGCGCCGCGGCTATTCCGTCCTCGAGCGCCCCGAGGAGGGGCGGATCATCTGATGACAGCCACCAGTTTCAAGCTCCTCTTCCTCGCGATGATGGGCTCGGGGATTCCCGTCGCCATCGCCATGGCCGGCTCGTCCCTGGTCTATGTGATGATGACGGGCATCGCGCCCGATTTCATCATCATCCACCGCATGTTCGCGGGCATCGATTCCTTCCCGCTCCTGGCCGTCCCGTTCTTCATCCTCGCCGGCAACCTAATGAACTCCGCCGGCATCACCAACCGCATCTACAACTTCGCGCTTGCCCTTGTCGGCTGGCTGAAGGGCGGCCTCGGCCACGTCAACGTCGTGGGATCGGTGGTGTTCTCAGGCATGTCCGGCACGGCGGTCGCCGACGCGGCGGGCCTCGGCACGATCGAGATCAAGGCGATGAAGGAGCACGGCTACGACGTCGAGTTCGCCGTCGGCGTGACCGCGGCCTCGGCGACGCTTGGCCCGATCATTCCGCCCTCGCTGCCCTTCGTCATCTACGGGATGATGGCAAGCGTCTCCATCGGCCAGCTCTTCCTCGCCGGCATCGTCCCCGGCGTGGTCATGGCGGCACTGATGATGCTGACCGTGTCCTACTACGCCCATCGCAACGGCTGGGGCGCCGACATCGTCTTCCAGTGGCGCAAGGTCGGCGGCGCCCTGCTCGAACTTGCGGTCATCATCGTCTTTCCCCTGGCGCTCTGGGCGCTGATCTCGGCCGGCGCCCCGGCCCGTCCGACGATCATCGGCGGCTTCGTGCTGCTGCTGGTCCTCGAGCGAGTGCTGAAGCTTCAGGCCGTGCTCGCCCTGATGACGCCGGTCCTGCTCATCGGCGGCATGACCTCCGGCCTCTTCACGGCGACGGAAGGGGCCATCGCCGCCTGCGTCTGGGCGCTGTTCCTCGGCCTCGTCTGGTATCGCACCCTGACCTGGAAGATGTTCCTGAAAGCCTCGCTGGAGACGGTCGAGACCACCTCCACGGTGCTCTTCATCGTCGCGGCTGCCTCGGTCTTCGGCTGGATGCTCACCGTCTCGCGCACCACCGAGATGATCGCTGAATGGGTGCTCGCCTTCACCCAGGACAAGCACATGTTCCTGCTGCTGGCGAACCTCCTGATGCTCTTCGTCGGCTGTTTCCTCGAGCCGACGGCCGCCATCACCATCCTGACGCCGATCCTCATGCCGATCGTCCTCAAGCTCGGCATCGATCCCGTGCATTTCGGCCTGATCATGGTGCTGAACCTGATGATCGGCCTCCTTCACCCGCCCATGGGGCTGGTGCTCTTCGTGCTGGCAAGGGTGGCGAACCTGTCCTTCGAACGCACCACCATGGCGATCCTGCCCTGGCTGGTGCCGCTTCTGCTCAGCCTCGTCCTGGTCACCTACGTGCCGGCGATCAGCCTCTGGCTGCCGACGCTGCTGAAGTGAGCCTTCAGTAGCCGCGGCTGCGGTCGACGAGGCCCGGCAGGGGCTCGCCGCGCCTGTGGCGGGCGATGGTGTCGAGGACGAAGCGCACCGCCGTTTCGGGGTGGGTCATGCTGGCGACATGGGGGGTGAGGATCACCTTGTCGTGCCGCCAGAGCGGATGGCCCGCCGGCAGCGGTTCGGGATCGGCGACGTCCAGCATGGCGGCGGCGAGCTTGCCGCTGTCGAGGGCGGCGATCAGCGCTTCCTGCACGAGGTGGCCGCCGCGCCCGACATTGACCAGCATCGCGCCATCGGGAAGCTGCGCGAAGAGCCGGGCATTGAGGATGCCGCGGGTCTCGTCGATCAGCGGCAGCAGGCAGACCAGGATGTCGGTGCGGGCGAGGAAGGCGGGCAGGGCCTCGACGCCGGCGAAGACCTCAATCCCCGGGATGGCGCGGGGCGAGCGGTTCCAGCCCGCCAGCGGAAAGCCGAAGGCCTTGAGCCGCTCGAGCGCGGCCTGGCCCAACTGGCCGAGCCCCATGACGCCGACCCGCCGCCGCGCCGCCGTGGTGATCTGGAACTCCTTCCACACCTCCTGCCGCTGCTGGGCGAAGAAGAGCGGCAGGTCGCGGTGCAGCGCCAGCACGGCGAGGCAGACATATTCCACCATGCTCTCGGCGATGTTCGGCTCGAGCATCCGCACCAGCGGGACGTGGGCGGGGATCTTAGTGAGGTCGAACTGGTCGACGCCGGCGCCAACCGAGAAGACCAGTTCGAGGTTCGGGAAGGTCCCGGCAATGTCCTCCGGCGGCACCCAGGTGGCGAGCCAGCGCACATCCTTCGGGTCGCCATCCCCCGGCCAGAGCGAGAAGGGGATATCCGGGGCGAGAGCCGCGAAGTGGCGGCCCCATTCGGCGCCGCGAACGGGGTTGGCCTTGTAGAGGAAGCTCATCGTGGCGCCTGTCAGAACAGGCCGACGGGAGCGAGCGGCCGGCCGTCGACGAGGCGCTGGTGCGAATAGGCGGCCGGGTCGATGAGCGGCGTGTCGCCTGTGACGATGTCGGCGGCGAGCCGGCCGGCGCCGGGGCCAATGCCGAAGCCGTGGCCGGAGAAGCCGGTGGCGAGAAAGAAGCCGGGCAGAGTGTCGACCGCCGAGATGACCGGGATCGTGTCCGGCGTCGTGTCGATCGTGCCGCCCCAGGCCTCGGCAATGCCGATGCCTTCGAGGTTCGGATTGGCCTTGATCAGCGCGGCGAGAGCCTCTTCGACCAGGGTCATGTCGGGCGCGGGATCGCGCACCCGCTCGGCCTCGAAGGGCGAAGGCTGGTCGAGCCGCCAGCTGGTGCCGCGCAGGAGCTGGTCGAGGAAGGGCTTGCCGAAGGAGATCTTCAGGCCCTTTCGCCGCTGCCGGTAGGTCGGCAGGAAGGTGCGGGCATAGCGGATGAGGTCGGGCGTGAGCTCCACCGTGCCGCGGCCGCGCAGCGCCAGGGTCAGGCCGCCATCGAGCCGGCGGCGGACGCAGAAGAAATCGGTGCCGAGCGCGCCATCGGTGATCTCCGGCGCCGGCGTCGTGCGGCAGGCGGTGGCGTTGACGAGGCCGATCGGCAGGTCGATGCCGTGGCGGCGGCAGAACAGCGACGACCAGGCCCCGCCGGCGAGCAGCACCGAGGAGGCGCGGATCGTGCCCTTCTCCGTCACGACGCCCGAGACGCGGCCGGCCGAGGTCTCGAGCCCGCGCGCGGCGCAGTCCTGGTGGATCGTCACGCCATGCTTGCGCGCCGCCTTGGCGAGCACCGGCACCGCCATGGAAGGCTCGGCACGGCCGTCGCTCGGCGTCACGAGGCCGCCGACCCAGGTGTCGGTGTTATGCGGCAGCCGCTCCTGCACCTCGGACGGGGTCAGCACGGTCGAGTGGACCTGCATCTCGCGGGCGATCTCCGCCCACTTCTCCCAGGCGGCGAGTTCGGCCGGGTTCTTGGTGAGGAAGAGCACGCCGGTGCGGCGGAAGCCGGCATCCTCGCCCGCATCCGCCTGCATTTCCTCCCACAGGCGCAGGCTCTCGCGCGCGAGCGGGATCTCGGCGCGGGCGCGGCCCTGCTGGCGGCACCAGCCCCAGTTGCGGCTCGACTGCTCGCAGCCGACATGGCCCTTCTCGACGAGGGCCACCGACAGGCCCTTGCGGGCGAGCTGATAGGCCGAGGAGACGCCGATGACGCCGCCGCCGATGACGACCACGTCGGCGCTCTCGGGCAGGCGGGCATCGCTCTCGATGCGGGTGAGGGGCGGGGACATCGGCGGCTCCGGATGCGTTCAGTGAATGTCGAGGCGCGGGTCGAGCGCGTCGCGCAAGCCATCGCCGAGGAAGTTGAAGCTGGTCACCGCCAGCGTGATGGCGATGCCCGGCACGATGGCGAGCCAGGGCGCGCTCGTCATGTAGATCTGCGCGTTGTTGAGCATGTTTCCCCAGCTCGCGGCGGGCGGCTGGATGCCATAGCCGAGATAGCTCACATAGGATTCGAGCAGGATCGCCTTGGCGACATTGAGCGTCGCCGCCACGACGATCGCCGCCATGGCGTTGGGCAGCAGCTCCTTGAACATGATGCGCAGGTCCGAGGCGCCGAAGGCCACCGCCGCCGCCGCGAAGTCGCGCTCACGCAGGGCGCGCATCTGCGCCTCGACGATGCGGGCGACGCTCATCCAGGCGGTGGCCGAGATGAGGATGGTGGTCGCGACGATGCCCGGCTCGATCAGCGCGGCGAGCGCCAGGAGCAGGAAGATCGCCGGGAAGCAGAGGACCGCATCGACGAAGCGCATCAGCGCCGCGCCCAGCACGCCGCCATAGAAACCGGCGAAGGTGCCGATGACGATGCCAACCCCCATGGCGATGAGCATGGCGACGATGCCGATGGCGAGCGACACCCGCCCGCCCATCATCAGGCGCGCCAGCACGTCGCGGCCGAGCTCGTCCGTGCCAAGCACATGCGCGCCCGTCAGCGGCGGGGCGAAGCGGTGCATGATGTCGATGAACTTGTCGTCGAAGGGCAGGAGAAAGGGCCCGATCGTCGAGCCGAGGATCAGCACCAGGATCACCACCGCGCCGGCCATGGCGAGGCGATGGCGGCGGAAGCGGCGCCAGGCGGCCTGGGCCGGGGTGACGTGCTCGACGGGCAGGACGGCGACGGTCATGGTTCAGCCCACCCGGATGCGCGGATCGACGACCGCGTAGAGGATGTCGGCGATGAGCGAGCCGATGAGCACCATGGTGGCGGAGAACATCAGGATGCCCATCACAACGGGGTAGTCGCGGTAGCCGATGGAATCGAGGAAGAGCCGGCCCATGCCCGGCCAGGTGAAGACCGTCTCCGTCACCAGCGCGCCGCCGAGGAGCGTCGGGAATTGCAGGCCCGCGACGGTGATCATGGGCAGCAGCGCGTTGCGCAGCGCGTGCTGCGACAGGATCCGCCATTCCGGTAGGCCCTTGGCGCGGGCCGTGCGGATATAGTCCTGGTTGATGACGTCCAGCATGGAGGAGCGCATGAAACGCCCCCACATCGCCGTCTCCACCAGCGCCAGGACCAGGGCGGGCGCGATGAGGTGATGGATCATGTCGAGGAGCGATCCTTCTTCCCCGACCGTGTGGCGGTTGCCCGAGGGCAGCCAGCCCAGCTGCACCGAGAAGAGGTAGATGGCGATCAGCCCGAACCAGAAGGTCGGGATGGACAGCGCCACCATGGCGCCGACCGTCGCCAGCTGGTCGAAGATCGAGTAGCGGCGGATCGCGCCGAGAATGCCCACCCAGCAGCCCAGCAGGATGGCGATGACGGTGGCGGTGGCCATGAGCTCGAAGGTCGCGCCGAGATGGGCGCCGATGATCTTCAGCACCGGCTCGCCGTCACGGTACGACACGCCCCAGTCGCCGCGCAGCATGCGCCACAGCCAGTCGGCGTACTGGACCGGCAGGGGCCGATCCAGGCCGAGCTGACGGGTGATGCGGTCGAGGTCCTCCTGCGTCATCTGCGATGACAGGGCGAACTGCGACAGCGGCCCGCCCGGCGCCAGATGCAGGATGGCGAAGCCGAGCATGGAGACGATGGCGAGCAGCAGCACCGCCTGTCCCAGCCGGTTGACGAGGAACCGCGCCATGTCAGACCGACCCGCCGGCGCGCGTCGTCACGCCCAGTACCATTCGCGGATGTTCCAGGTGTTGGTGGAGGCGTTGCCGTTCGGCCGGAAGCCGCGCAGGTTCGCCTTGAGGCCCTCGGCGATGACGCCCTGGTAGAGCGGCAGGATGGCGAGGTCGTTGCGGATCAGCGTCTGCAGCGCGCCATAGGTCTGCTTGCGCTCGGCGAGGTCGAACTGCGTGGCGCCGAGGGCAAGCAGCCTGTCTGCCTCGGGGTTCTGGTACTGATAGGTGTTGAAGCCGCGGCCGCCCTTGGCGGGGATCGCGCCAGAGCCGAAGCGCGGCGTCACGTCGGGATCGGCGCCCAGCATGAAGTTCACCGAGACCAGCGCGGAATTGTACTTCGACTGCTGCCAGAACTCGCCCCACATGACGGCCGGCGGCATGTTCTGGATACGCATCGCCGCGCCGATGGCGCGCCAGTCCTGCATGAGGAGCTGCTGCGTCTGCTCGCGCACGGCGTTGCCGGAGGTGGTCGAGTTGGTGAATTCCAGCTTCACGCCGCCCTTGGCGCGCACGCCATCCGAGCCGCGCGCCCAGCCGGCGGCATCCAGCAGCGCATTGGCCTTGGCCGGGTCGAAGACATGGGCGGGCAGGCCCTTCTGGAAGGCCCAGCCGTCCTGCGGCACGAAGGTCTCGGTCGGCGTCGGCAGGCCGTAGTTCAGGGCGTCGATGATCGCCTTCTTGTTCACGGCCATGTAGAGCGCCTCGCGCACCGCCTTGTCGGCGAGCGGGCCGAAATCGAGGTTCGGTGCGATGTGCTCGACCGAGGAAGTCGAGGAGACAACGACGGTGCGGTCGCGCAGCGTCTTCGCCTCGCGCACGAAGTTCGGCAGGATGCCCTGGATGCCGGTGTAGTCGACCTGGCCGGTGCGGAACTGGGTGTAGAGCACCGTCAGGTCCGGGATGTACTTGAAGATCAGCCGCTCCACGTAGGGGCCCTTGCCGTGATAGGCGGTGTTGGCGGCGAGCTGGATGTTGTCGCCCGGCTGGCGCGACACCCAGCGGAAGGGGCCGGTGCCGATCGGCGCGGTGTTCATGACCGAGGCATTGATGTCCTGTGCCTTCTCCATCACGTGCTTCGGCACGAGATAGGTGAGCGCGAGGATCGACAGGTAGGGCGAATAGGGGCTCTCCATCCGCCAGTGGATCTCGTCCGCCGCCACCACCTTGATGTCCTTGACGAGGCTGTGGCCGACGCGGTTGCGCACTCGGAAATTCGGGTTGTTGATGAGCTCCAGCGAGTACTTCACGTCCTCGGCGGTGAAGGGCGTGCCGTCATGCCACTTCACGTCGCTGCGCAGCTTGATCTTCCAGGTGAGGCCATCGGCCGACAGGCCGCCATTGGCGACCGTCGGCACCTCGCGGGCGAGGTCGGGGACGAAATTGCCGTCGGGATCGATGATCCATAGCGTCGAGAAGACCTGCCACCACACCGCCTGGTCGACCTCGATGCCGGGCATGAGCGGGTTGAAGGCCGTCGGCTCCTGCGACAGGGCGGCAACGATCTGGCCGCGCGGCCGTTCCGGGGGACCCGCGGGACGGGCGCCCTGCGCGAGGAGCGCGGAAGGGGCGGCGAGGCCGGCTGCGGCCCCGGCGCCCAGCACCATCAGCACGCGGCGGCTCGGTCCGGTGGCGAGGGTCGGCACTGCTTTGACGCGGTTCGTCTCGTCGCTCATCATCGACCCCTTGAGGTGACGCGCGGCATGGCTCTCCCGTTCGCCGGAAGAGCTCCGGCGCCCGGCGGATCCCCGTCCGCGGCGTTCAATGCGCTTGAATAATCGTCGGCAAACTTCAACACTGCTAAACAGGGCTGTCAATGCCGCGGGGCGCTGCCCACGCCTGCCGTAGCAGAAGATCACCCCTGCATTTCAGCGTGGCAGGATGCAGGTCCTGCCGTCGGTACGAGCGGGAGAAGGACGTCGCATGAGCGGTCGCAGCAGCGCAGGGCGGGCAGGGGCCGCGCCGGGGCCCGAGGCCTTGGGCGAGCCCCCCGTTGCCATCGCCGATGACGGCGACCAGCGCCTTGGCGAGACCATCCGCCTCATGCGCCAGCGTGCCGGTCTCTCCATCCAGGAGGTGGCGAAGCGCACCGGCCTGTCCTCCGGCATGATCAGCCAGGTGGAACGGGCGCTGGCGACGCCGTCGGTCCGCACGCTCCGCCTCCTCAGCATCGCGCTCGGCGTGCCGATTTCCTATTTCTTCGAGGAGCACGAGCCTGTCTCGCCCGCCCGCTACATCGTCCGCAAGAACGACCGCCGCCTGCTTCGGCTCACCGCCAGCGGCGTGGTCAAGGAGGCGCTGACGCCTGCCGAGAAGGGCGAGATCGAGTTCTACGAGCTAACGCTGAACCCCGGCGGCTCCTCCGGCAGCGACTTCGTCCGCCACACCGGCGAGAAGGCTGGCTATGTGCTGGCCGGCAAGCTGCGCCTTTGGCTCGACCACGAGGCCCATGTGCTGGAACCGGGCGACAGCTTCCGCTTTCCCTCGACCGTCCCCCACATGTTCGACAACCCGACCCAGCAGGTGGCGCGGGTGATCTGGGTCACGACGCTCGGCCCGCGCTGAGCCGCGCGGCGCCTCTGCCCTTTCGCTGCGGCGCGGCATGGCGTATGGCCCCGGGCGACAGCAACTGACCCGGCAGCCTCCCGCGCATGATCCGCCTCGAAAACATCGGCAAGCAGAACGGCAAGCAGATCATCTTCATCGAGGCCTCGGCTGCGCTGCAGCGGGGCGAGAAGATCGGCCTCGTCGGCCCGAACGGCGCGGGCAAGACCACGCTGTTCCGCATGATCACCGGCCAGGAACAGCCCGACGAGGGCCAGGTCGCCGTCGATCGCGGCATCACCATCGGCTATTTCAGCCAGGATGTCGGCGAGATGGGCGGCCGCAGCGCCGTCGCCGAGGTGATGGAGGGCGCAGGCCCCGTCAGCGAGGTCGCCGCCGAGCTCAAGGCGCTCGAGACCGCCATGGCCGATCCCGACCAGGCCGATCGCATGGACGAGATCATCGCCCGCTACGGCGAGGTGCAGGCCCGTTTCGAGGAGCTCGATGGCTATGCGCTGGATGGCCGGGCGCGCGAGGTCCTCGCCGGCCTCGGCTTCTCGCAGGAGATGATGGACGGCGACGTCGGCAAGCTCTCCGGCGGCTGGAAGATGCGCGTCGCGCTCGCCCGCATCCTGCTCATGCGCCCCGATGCCATGCTGCTCGACGAGCCTTCCAACCATCTCGATATCGAGAGCCTCATCTGGCTCGAATCCTTCCTCAAGGGCTTCGAGGGCGCCCTCATGATGACCTCGCACGACCGCGAGTTCATGAACCGCATCGTCGGCAAGATCATCGAGATCGATGGCGGCGCGCTCACCTCCTATTCCGGCGACTATGCCTTCTACGAGCAGCAGCGGGCGCTCGCCGAGAAACAGCAGCAGGCGCAGTTCGAGCGCCAGCAGGCGATGCTCGCCAAGGAGATCGCCTTCATCGAGCGCTTCAAGGCCCGCGCCTCCCATGCTGCGCAGGTGCAGAGCCGGGTGAAGAAGCTCGACAAGATCGACCGCGTCGAGCCGCCGCGCCGCCGTCAGACCGTGATGTTCGAGTTCCAGCCGGCTCCCCGCTCCGGCGAGGACGTGGTCAACATCAAGGGCGTCGACAAGCGCTATGGCAGCCGCACCATCTACGAGGGGCTCGACTTTGGCATCCGCCGCAAGGAGCGCTGGTGCGTCATGGGCGTCAACGGTGCCGGCAAGTCGACGCTGCTCAAGCTCGTGACCGGCGCGACCGAGCCGGACCGCGGCACGGTGCAGGTCGGCGCCAGCGTCAAGCTCGGCTATTTCGCCCAGCACGCCATGGACCTGCTCGACGGCGAGGCCACCGTCTTCCAATGGCTGGAGGACGCCTTCCCGCAGGCGGGCCAGGGCTCGCTGCGCGCGCTTGCCGGCTGCTTCGGCTTTTCCGGCGACGATGTCGAGAAGCGCTGCCGCGTCCTCTCCGGCGGCGAGAAGGCCCGCCTCGTCATGGCGCGGATGCTCTACGATCCGCCGAACTTCCTGGTCCTCGACGAGCCGACCAACCACCTCGACATGGCCACCAAGGAAATGCTGATCCAGGCGCTCAGCGACTACGAGGGCACCATGCTCTTCGTCTCGCACGACCGGCACTTCCTTGCCGCGCTGTCGAACCGCGTGCTGGAGCTCACCCCCGAGGGGCCGCATGTCTATGGCGGCGGCTATCTCGAATATGTCGCCCGCACCGGCCAGGAAGCCCCCGGCCTCAGGAGCTGACGCAGAAGCGCGCCTGCGGGCGATGCCGCCCTGCGAAAAACGCGCGGGCCTTGCGCCCATGGCCGACTACACTCCGGCGATGGGGAGGGGCCGCCATGACGCTCAAGATCAACCTGAACGCCGATATTGCCGAGGGCTTTGGGGCCTATGACATCGGCAACGATGCCGCGCTGATGACCATCATCAAGTCGGCCAACGTTGCCTGCGGCTTCCATGCGGGCGACGCGAACACGATGCAGCGCCTTGTCATGCTGGCGAAGCAGGAGGGCGTGTCCATCGGCGTCCACCCCGGCTTCAACGACCTCTGGGGCTTCGGCCGGCGCAACATCGACATGGATCCGCGCGACCTCGAGCACATGGTCGCCTACCAGATCGGCGCCCTGCAGGCGATGGCGCGCTATGCCGGCCTGCCCGTGACGCATCTGAAGCCCCACGGCGCCCTCAACAACATGGCGGCGGTGCGGGAGGACTATGCGCTGGCCATCGGCCGCGCCATCCAGGTGGTGGCGCCGGAGCTGGTCTATGTGGCGCTGGCCGGCTCGCAGATGGAGGCAGCGGCGCTCAAGCTTGGCCTGAAGCTTGCGAGAGAGGGCTTTGCCGACCGTCAATACGAGGAGGACGGCAACCTGACCCCGCGCAAGATCAAGGGCTCGGTCTACAAGGATGGCGACACCGCGCTCGCCCAGTGCCTCTCCATGGTGCGGCAGGGTACGGTCGTCTCGCGCCAGGGCACGACCGTGAAGGTGGCGGTGGAGACGATCTGCGTCCACGGCGACGAGCCGACCGCGGTCGCCGTCGCCGGCCATGTGCGCAAGGGGCTGGAAGCTGCCGGGATCGCGGTGGTCACGCTGCCGGAGATGATGGCCTGACAGGACGTGCATGAGGGGGACGGGACCATGACGATGAAGGCCTTCAGGCGGACGCTGGCCGCCCTCGTCCTCGTGGCGTCTGCGGGCGCATCCCCGGCGCTGGCGCAATATCCGAACCGGCCGATCACCATCACCGTCGGCTTCGCGGCCGGCGGCACCAGCGATGTCGCCGCCCGCATCCTCGCCGAGCGGCTCAGCCGCTCGCTGGAGACGCCGGTGGTCGTCGAGAACCGCGCTGGCGCCGGCGGCTCGGTGGCCGCCGCCGCGACGGCCCGCGCCACCCCCGACGGCTACACGATCATGCTGTCGGATCCCGGCGCCTTCGCCATCAATCCGATCGTCTTCCCGCAGACGGCGCGCTACGACCCGCTGGCCGATTTCACGCCCATCGCCCTTGTCGGCCAGTCGCCGCTGGTGCTGGTCGTGCCGGCGAACCGGCCCTTCCGCACGCTTCCCGACCTGAACGCCCACCTGCGCGCCAACGCCGCCCGCACCTCCTATGCCTCCTCCGGCAATGGCGGCATCACGCAGTTCGGCGCCGAGCTCTACCTCAAGCGCGCCGGCGACCTCACGGCCCTGCACGTGCCCTATCGCGGCGGCGCGCCGATGATGGAGGCCCTCTACAAGGGCGAGGCGTATTTCGGCGTGGCGGTTCTGGCCTCGGCTGTCTCCTTCATCGAGGCGGGCAGCGTCCGGGCGCTGGCGCTGGCCGCCCCCAGCAGCACCGCTTCCGTCGGCGCGGTCCCATCGCTGGAAACCCTCGGCTTCCCCGGCACGACCATGACCTCCTGGGTCATCATGATCGGACCGAAAGGCATGCCGGACGATGTCGTGGTGAAGCTCAATGCCGCGATCAACGATGCCTTGCGCGACCCGGCCGTCCGGGAGCGGCTGCAGCGGGCCGGCATCGAGACCTACACGCCCGCAACGCCCGCCGAGACCGGCAGCTATCTCAAGGCCGAGGTCGAGCGCTACCGCGCCTATCAGGGCGAGCTGGGCGACCGGCTGTCGCGCTGAGCCTCAGGCCTGGCCGAGGCTGATCGCCCCAAGGACGGCGAAGGCGGCCACGATGGCGGCCGCGGCCCGGTTGGCATGCCGCTTCATCGTCGGCGGCAGGCTGGCGCCGACCGCCACCCAGGCCAGGCCGGCGAGGAACGATAGACCTGAGAAGGCGAGCGTCGCGGTGATTGGCGCCGACGCCATCATGGCGGGGATGAGGATCACGCCGACCAGCATGGCCTTCGGGTTCAGCATCGTCGCGAGGAGCACGACGCCATAGGGCGCGCGCGTCCCTGGGGCGGCCCCCGGCGCGCGCCTCCAGAGCCGGGCTGCGGTCACGGCCAGCCAGCCGATATTGACGAGCTTGAGGAGGGCGAGGGCGGTCGGATGGTCCGCCAGGGCGCCGGAGAGAACGACATAGGCCGCGATGGCGAGGGCATAGCCGAGCGACTCCGCCAGCGGCAGGGCAAGGTTGCGGCGCAGGCCCGCCGTCGCGCCAGCCGCCGCCAGCAATGTGTTGGTCGGGCCGGGCGTCAGCAGGATGAGCACAGACGCGCTGGTGAAGGCGATGACGGACATAGGATGCGCCAGGCAAGGGAAGGCCGATGACGCCTTCTAGGCGTTGCGGTCGGCCCGTCCCTTGCGATGGCTCAATCCGTCGGAGCCTCAGCCCTTGGCGAAGGCCTTGATGGTCGCCAGGACGCCGAGGAGCGAGACCGCCACGATGTTGGAGATCACGATCACCCAGTCGCCCTGCTTGAGGCCATAGACCACCCACAGCGCCAGTCCCGATCCGAGGACGGCGAGCATCCCGTAGGAGATGTCGGAGGTCTCCTGCGTCTTCCACGCCTTCCAGATCTGCGGGATGTAGGACAGCGAGGTGAGCGTGGCCGCCAGCCCGCCGATGAGCGTCGTCAGCATGACGGTTCCTTGCCCGTCAGCGCGTCGTCTTGCCGGCTTCCGTGGTCCGATCGGGGAGGCGGTCCACCGCTTCCTCGACGCCGCGGTCCTCGCCCGTTGCGCCGCGCTGGAGCACCTTGGTCGCAGCCTCGTCCTTGGCCTCCGACGAGGTCGGGATGGGCGAGGTCTCCGCCGTCGCGGTGAGCCCGACATCCCTGGGCTTCTCGCCGTCGGCGCGCGCCGCGGCGGCGAAGGTCGCCAGGGCTTCGGGCTGCTGGCCGTCGGTCTTGGACGTCATGGCTCTCTCCTCGTGAGGCGGGTGTGCCAGCTGAACGAGGCGCGAGCCGGTCCGGTTCCGAACGGCGTCAGCCGATGCCGAAACGCTCCAGCACGACCGGGATCTGCTTCTTCACCTTGAAGAAGCCGGCGGTCGCATGAGGCCAGACCGCGGCGTCCCAGTCGCGCCGCCATTCGGCCAGGGCGATGCCGTGGCGCTTCAGCGCCGGCATGGCCGCGCGCAGCCAATCGCTCGCGGGGCCGCAGGTCACATAGGGCGTGACGATCTGGGTGGCGCCCGCTGCTGCCGCCCAGCGCGCGAGGTCATCCGGGTGAAGCGCGGTCAGCGGCGTGGCATCGACGCCCGCTCGCGCGGTCGTATCGGCGAGCGCCTCCGCCTCGAAGCCGGCCACGGGCTCCGCCACGGCGCGCGGCGATCGCAGCGCCGTCGTGGCGAGTGTCGCGGTGGCGACGATGGTCAGGCCATCGCGATCGAAATCCCCGATGAGGCCGTCCTCATCGGTGATGAGCAGGGCCGTCGGCCGCCCCGGCTCCGGCGCGCGGACGGCCCTCAGCGGCTGGACCGGCGGCAGGCCCTCCGGTTCCAGATGCTCCAGCGTCTCGGCGCCGCGCGAGAGGTCGCTGTCGCGCGGGGTGAAGCGCTGGCGGGTATAGGTCGCGATGTTCCAGGCCTCGGCGTGATAGGCCTTGCCGCGGGTGTGGAGCCCGGCGACCCAGCGCCATCCCAGCGTGTTGGAGGCTGCATCGCCGTCAAGGAGATGGCGCAGGAAGAAATCCGCGCCGATCCGCCAGGGCAGGCCCAGGGTGAAGATCCAGATCGAGGCGAACCACATGCGCGCGTGGTTGTGGAGATAGCCCGTCTCGACGAGCTCCTCCGCCCAGGCGTCGAAACAGGCGATGCCGGTCCCGCCGGCTTCCGCCCGCTCGACATCGCGCCGCAGCCGCCGGTCGGACTCCAGCGCAGCGAGGTCGCCGGCGAGCCCCGCCACATAGGCGTTCCAGACCTGCGGGCGGCGCTCCAGCCAGCCCTTGAAATAGGTTCGCCAGACCACCTCCTGGACGAACTTCTCCGCTCCCTCGGCGCCATGGGCGGCGACCGCGGCGGCGATCACCTCCTGCTCGGTGAGGAGGCGGCGGCGGAGATAGGGCGAAAGCCGCGACACCGCGCGATGGTTGCCGGGGCCATCATCGTAGTTGCGGCCATTGGCATAGCGCCGGCCCATGGCCGGCACGAAGCCCTCCATCGCCTGAAGCCCCGCTGCCCGCGTGCCGACCCATCGATCCGTCATGCCATGCCTCTTCCGTGGAGGCGGGGAAGTGGATCGGCGCTCGCCAAAATCAAGCCGCCGGGACGAGCCCGGCGGAATGAAGCGTCAGCGGCTGGGTGCGGGGGGCGGCGCAAGGCCCGGAGGCGGCGCAAGGCCCGGGGGCGGCGTGAGGCCCGGCAACCCGCCGGGACTGTCGAGGCCGGGGAGCCCGCCGCCGCCAAGGCCCGGCATCTCGATGCGGATCTCGACCTTGGACGGATCGACCTTCGGACCCTTGTCGAGCCAGTAGGTCACCGAGGCCGGCCAGAAGATGACGATGGCGACCAGGATGAGCTGCATGAACACCCACGGGATCGCGCCCATGTAGATGTCGCTCGACTTCACCTCCGGCGGAGCGATGCCGCGCAGGTAGAACAGCGCGAAGCCGAAGGGCGGGTGCATGAAGCTTGTCTGCATGTTCACGCAGAGCAGGACGCCGAACCAGATGAGGTCGATGTCGAGCTTGGTGGCGACCGGCGCCAGCAGCGGCACGACGATGAAGGCGATCTCGAAGAAGTCGAGGAAGAACGCCAGGAAGAAGACGAAGATATTGACAAAGATCAGGAAGCCGGTCTGGCCGCCGGGCAGGTTGATCAGCATGTGCTCGATCCAGCGCGAGCCGTCCATGCCCTGGAAGACGAGGCTGAACACGGTCGAGCCGATGAGGATGAACACCACCATCGAGGTGATGCGCATGGTCGAGCGCATGCCCTGGTCGACGAGCGGCCAGGTCAGGCGGCGATGCAGGGCGGCGAGCACCAGCGCGCCCACCGCGCCCATGGCGCCGGCTTCGGTCGGGGTCGCAAGGCCCATGAAGATCGTGCCGAGCACGAGGAAGATCAGGACGATCGAGGGCACCATGCCCCACAGCACCTGGCGGATCAGCGGCCAGCCGATCTCGCCGCGTGCCTCGGGCGGCAGCGGCGGCATCGTCTGCGGCTTCACGATCGACAGGAACACGATGTAGAGGATGAAGATGCCGACCTGCAGCAGCGACGGGCCGATGGCGCCGAGATACATGTCGCCGACCGAGCGGCCGAGCTGGTCGGCAAGGACCACGAGCACCAGCGAGGGCGGGATCAGCTGGGTGATGGTGCCGGAGGCCGCGATGACGCCGGTGGCGAGCCGCATGTCGTAGCCATAGCGCTGCATGATGGGCAGCGAGATCACGCCCATGGCGATGACCGAGGCGGCCACCGTGCCGGTGATGGCGCCGAGGATTGCGCCCACCACGATGACCGCATAGGCGAGGCCGCCGGGAATGCCGCCGAACAGCTTGCCGGTGCCCTCCAGCAGGTCCTCGGCGAGGCCGCAGCGCTCGAGGATCGCGCCCATGAAGGTGAAGAAGGGGATCGCCAGCAGCAGGTCGTTGGAGATGATGCCGTGGAAGCGCAGCGGCAGCGCCTGCAGGAACACCCAGTCGAAATGGCCGGTCATGACGCCGAGCGCGCCGAACATGAGGCCGACGGCCGCCAGCGAGAACGCCACCGGGAAGCCGACCAGCATGAAGCAGATCATCCCGAAGAACATCAGCGGCGGCATGATGCCGTGCGAGAACATCCCCTAATCCCCTCGAAGATCTCGCCGGCTTACTGCAGCGGCTTTTCGTATTTGGAATCGAACTCGATCTCGCCGCGGAGCGCCGCGATGCGCTTGATGAGTTCGGAGACGCCCTGGATCGTCAGCAGGGCGAAGCCCAGCGGCAGGACGAACTTGATCGGCCAGACCAGAAGGCCGCCGGCGTTCTGGGACTGCTCCCACTGGCGCAGCGACGTGGTGAAGAACGGCCAGCTGAGGTAGGTCATGTAGATCGTGACCGGCAGCAGGAAGACCGCGATGCCGATGGCGTCGATCCACAGGCGCTTGCGCTCGCTCACCGATCCGTAGACCAGGTCGACGCGCACATGCTCGTTGACCTGCAGCGTGTAGGAGGCGCCGAGCAGCACCATCACGCCGAACAGGTACCACTGGATCTCCAGCATGGAGTTCGACGACAGGTTGAGCAGGTAGCGCGAGAAGGCGTTGCCGGCGCTGATGAGGCAGGCGAGCAGGACACACCAGTCGGCAACGCGGCCGAACACGCCGTTCACCGAGTCGATGCCCCGGCTGAAAGCCAAGAGAGCGCCCATCCCGTCCTCATGTCTCTGGTCTTGTTCTTGCCGGCGAAATAGAAGGGATGTTGCGGGAGCGGCAAGCCATTTATCCCCCTTCTGCCAATAATTTACGGGAAGTTTATGCGCACGATGAGTGCCGTTATGCGCAGTTTACGCGGTGCCGCGGAGACGCCGGAACCGGGGCACGAGGTCGCCCCGCGCGCCGCCGTGTTCGCTCCGGCCGTGCCCCGGCGTCGCGGCGCGGCGGATGTCTGGCTGCAGGTGCTCGAGGTCGCGGCGTGGTGCACCGGCACCGCGATTCTTGGCATCGTCCTCGCCTTTGTCCTGCCCTTCCTCAGCATCACCAACCTGTTCCTGCTGCCGGTGGTCGCTGTCTCGCTGCGTCTCGGCCTGGTCCCGGCCCTGGCGGCCACGGCCATCGGCCTGCTGTCGGGGATGCTCTTCTACGAGCCCTTCCTCGCGATCGAGGTGAGCGAACCCCGTGACGTCGTCGATCTCGCGGTCTTTGCCGTGATCGGCGTGACGCTGTCGTTGCTGGGCGATGGCCTCCGCCGAACGACGCTCGCCCTGCGCCGCCGCCAGGACGATCTCAGCAGCCTCTACGCGCTCAGCCACGACATGGCGGGTGCCGCCGATCGCCAGGCTTTGCTCGCGGTCCTCGCATCCCATCTCTCGCGCACCGTCGATCACCCCGTCGCCGTCATCGACCTCGGAAGCCAGTCGGCGGCCGAGGGGGCGCCTGTCCTGCCGGAAGCGGTGCGGGCGGCCGTGCCCGAGGTCCTGCCTGCGACCGAGCATGAGACCGCCATCATCCGCTCGGGCGCCGAGGTCTGGGTCGTGGCGGCCATCGGCCAGGCCAGTGGGCAGCCGCTGGCCGTTGCCGCGCGACTGGAGGAGGCCGATGCCGCCGATGGCGAGGCCATGGGGCGGATCAGGTCCATGCTCGCCGATGCAGCCTCGTCGATGGAACGCCTGGGCGTCGCCCATGCCCTTGAGCAGCAGCAGCTTCGCGACAAGGCCGAGGCGGTCCGCAATTCGCTGCTCGATGCCGCCTCGCACGAACTGCGCACGCCGCTGGCCACCATCCTCGGCACGTTGACGGCCCTCAGGCAGGCGCCGCCGGTCGAGCAGGAGGGCCCGCTCCGCGACATCGCCGACCTTGCGGCCGACGAATGCCGCCGGCTCGACCGGGTGATCCAGACGATCCTCGATGCCGGTCGCATCCGCAGCGGCGAGATCGTGGTGCGCCCGACCGTGGTGGAGAGCACCGACCTCGTCGATGTCGCCCTGCGCCATTCCAGTCTGCGCCTGAGGGACCACACGGTCGTGCGCCAACTGCCCGCCGATCCGCCGCTTGTCAGCGTCGATCCCGTGCTGGTCGAGCAGGCCCTCGTCAACATCCTCGAGAACGCCGCGAAATATTCTCCCGCCGGCACCACCATCACGGTCCTGGTGGAGGCGCGCGCAGAGCAGGTCGCCATCGCCGTGACCGACCAGGGGGCCGGACTGGCGCCTGGCGAGGTCGACGAGATCTTCGGTCGCTTCTACCGGGGCGACCAGGGCCGGACGATCGCAGGGTCCGGCCTCGGGCTCAGCATCGCCCGCGCCTTCGTCGATGC
The DNA here is from genome assembly GCF_003046185.1 of Phreatobacter oligotrophus. NCBI lineage: Bacteria > Pseudomonadati > Pseudomonadota > Alphaproteobacteria > Hyphomicrobiales > Phreatobacteraceae > Phreatobacter > Phreatobacter oligotrophus. Next base: position 24,366 of record NZ_PZZL01000001.1, read on the forward strand.
CAGCGGCGGCTCCATCTCCGTCGCCAGCGACGGCCCCGGCCGTGGCACCACCTTCACCCTTCTCCTCCCCAGACAGGCCGCGCAGGACGACCATGCCGACGACCTCTGACCCTGGCCTTGTGCTCCTCGTCGATGACGAACCGCCGATCCGTCGCCTGCTGCGCACCCTGTTCGAGATGGCGGGGTGGCGGGTGGCCGAGGCGGAGACTGCAGGCGCCGCCCTCGACGCCGTCGCGGTGCGCCGGCCGGAACTGGTGGTGCTGGACCTGGGGCTGCCCGACATCCCCGGCGCCGACGTGCTGCGGCGGCTGCGCGAATGGACCCAAACGCCGGTCATCGTCCTGTCGGTGAGGGCGGACGAGCAGGAAAAGGTGCGGCTCCTGGAACTCGGGGCCGACGACTACATCACCAAGCCTTTCGGCTCGGCCGAGCTCATCGCACGCGCACGCACCGTGCTGCGCCGCGCCGCGGTGGTGGAGGACGAGCCGGCCGTCACGGTCGGCGACCTCACCATCGATTTCGCGTTTCGACGGGTGACGCTGCGCGGCGAGCCGGTGACGCTCGCCCGCAAGGAGTACCAGCTTCTCGCCATGCTCGCGGCTCACCGCGGCCGCGTGCTGACCCACAAGCAGTTGCTGACCGCCCTCTGGGGCCCGCACCACGACGATGACGTGCACTATGTGCGCATCCTCGTCCGCAAGCTGCGCAGCCGCATCGAGCCGAATGTCGCCTCGCCCATCTATGTGCTGACCGAGCTCGGCGTTGGCTACCGCCTCGCCCTTGGCACGGAGTGACAAGGGGGGGGCGGGAGGTGCCGGGATATGGACATTTTACTTGAAGGCGGCGGTCGGTGAGGCCCAAGTCTTGGGCGTTCTGGCAGCCCAGTCCCGCTGAACTGCCTTTGGACATTCTATCTCTGAACTCGAGCCCGCAGCAGCCAGCTGCGGGCTTTTTTCATCGGTCTCCGCTCGAAGCCAACCCACCGGAAATCGCGGGAGAGGGGCGTCCGGTCGATTGTTGACAATCGACAATCTCGCCCGTTCACTGGTCGCCACAGACACACCAGCCAAGAGGGCGGGCATGAGCAGGATCGACCGGCGGACCTTCACCACCACTCTCGCCGCCGCCGCGGGCGGCGTCTTGGCCGCGCCGGCCTTCGCGCAGGGCACGGGCACCCTCGACGAGGTGAAGCGCCGCGGCTCGTTGCGCGTCGGCGTGACCCAGGCGCCGCCCTGGTACTCCAAGGATGCCCGCACCGGCGAATGGTCCTCCGGCGTCGGCGTCGCGGTCGGCAAGGCCATGGCCGCGGCGCTGGGCGTGCGCTTCGAGCCGGTCGAGGTGACCTGGGGCACCGCCATCGCCGCCCTGCAGGCGAACCGCATCGACATCATGTACGTGCTGGATGCGACGCCCGAGCGGGCAGAGGCGGTCGATTTCCCGGCCTCGCCGCTGCTCTACTATTCGCTCGCCGTCCTGGCGAAGGACGACCTCGCGGTGCGCACCTGGGAAGACCTCAACAAGCCGGAGGTGCGCGTTGCCGTGCCCCAGGCGACCAGCATGGACCGCTTCCTCACCAACTCCGTGGCAAAGGCCGCCATCCAGCGCTTCCCTGGCAATACCGAGGCCATCGCCGCCTTCCAGGCCGGCCGCGTCGAGGCCGTCTGCCTGTTCCACCCGCCGCTGATCGCCGCCCGCCAGCGCCTCGGCTCCGGCAAGATCGTCGTGCCGCAGCCGACCCAGTCGAACCCGTCCAGCGCCGCCGTGCGCAAGGGCGATGCGCCCTTCCTCGCCTTCGTCGAGCAGCAGGTCGCCGAGTACTATCGCAGCCGCAAGATCCAGGGCTGGTATGAGGAGTTCCTCACCGGCTTCGGCCTCGATCCCAAGGCGGCGCCGCCCATCATCAAGGAAATGCTCGGCTGACGCGGCCGTGTATCGCTGGGACTTCTCGCCCGTCATCGCCAATGGCGACCTGCTGCTCGCGGGCCTCGCCAACACGCTCGCGCTGACCGGCGTGGCGCTGGCGGGCGGCATTCCCGTCGGCCTTGCCCTCGCTCTGGCAAGGCTCTCCGGGAGCCGGTTCCTCTCGGCTCCCGCCGGCGTGGTGATCGAGGTGTTCCGCACGACGCCGCCGCTCGTCCAGCTCTTCTGGTTCTATTTTGGCCTGCCCATCGTGCTGAAGGTCGAGATGACGCCCTATCTGGCGGCAGCGCTCACCTTCACCATCCAGTCCGGAGCCTTCTTCGCCGAGATCTTCCGCGCCGGCATCGTCTCGGTGGACCGCGGCCAGCGCGAGGCCGCCCGCGCCATCGGCATGACGGAGGCGCAGGCCATGCGCCGTATCGTCCTGCCGCAGGCGGTCAAGCGCATGTTCCCGGCCATGATGGAGCGCTCGATCGAGCTGATGAAGACGACCACGCTGGTGGCGACCGTCTCCTATGCCGACGTGCTCTACCAGGCGAACGAACTCGCCCAGAAGACCTTCCGGCCGCTGGAGGTCTTCACCGCCGCGGCCCTCATGTACCTCGTCACCATCTCGCTGGTCAGCGCCATCGCCGCCCTCGTCGAACGCCGCATGGCGATGAGCGGGGAGATGGCGCGATGACCTATCGCTGGGATTTCGCGCCCGTCCTCGACAACTGGCAGGCGCTCGCCTTCGGCGCCATCGGCACGGTCCGGCTGTTCCTGGTCTGCCTGGTCCTTGGCCTCGCCCTGGGGCTTCTCGTCGCGCTGATGCGCCGCTCGCGCCACGGCGTTCTGCGCTGGCTCGCCATCGGCTTCATCGAGCTGTTCCGCAACACGCCGGTCCTCGTGCAGATCCTCTGGTTCTACTTCGCCCTGCCCATGCTGGTCCCCGTGGAGATCAGCCCGTTCGGCGCGGCGATCCTCGGCATCTCCTTGAACTCCGCCGCCTATTCCGCGGAGATCTACCGGGCGGGCATCCAGTCCATCGAGCCGGGCCAGTGGGAGGCGGCGCGGGCAATCGGCATGACCGGCCTGCAGGTGCTCCGCCGGATCGTCCTGCCGCAGGCGCTGCGCCGTGTCCTGCCGGCGCTGACAAACCGCGGCATCGAGATCTTCAAGATGACGACGCTGGCCTCCGTCGTCGCCTATGTCGAGCTGCTCCAGCAGGGCAAGCTCGTCGCTTCGCTGAACTTCAACCCGCTGGAGGTCTACACCGTCATCGGCGCACTGTTCTTCCTGCTCCTCTACCCGCTGGTGCGCGCCACCTACGCGCTGGAGCGGCGCCTGGCGCGGAGCGACGCATGACGGAACCGCTCCTGCGCATCGAAGGCCTCGGCAAGAGCTTCGGCGACCGCACCGTCTTCTCGGGCGTCGACCTCGAGGTCGCGCGCGGCGACCGCATCGCCATCATCGGCGCCTCGGGCTCGGGGAAGTCGACGCTGCTCCGCTGCATCAACGTGCTGGAGCGCGCGGATCAAGGCCGTGTCGTCCTCGGCGGCGAGCCGGTCGGCGAGGAGGTCCGGCGCGGCGACCGCACCGAGACGCGCTACAGCGAGGCGGCCCTCGTCCGCCTGCGCCAGCGCATCGGCATGGTGTTCCAGCAGTTCAACCTCTTCCCCCACATGACCGTGCTCGGCAATGTCATGGAGGGCCTGGTGACCGTGAAGCGGATGGGGCGTGATGCCGCCGCCCGCCAGGCGCTGGCCGAACTCGCCCGCGTCGGCCTTGCCGACAAGGCGGAGGCCTATCCGGCCCATCTCTCCGGCGGCCAGAAGCAGCGCGTCGCCATCGCCCGCGCCCTCGCCATGGAGCCCGAGGTCCTGCTCTTCGACGAGCCGACCTCGGCCCTCGACCCCGCTCTCGTCGGTGAGGTGCTCGACACGATCCAGGCGCTGGCGGGGGAGGGGCGCACCATGCTGCTCGTCACCCACGAGATCGGCTTCGCCTACCACATGGCGACGCGCGTCCTCTTTCTCGCCGAGGGCGGCATCTACGAGCAGGGCACGCCCGACGAGGTTCTGAAGAACCCGCGCCGGCCGCTCACCCAGGCCTTCATTGCCGGCCACCGCCGGTTCAGCTTCTGAACGGACATGCCATGACCAGCGCCTCGACCTCCACCGCGGGCAGTGCCCAGGGCTACCAGGACGACCCGCGCAACGACCACGTCCTCGTCTATGTCGACGGCGCCTTCGTGCCGCGGACTGAGGCGCGCGTCTCGGTCTTCGACAGCGGCTTCGTGCTGGGCGATGGCGTCTGGGAAGGCCTGCGCCTCAAGAACGGCCGGCTGATCCAGCTCGATGCCCATCTCGACCGGTTGTTCGAAGGCGCCAACTCGATTGCCTTGGATATCGGCATGAGCCGCGAGGAGGTCGCGGGCGCCGTCCAGGCGACGCTCGACCGCAACGGCATGACCGACGGCGCGCATGTGCGCCTCATGGTGACCCGCGGCATCAAGAAGACCGTCAACCAGGATCCGCGCTTCATCCTCGGCAAGGCGACCGTCGTCATCGTCGCCGAGTACAAGACGCCGCGTCCCGAGACCAAGGCGAAGGGCATTTCGCTCTTCACCTCGACTTTCCGTACCAGCACGCCGGATGTCTTCGACCTGCGCCTCAACTCGCACAGCCGCCTGAACCTCATCCAGGCGCTGATCCAGGCGATCAACGCCGGCGCCGATGAGGCGCTGATGCTCGACCCGCAGGGCTTCGTCGCGAGCTGCAACTCCACCAATTTCTTCATCGTCCGCCGCGGGGCCCTGTGGACCTCCACCGGCGCCTTCTGCTTCAAGGGCCTCACCCGGCAGGCCGTGCTCGACGCCTGGCGCGCGGCCGGCGGCACGGCCGAGGAGCGGCCCTTCACCCTCGCTGAGACCTATGCCGCGGACGAAGCCTTCATCACTGGCACGCTCGGCGGCGTCACGCCGGTGACGCGGATCGACGGCCGCACCATCGGCACCGGCCAGCCCGGTCCGGTCACCCAGCTCGCCTCCGAGCGCTACCAGGCCTGGGTGACGCGATGAGCCGCGCGGCGCTGCTGACGGGTGACGGCACGGTCGCGCCGCTGAAGCGCGAGACCTTCCGCGACCGCGTCGCCGAGCGCCTGCGCCATGCCATCATCGACGGGCAGTTCGCGCCGGGCGCGACAGTCACCGAACAGCAGCTCGCCGCCGAGTTCGGGGTGAGCCGCGGTCCCCTGCGCGAAGCCATGGGGCTCCTCGTGGAGGAGGGGCTGCTGGTCTCGGTGCCCTACACCGCCACCCGCGTCGTCAGCCTGTCGCCGGGCGATGTCTGCGAGATCTACTCGCTGCGCATCGCCCTCGAACGCCTCGCCTTCGAGCAGATTTGGCCGCGCCGCACCCCGGCCTTCGCGGCCACGCTGAAGGCGCGCCACGAGGCGCTGCTCGCAGCCCTCGGCGGCCGTGATGGCTATGAGGCGGCGCTCGCCGAGGTCCGCCTTCACGGCGCGGTCTATGAGCATTGCGGCCACCGGCTGCTGCTCGAGACCTGGAACCGCATCGCCCCGCGCCTCCATCTCTATCTTGCCGTCCACCAGAAGGCCCATGGCCGCTCCGGCCCGCTCGACGATGCCCACCGCGCCTATGTGGACCTGGCCAGCGGCGACCACCTCGACCTTATGCTGGCCGAGATCGACCACCACATGAGCCGCGGGCTCCAACGCCTCCGCGACTATGTGGCGGGCGTGGCGGGCTCGCCGGGCTGCTGAGGCCCCCGCGCTCCCGCGCGAAGGCCCCTCGGCCTCACCAGGACGGCAGCACCGAGCCCTGGAAGGTCCGCTCGATGAAGGCCTTCACCTCCGCCGACTGGTAGCTCTCGACGAAGGGCTTCACCCAGGGCTTGTCCTTGTCCGCCTCGCGCACGGCGATGAGGTTCACGTAAGGGCCCTTCGGGTCCTCGCGCAGGATGGCGTCACGGCCGGGATTGAGGCCGACGGACAGCGCGTAGTTGGTGTTGATGACGGCGGCCGCCACATCGTCCAGCGAACGGGCCGTCTGCGCCGCCTCCAGCTCGATGAAGCGCAGGCGCTTCTCGTTCTGGATGATGTCGGCGACGGTCGGCTTCAGGCCGACGCCGTCCTTCAGCTTGATGATGCCCTTGTCCTGGAAGAGCAGCAGCGCGCGGGCGCCATTGGTCGGGTCGTTGGGGATCGACACCTGCCCGCCGGCCGGCACCTCCGCGAAGCTCTTGTGCTTCTTCGAATAGACGCCGATCGGGAAGTTGACGGTGAAGCCGACGCCGACGAGGCCGTATTTCCGGTCGGCATTCTGCTGATCGAGGAAGGGCTTGTGCTGGTAGGAATTGACGTCGAGGTCGCCACCGGCCAGCGCCGCATTCGGCAGGATGTAGTCCGAGAACTCGACGATCCTGAGGTCGAGGCCCCGGGCGGCGGCAACCGGCTTCACCGCCTCGAGGATCTGGGCGTGCGGGCCGGCGGTGACGCCGACGCGCAGCGCCGTGCGGGCCTGGGCCCGGACGATGGCGGGGGCGGCAACGAGGCCGGCAGCGGCGCCGGCGAGGAGCGTGCGGCGGTCGATGAACGTGGTCATGGCAAGTCCTTTCAAGGGAGTTGGGATGGGAAGGGGGAGGTCAGGCGGAGCGCAGGCGCTTGTTGACGCGCCGGGCGATCCAGTCGCCGAGGCTCTGCACGGCCTGGACGAGGGCGATGAGGACGATGACGACGGCCGCCATGACCTCGGGCATGAAGCGCTGGTAGCCGAAGCGGATGCCGAGATCGCCGAGGCCGCCGCCGCCGACCGCCCCCACCATGGCCGAGTAGCCGATGAGACTGACGGCGGTGAGCGTCAGGCCGAGGACGATGGCCGGCAGCGCCTCGGGCAGCAGCACCTTCCGGACGATCTGCAGCGGCGTTGCGCCCATCGCGCGCGAGGCCTCGATCAGGCCTGCATCGACCTCGCGGATGGCCGCCTCGATGATGCGGGCGATGAAGGGCGTCGCCGCGACCGTCAGCGGCACGATGGCCGCCGTCGTACCGATCGAGGTGCCGGCGACCAGCCGCGTGAACGGGATGATCGCCACCACCAGGATGATGAAGGGCGTCGAGCGCGTGGCATTGACGATGAGGCCGAGCACCCGGTTGAGCGCCACCGCCTCAAACAGCTCCCCGCGCCCGGAGGTCGCGAGGAACACGCCGAGCGGCAGGCCGAGCGCCGTGCCGATCAGGCCGGCGGCGGCCACCATGTAGAGCGTCTGGCCGAGGGCCTCGACGAGCAGTCGTGCGATCTCAGGCGACATGGCCGAGCACCTCCGCCTGCAGGCCGTGGGCGCCGGCCAGCGCCACCACGGCGTCCACGACATCCGGGCGCGCCGGGATCGCGACGATGAGATTGCCGAAGGGCTTGCCGGCGATGGCGTCGACCTGGCCGGCGAGGACCGTCACGTCGACATCGAGCGAGCGCGACAGCCGCGAGATGACCGGCGCCGTGGCGTTCTCGCCGGTGAAGACGATGCGCAGCACGGTCTGGCTGGCGCCCTCGGGATCGGGCCTCAGCCGTGCGGCGATCGCCTCCGGCAGGGCCGCGCCCGTCACCGAGGCGACGAAGTTGCGGGTCGTCTCGGCCTGGGGCCGGGCGAAGACCTCGTAGACATCGCCCGCCTCGATGATGCGGCCCGCCTCGATCACCGCCACGCGGTCGCAGATTGCCTTGATGACCTGCATCTCGTGGGTGATCAGCACGATCGTCACGCCGGTCAGCGCGTTGATGCGCTTGAGCAGGGCGAGAATCGAATGCGTCGTCTCCGGATCGAGGGCGGAGGTCGCCTCGTCCGAGAGCAGCACGCGCGGCCGCGTCGCCAGCGCCCGGGCGATGCCGACACGCTGCTTCTGCCCGCCGGAGAGTTCGGCAGGATAGCGGCCGCGCTTGTCGGTGAGGCCAACGAGCTCGATGAGCTCATCGACGCGCCGGGTGATCTCGTCGCGCGGTGTCCCGGCGAGTTCCAGCGGCAGCGCGATGTTGTCGAACACCGTGCGCGAGGAGAGCAGGGCGAAATGCTGGAAGATCATGCCGATCTCCCGCCGGAGCGCCCTGAGGTCGCCGCCGTCGAGCGCGCCGACATCGAGGCCGTCGATCCGCACCGTGCCGGCGGTCGGACGGTCGAGGCCGTTGATCGTGCGCAGCAGCGTCGACTTGCCGGCGCCGGAACGGCCGATGATGCCGGTGATCGATCCCGGCGCGACGTCGAGCGTGACATCGTCGAGCGCGACGACCTCGGCGGCAGCGCCTGTGGCGGCGAAACGCTTGGTGACGCCGGAGAAGGCGATCGCCGCGCCGTGCGGGCGAGAGGCATCCTCGCGGTGATCAGGCGGGGGTGACGCGGCCGCCAGCGGGACCGCGTCGGGAAAAGGCGTGAGGGCGTTCATCGGGACGGCCTCACCGATGCCGGGCGGTACGCCGCCGACGGCTCATCAGAACGGGACATGGGGAATCCTTGGGGAAAGCGCAGCGGCCGGCAGCAGGAGCGCCGCCCGGCCGGGGAATCTCAGGCGGCGAGGGCCTGGCGCGGCATGGTGCCGACGCGGGTGCGGCCGGCGCGATGGGTCTCCGCCGCGGCGCGCCGCAGCTCCTTCAGCGAGGCGAAGAGCTGGCTGTCGAGGGCGTTGAGGGACGCAACCGCCGAGAAGAAGCGGTAGCCGGTGCGCTCGCGCACGGCGAGGCCGACGGCGTCATCGCCGACTTCGATCAGCGTGACGTCGGACCTGAGCGGCGGATGGGCGGGGAGGGGCGTCGAATGGGACATGGAAAAGCTGCCGCCGGACGGGCCGGCGTCTCCTGAACAGAAGGGAACCTGGACGAGGGGAAGTCGAAGGCGCGGGGTGGTCGTCAGGCGAGACGACAGCGATCCGTCGCGCCACCCGTCCGGCGGCAGGATTGAGTTTGGGAGGAAGAGACCGGGGCGTGCACCCCGCAGACGACGGAATTCATCGGACCAACTCCAAAGAGGGGAGCCCACGAATGTCCTTCGTGGCGCTTTAGCCCTTGGTGACGCGGTGCAAGCTGCTCCATCAAAAGCCGCGACGACGGGTCGAGTGATCAACCAACCGTGCCCTCATCATGCCCGCCGCTCGCCGCCCCGTCAATGAAATCATCCTCTAAAAAGAACGATGGCGGGAGAATGTGCGGCCTTTTTTGTCGATAAGGCCAGCATCATCAATACCATGCCAATGCGCGTCTCCACCAATCGTTCGCCAGAAAGAACGATATGGAGAGGACGCTGCTGAAATGGTCGGGCCTGTCGTCCGCGCGCTCGCGGTCGGCCCCTGGGCTCAGGCCTCGGCCGGCCGCGGGGCCGGCGGCACGGCATAGGCCGTCGTCGCCTTGATGCGCTCCATGGCGAAGCGCGACGTGACGTTCTTCAGCGGCACCTTGTCGATGAGCCGCTTGTAGAACGTGTCATAGGCGGCCATGTCGGTGACCACGACGCGCAGCATGTAGTCGACGTCGCCGGCCATCCGGTAGAACTCCATGACCTCGGGCATCGCCGCTACCGTCTCGGCGAACTGGGCCAGCCAGTCCTTCGAATGGTCGGCCGTCTCGATCGACACGAAGACCGTCAGCCCCAGCCCGAGCTTCTCCGGCGAGACCAGCGCGACACGCTTCTGGATGACGCCATTCGCCTCCAGCTTCTGGATGCGCTTCCAGCAGGGGGTCTGCGACAGGTGGACCCGCGAGGCGAGTTCCGCGATGGAAATGCTGACATCCTCCTGGAGGATGGTCAGGATCTTGCGGTCGATGGCGTCCATGGCAGGCAATGTCCGGCGGGCGTGTTCGGAGAATATTTTTATCTTCGCCGGAGATCGGTGCCGGGTAAATAGAACCAAGACCTAAAATTCGATCGCTATGAGCGACGGTTTTCTCCTCCCGTGGGCTCCACGGGAATGGTGACCCTCGTCACCGCGCATCTGCCTTGTCGCCTCCGCGCGCCCCTGCCTCTGGCGCGCCGCGCCGGACTTCTCCAGTCTCGGCCTCGCCTGCAGGAGGCGACATGACATCCACCGGACCGGACAGCCTTCTCTATCTCTCGCGCGCCGACGTGGCCGCTTGCGGCGTGACGCCCGAGGCCCTCGAGGACGGGCTGACCCAGGCCTTCCAGCGCCGGGCCGCCGGCCGCGCCTGGTCGCACCGCAAGGTCACGATCCCCGCCGGTGGCCGCAACGTCTTCCGCGGCAAGGGGGGCGTCATGGACGAGCCGGCCTTCGGCGCCTTCAAATGGTTCGGCTATTTTCCGGGCAATGAGCGCGCCGGCCTGCCGGACTTCATGCCGACCATCCTGCTCAGCGAGGCGACGACGGGGCAGCTCGTCGCCATCATCGACGGCATCTGGATCTCCGAGATCCGCACCGCCCTCATCTCGCTCATCGCCGCCCGCCACATGGCCCGACCGGGGTCCCGCCGCATCGGCTTCCTCGCCTGTGGCGCCCAGGCCCGCAGCCATCTCGCGGTCTTCTCGAAGGCTCTGCCGCTCACCGAGGTCGTCGCCTACAGCCGCCGCATCGAGACGGCGGAAGCCTTCGCGCGAGGCGCGCGCGAGGCCGGGCTCGATGCCCGCGCCGTCACCGACCCGCGCGAGGCCATCGCGGGCTGCGATATCGTCGTCTCGTCCATCCCGCATGGCGCGACGGCCACCGGTCAGCTCGATGCCGGATGGGTCGACCCCGGCACCTTCGTCGCCTCCGTCGATCTCGGTTTTGGCTGGCGCCGCGACAGCCTCGCGGCCTTCGACCGCACCGTGACGGACGACCACGAGCAGAGCACCACCGGGCCGGGCGGCACGCTCAACTATGACGGTCCCTTCTTCGCCGAGCTGTCGGAACTCGTCGCTGGCGCGAAGCCGGGCCGCGAGAGCTCCGCCGAGCGCAATGCGCTGATTTTCTCCGGCACGGGACTTGCTGACCTTGCCGCGGCGGTGATCGTCTATGAGGCGGCCCGCGCAAAGGGCATCGGCACCTGGCTCCAGCGCTGACACGCGTGGGCCGGAGCGCCACCAGGACAGGCAGGGGAGATGCGGTGATGAGCAACAAATCGACAGGACGTCTGGCGGGACTCGTTTCCGCGTCAACCGCGGCCCTGGATCGGCGGCAGGCCCTCACCCTGGCCGCCGGCTCGGCCGCCTTCGTCCTCGCCGCGCCGATGGTCGCCCGCGCCCAGGCCTACCCGTCACGGCCGGTGCGCGCCATTGTCACCTTCGCCCCCGGTGGCACCGTGGACGTCTATGCCCGCCTTGCCTGCCGCCACCTGTCCGAGACCCTCGGCCAGCAGTTCGTGGTCGAGAACGTTGCCGGCGCCACCGGCAACCGCGGCACGCAGCAGGCCGCCCGTTCGACGCCGGACGGCTACACGCTGCTCTTCGCGCTGAGCACCCACGCGGTGAACGCCTCGGTCTTTCCGACGCTGCCCTATGATCCCATCGGCGACTTCGCGCCGATCAACCTGTCGGTGTCCTCGACCCACGTCCTGTCGGTCCATCCCTCGGTCTCGGCCAAGGATGCGCGCGAATATGTCGCCGACCTCCGGGCGCGGCCGAACCAGAACTATGCCCATGGCGGCCTCGGCACCCAGGGGCACCTGCTCGCCGAGCGGCTGAAGGTGACCCAGAAGCTCGACATGGTGGCGATCAATTTCCCCGGCGCCGGGCCGGCCGTGCAGGCGGTCGTCGCCAACCAGATCCCCAGCGCCTGGACCACCATGGCCTCGGCCGGGCCGATGATTGCCGGCGGCAAGCTCAAGGCCCTGGCCGTCACCGGCAAGACGCGCTCCGCCCTGCTGCCCGACGTTCCCACCATGATCGAGCAGGGCTTCCCGGAGATCGAGGGCGACACCTGGGTCGGCATCCTCGCGCCGAAGGGCACGCCGGCCGAGATCGTCACGACGATCAACCGGGAGATCGGGAGCTACCTCGCCATGCCCGCCTCCCGCCAGCGCCTCGGCGAGGTCGGCTTCGACGTGGTCAATGCCGGACCGGACGCCTTCGCGGCGCGGCTGGTCGAGGAAATGGCGTTCTGGAAGAAGGTCGTGGACGAGACGAACGTCCGGTTGCAGTGACCCTTGCGTCGCCCACCGGCGGGCTTTGTGCGGCACCGTGCCACAGGACGCCCAAAGGCGTAACGCTCAGAAATAATGCCGAATTTACGCGGCTGATGAGGTGTCATTAAGACATGCGCAGGGATTCTGCAGCCCCCCAGGCCAGCGGACTGTCCATCCGATGCACTTCCTCTCGCACGTCAAGGTGCTGCCCAAGATTCTCGGGCTGATCGCCATCCTCGCCGCCGTGTCCGGCGTCATCACCTATGTCGGCTCGACCTCGTTGCGGTCGCTCAGCGACGCCACCGACGTCATGGAACGGTCGGCCAACCAGGCGCTGCTCTCCTCACGGATGAACCGCCTCGTCGCCCTGCTCAACCGCAACGAATATGCCATTGCCGCCGATCCGCGGCCCGAGAACGTGGCGCAGCTGAAGCAGCAGATCGCCACCCTCCAGCGGGAGTTCACCGAGCTGCGGCAGCGCCTGGCGCGCGATCTGCCTGCCGACTACCTCGCCCAGCTCGCCAAGGTGGACGAGTCGATCAAGGCCTATCAGGTCGAGCTCGACGACACCTTCGTGCAGGCCGCCAAGGTGAAGCGGTTCGAGGTGAACGACGATCTCGCAAACCTCCACAAGTCCGTTGAATCGAGCCGTGTCGTGGCTGAGCAACTCGGTGGCGCTGTGCGGTCCCTTTCCGACGCGCTCGAGCGCAATGTTGCCTCGGTCTCGTCCGCAGCCACCGCCGAGTACAAGGCCAGCGCCTTCTTCATGCAGATGGTCGCCGGCATCGGTATCGTCGTCGGTCTCGCCCTCGGCGTCATGATCGGCCAGTTCGGCATTGCCGGCCCGATCGCCAAGATCGTCGCCACCCTCCAGCAGCTGGCCGCCGGCCACTACAATGTGACCGTCGAAGGTGAGACGCGCCGCGACGAGGTGGGCGATGTCGCCCGCGCTGCGGTCATCTTCCGCGAAAACGGTCTTGAGAAGCTGCGTCTCGAGGAAGAGCAGGCCGCGGCCGGCCTGCGTGCCGCCGAAGAGAAGCGCAAGGCGATGAACGATCTCGCCGACCGCTTCGATCGCGCCGTGGGCGGTATCGTCGGTTCGGTCTCCTCCGCTGCGACCGAGCTGGAAGCCGCAGCGAAAACCCTGACCTCCACCGCCGAGGAAACCTCGATCCAGACCTCGGCCGTGTCCTCGGCCTCCGAGCAGATGGCCAACAACGTCCAGACTGTCGCCTCCGCCACCGAGGAGATGTCGATTTCGGCGCGCGAGATCGCCAGCCAGGTGACGCGCTCCACCGAGATCGCCGAGAAGGCGGTTCACGAAGCCGGCGACACCGCCCGCAAGATGCAGGACCTGTCCTCGGCGACCCAGTCGATCGGCGCCATCGTCAGCCTGATCGAGGCCATTGCCGGCCAGACCAACCTCCTCGCCCTCAACGCCACGATCGAGGCGGCGCGCGCGGGCGAGGCCGGCAAGGGCTTCGCGGTCGTCGCCGCCGAGGTGAAGCAGCTCGCCGACCAGACCAGCAAGGCGACCGCCCAGATCGGCGCGCAGATCTCCCAGATCCAGAGCGCTTCGGGCTCAGCAGCCCAGGCCATCGAGGCGATCACCGAGACGATCCGGAACATGAGCGCGATCTCCACCTCCATTGCCGCGGCCATGGAGGAGCAGACCTCGGCCACCAACGAGATTGCCCGCAACGTCCAGCAGGCCTCCGCCGGCACCGCCGAGGTGTCCTCCAACATCGAGGGCGTCAACCAGGCGGCCTCCAGCACGGGTGCTGCGGCCGCTCAGGTCCTGGGCTCGGCGGCGGAGCTGTCGCGGAACGCCGAAAGGCTGCGGGGCGAGTTGCAGACCTTCCTCTCCAACGTCCGCGCGGCCTGATCGCGCAAGACCTGTCGCGGCCGCTCTCGAGTGGAGCGGCCGCGGCGCGCCCGATGTCCCAGGGGAACGGGGATCGCCCGAACGCGCATGGTCCTTACGATAGGGAAGGGGTGCTGGTTCAGAGTCCCGGACCCACAGACGAGGGGCCGGCGCATGGCCGGCATTCCGGTCACCGTCATCGGCCCGTCGTCTGACCGCGACATGCCGGGAGGGTCGCGGCCCTGCGCCGCCTGCCAACGGATCCACCGCCATGTCCCTGCCCACACTCGGCGTCGCCCTGCCGCTCGACGGCCTGCGCCTTCACCGTTCCTGGATCATCGAGAGCCAGCGTGACCTGGAGATCCAGGACTTCTTCTGGGCCGAGGTGCTCAATGGCGACTGGGCACCGCTCGCCGAGGGCATCCGCAAGGAGCTCGACGGCTATCAGGGACGGCTCGGCATCCACGGGCCGTTCTGGGGCTTCACCATCGCCAGCCTCGATCCCGACGTGCGGGCCCTCGTAAGCCGCCGCATGGATCAGGGGCTCGATGTCTGCGCCGCCCTTGGCGCGACGCAGATGGTCATCCACTCGCCCTACACGACCTGGGACTACAACAATCTCGACTACAATCCCGGCGCCCGCGCCAAGGTCGTCGAGCGCACCCATGACACCCTTGCCGCCGCTGTCCGCCGCGCCGAGGACATGGGCGTGACGCTGGTCATCGAGAACATCGAGGACTGCGATCCGGCCGACCGCGTGGCGCTCGCCAGGTCCTTCGACAGCCCGGCGGTGCGGGTCTCCATCGACACCGGCCATGCCCATTACGCCCACGTGTCCACCGGCGCGCCGCCGGTCGATTTCTACGTCACCGCCGCTGGCGACATGCTCCACCACGTCCACCTCCAGGACTCCGACGGCTATGCCGACCGGCACTGGAACCCGGGCGAGGGCAGCATCGTCTGGCCGCAGGTTTTCCGCACCCTGGCGACGCTCACCAGCAATCCCCGCCTGATCCTTGAGGTCCGCAACAAGGACCTCGTCCGCGCCGGTGCGGACCACCTGATCGGCCTCGGCCTCGCCGTCTGACGCCGTCCCGCGGGGCGGGATCGCCCCGTCATCGATCCGACACGGCGGGTTCACCGCCGTGTCGTCCCGGAGGTCTAGCTCTGCGGATGACCCGGCGACGTTTCGCCGCGCTTCCATCCCATCAGGAGCATCCGCCCATGAGCCAGGCCTCACGTCGTTCCGTGCTTCTTCTCGGCGGCGCCGCAGTCGCCGCGCCCTTCGTGCCGCGCTTCGCCGTGGCCCAGGCCGACAACCGCCCGCGCATCACCATCGCGGTGCAGAAGATCGTCAATTCCAACGTGCTCGACGTGCTCCGCGAGCAATCGAATGTCGGCGAGCGGGTGTTCTACACCTCGCTCTGGGAGAGCCTGATCGGCCGTGACTGGCTCGGCAATCTCGCGCCGCGCCCCGGCCTTGCCACCGAGTGGCGGCGCGTCGACGACCAGACGGTCGAGCTGAAGCTGCGCCAGGGCGTGAAGTTCCACAATGGCGACGAGATGACCGCCGAGGACGTGGTCTTCACCTTCTCGCGCGAGCGCATGTTCGCCAATACCGAGGCGAAGAACCGCTCGACCATCCGGGCCTTCGAGCAGATCCCGACCCCGCGCGCCGGCAAGGAGCTTCCCCCGGATGTGGCGGCGACGGCCCGCCGCATCTGGCCGGACCTTCTGCGCATCGACATCGTCGACCGCTACACCGTGCGCTTCATCAACGCGACGCCGGACGTGACGCTGGAGGGACGCCTGTCCCGCTACGGCTCGGACATCATGAGCCGCCGCGGCTGGGACGAGGCGGCGAGCTATCTCGACTGGGCCCGCAAGCCCATCACCACCGGCCCCTACAAGGTCGTCGAGTTCCGCCCCGACGTGTCGCTCACCCTCGAGGCCCATGACGAGTACTGGGGCGGCCGCCCGCCGCTGAAGTCCATCCGCTTCGTCGAGGTCCCCGAGGTCGCCAGCCGCGTCGCCGGCCTGCTCTCCGGCCAGTATCAGTTCGCCTGCGACATCCCGCCGGACCAGATCGGCGAGATCGAGAAAAACGCCGCCTTCGAGGTCCAGGGCGGCACCATCCAGAACCACCGCCTCACCGTCTTCGACAAGAACAACGCCCAGCTCGCCAATCCGCTGGTGCGCCGTGCCTTCACCCACGCCATCGACCGCCAGGCCATCGTCGAGACGCTCTGGGCCGGCCGCACCAAGGTGCCGGCGGGCCTGCAGTGGGAGTTCTACGGCGACATGTTCCACGCCGACTGGAAGGTGCCGGACTATGACCCGAAGGTCGCCCGCGACCTGCTCCGCCAGGCCGGCTATCGCGGCGATCCGATCGTCTACCGGGTGCTGAACAACTACTACACCAACCAGAATCCGACCGCGCAGATCCTCACGGAGATGTGGCGCTCCGTCGGCCTGAACGTCCAGATGCAGACGGTGGAGAACTGGAGCCAGATCATGGAGCGCGGCGCCCAGCGTGCGGTGCGCGACTGGTCGAACTCCGCGCCCTTCAATGATCCGGTTTCCTCGATCGTCAACCAGCATGGCCCCAACGGCCAGCAGCAGCAGATCGGCGAGTGGACCAATGCCGAGATGAACCAGCTCTGCGAGGTGCTGGAGACCTCGACGGACCGGGATCTCCGCCGCAAGTCCTTCCGCCGCATGCTCGAGATCTGCGAGCGCGAAGACCCCGCCTACACGGTGCTCCACCAGAACGCGACCTTCACCGCCAAGGCGAAGGCCATCCGCTGGAAGACCGCCCCGGCCTTCGCCATGGACTTCCGTCCCGGCAATTACGGCGCCTGATCCCTCTGGCCTCGGGCCGGCCGCTTTCCGCGGCCGGCTCTCTTTTTTTGCATGGAGCCCGCATGGCCCTTCACTCTCCCGCCCTGTCGCGCCGCACGCTGCTCGCCGGATCCAGCGCCCTCGCCCTTGCCGGCGGCATCTCCCCGGTGTCGGCCCAGGCGCGCCAGCGGATCACGGTCGCGGTGCCCGTCGGGCCGCGGGTGCTGGAGCCCGTGCGCGAGGTCTCCAACGTCCTGTTCCGCACCGCCTACAACATCTTCGACACGCTCATCACCGTCGATTTCCGCGACAATTCGCGCCTGAAGCCGGGCCTTGCCACCGCGTGGCGCCGCACCGAGCCGCGCGTGCTTGAGCTCGACCTGCGCGAGGGTGTGCGCTTCCACAACGGTGACCTTCTGACCGCCGAGGACGTCGCCTTCTCCTTCGGCGCAAAGCGCGTCTCTGATCCCGCCGCCCCCGGCCATGCCCTGAGCCGGCCCTTCCTCGGCACGATCGAGAGCGTCACCGCCATCGGCGAGCGCCAGGTGCGGGTCGTGACCCGGGCGCCCGATCCGCTCATCGAGCAGCGCCTCGCCGGCTGGGCCTCCCAGATCATCTCGAAGCGCGCCTTCGAGGCCGCCCCCTCCTTCGAGGCCTGGGAGAAGGCCCCGGTCGGCACCGGCCCCTTCTCGGTCGCCGAGTTCCGTCTCGACCAGCAGCTGACTTTGCGCGCCCACGACGCCTATTTCGGCGGCGCCCCCACAGTGCGCGAACTGGTCTTCCGCGTCGTGCCGGAACTGCAAAGCCGTCTCAACGCCCTGTCGACGGGCGAGGCGGACATCGTCACCGAGCTCTCGCCGGACCATTTCTCGACCGTTGCCGCCATGGCAGGCCGTGAGGTGGTCGGCGGGCCGATCCAGAACATCCGCGCTCTCGCTTACGACAAGAACCACCCGGTTCTCGCCGATGCCCGCATCCGCCGGGCGCTGGGTCTGGCCATCGACCGCAAGGCCATCGTCGATGCGCTCTATGCCGGCCGCACCACCATCCCGCCGGGCCACCAGAACCCGGCCTATGGCGACCTCTACATGCCGGATTATCCGGCGCCTCGCTTCGATCCGGCCGAGGCCCGCGCGCTGGTGCGCGCCGCCGGCTACGGCGGTCAGCCGATCCCCTACCGGATCCTGCCGAACTACTACACGCTCCAGCTCCAGACCGCGCAGATCCTCGTGGAGATGTGGAAGGCCGTCGGTCTCAACGTCGACATGCAGGTGCGCGAGAATGTCGGGGCGGTGACGAGCCCGGCCGAGGGCCGCGGCATTCGCGACTGGTCCAATACAATCTTCTGGAACGACCCCGCCGGCGTCCTTGTCCGCCTCTTCGGCCCCAACGGTCCGACGCAGCGCGTCTTCCGCGAATGGTCGAACGAGGAGTTCAACGCCCAGAGCGAGATCCTCTCCTCCAGCCTCGACACGGCCGCGCGCAAGGCCGCCTTCCGCCGGATGCTGGAAATCTTCGACCGCGACGACCCGGCCGGAACCGTGCTGCACGACCTCACCATGTTCTACGGCAAGCGGAAGGATGTCGCCTGGCAGCCCTATCCGATCGAGTACATGGACTTCCGCGCTGGCAACATGGGCTGACCGGCATGGCGACCGTGAATCCCCCGGCCCAGCCCCTCGTTGCCATCCGCGATCTCCAGGTGAGCTTTGCCGGCGTGCCGGCCCTGCGCGGCATCGACCTCACCGTCGCGCCGGGCGAGGCCGTCGGCCTCGTCGGCGAATCCGGCTCGGGCAAGTCGGTCACCTGGCTTGCCGCTCTCAGCCTGCTGCCGGCCAAGGCGCGCGTGACCGGGAGCGTCCTCCTCGCCGGCGAGGAACTGATCGGCGCGCCGCCCGCCCGTCTCGACGACGTCCGCGGCGGCCGCGTCGCCATGATCTTCCAGGACCCGGCCAGCGCCCTCAATCCCGTGCTCACCGTCGGACGCCAGATCGGCGAGGCGCTGGCGCTGCATGCCGGGCTCTCCGGCGGCGCCCTGCGGGCCGAGGCAAGGCGGTTGATGGAGCTCGTCGGCATTCCCGATGCAGGTCGCCGCCTCGATGCCTATCCGCATGAGTTCTCCGGCGGCCAGAACCAGCGCGTGATGATCGCCATGGCCCTGGCCGGCAAGCCCGACCTCCTCGTCGCCGACGAGCCGACGACGGCGCTCGACGTCACCATCCAGGCGCAGATCCTTGACCTCCTGCGCGCCGTGCGCCGCGAGTTCGGCATGGCGCTGGTGCTCATCAGCCACGACCTCGGCGTCATCGCCGAGACCTGCGAGCGCGTTGCGGTCATGTATGCGGGCCGCATCGTCGAGGAGGCGCCGGTGGCGCCCCTTTTCGGCGAGGCTCTGCATCCCTACACCCGCGGCCTTGTCGGCTCGCTGCCGCCGCTCGACGGACCGCGCCGGCGGCTCACCTCCATCCCCGGAACGGTGCCAGATCCGCGCCATCTGCCGGCGGGTTGCGCCTTCGCGCCGCGTTGCCCGGTCGCCAGCAGCGGCTGCCGCGAGACCGATCCGCGCCTCGCGGCGGCGGGCGAGGCCCATCGGGTCGCCTGCCTCCACCCCGGCGCCGAGGCGGCCGTGCCGGTCCCTGCGGCCGCGGCGACCCTTGCCGCGACCACCGCGACCCCCGCCATGGCGCTTACCTCATGATCAGCCTCGTCACCGCCCGCGACCTTGCGCGCACCTACCAGCTCCGCCGCGGCGTCTTCGGCCGCCCGGTCGCGGTCCGTGCCGTCGATGGCGTCAGCCTGCATGTCGGCGCCGGCGAGACGCTCGGCATCGTTGGCGAATCCGGCTCGGGCAAGTCGACGCTCGGCCGCATGGTCCTCGGCCTCGAGAAGCCGGATGGCGGCGCGGTCACCTTCGATGGCGCTCCCATGCCGGAACCGCTGACGGCGGCCTGGCGGCGCTCGCGTGCCCGCATGCAGATGATCTACCAGGACCCCCTCGGCGCCCTCGATCGTCGGCTCACCGTGCGCGACCAGGTGGCCGAGCCGCTCGCCATCCATGGCCTCGGCGCGCCGGCCGAACGGATGGAGAAGGCGCTGGCCATGCTCGGCCGCGTCGGCCTCTCCCGCCATGTCGCCATGCGCTATCCGCACGAACTCTCCGGCGGCCAGCGCCAGCGGGTCGTGCTGGCCCGGGCCCTGATGACCGACCCGGCCTTCCTGGTCTGCGACGAGCCGGTCTCGGCCCTCGACGTGTCCATCCAGGCGCAGGTGGTGAACCTCCTCGTCGACCTGCAGGAGAGCCTCGGCATCGCCATGCTCTTCATCAGCCACGACCTGCGGGTGGTGCGGCAGGTGAGCCGGCGCGTCGCCGTGATGTATCTCGGCCGCATCGTCGAGGAAGGCGATGCCGACGATCTCTTCGCCGATCCCCGCCATCCCTATACCCGCGCGCTCGTCTCGGCGGCGCCGGCGCCCGGCGGCAAGCGCGAGCGCATCATCCTCACCGGCGAGCCGCCCAATCCCGCCGCGCGGCCGCCCGGCTGCGCCTTCCATCCGCGCTGCCCGCTGGCGGAGGCCCGCTGCCGTGAGACCGCACCGGCGCTGATGACGCTCGGCGGCGGCCGGCGGGTCGCCTGCCACGTCGTGGCCGGACCCGCCGCCGCGACGCGAGAGGCCGCCTGATGCTCCGCTATTTCTCGCTGCGCCTGCTGCGCGCCTTCATCACGATCGGCCTCGTGGTCACCTTCGCCTTCGTAGTGCTGCGGCTCTCAGGCGATCCCGCGCTCATCATTCTCGGTCCGGAATCGGCGCCCGAGGCCATCGCCGCCTTCCGCAAGGCCTGGGGCCTCGACGAGCCGCTTTGGCGCCAGTACCTCAGCTATTTCGGCGCCATCGCCCAGGGCGAGCTCGGCCGCTCCATGCGCGATGGCCGGGCGGCCATCGACCTCGTCGCCGAGCGCATCCCGGCGACCCTGGCGCTGACCATTCCGGCCCTCATCATCAAGCTCGGCATCGGCATTCCTGCCGGCATCATCGCCGCGCTCAATCGCGGCAGCCTCACCGACCGCCTCGTCATGCTGCTCTCGGTCGCCGGCTTCACCGTGCCGAGCTTCGTCCTCGGCCTGGTGCTGGTGCTGATCTTCGCGGTGCAGCTGGGCTGGCTGCCCTCCGGCGGCCAGGACAGCTGGCGCCACGCCATCCTGCCCATCGCCACCCTCGGCATCGGCGGCGCGGCGGTGCTCGCCCGCTTCACCCGCAGCGCCATGCTGGAGGTGCTGGGGCAACCCTACGTGCGCACGGCGTCGGCCAAGGGCGTGCCCTGGCGGCAGGTCGTCATCGGCCATGCGCTGCCCAATGCGACGATCCCGACCGTCACCATCATCGGCTTCATGGTCGGCTCGCTCATTGCCGGCGCGGTGGTGGTGGAGAGCGTCTTCTCCTGGCCCGGGGTCGGCCGGCTTCTGGTGGTGGCCGTCTCCAACCGCGACCTCGCGGTGGTCCAGTGCATCCTGCTGCTGGTCGCCGCGACCATGGTCGTCTCGAACCTGATCGTCGATTTCCTCTACGGCTTCCTCGATCCGCGCCTGCGTCACGCCGGCGGCAGGAGCGGCTCATGACCGATCGCGCCCTTGACACCGCCGCCGCGTCCTACGGCCTGCGCCAGCGGCTTGCCGGCGTGCCGGTCCTCGTCTGGATCGCGCTCACCTGGCTCATCGCCATGGTGGCCGTGGCGCTCCTCGCTGACCTCGTCAGCCCCTATTCCTACACGGCGCCGAACCTGCGCAACCGGCTCGTCGCGCCCGGCCATCCGCTGCACTGGCTCGGGACCGACGAGCTCGGTCGCGACGTGCTCTCCCGCCTCATCGCCTCCATCCGCATCTCGCTGCTCATCGCCTTCGGCGCCAGCCTGATGTCGGCCGTGGTCGGCACGACGCTCGGGTTCCTCGCGGCCTATTTCCGCGGTTTCGTCGAACAGCTCGTGCTCATGCTGGCGGACTTCCAGGCGAGCATGCCCTTCCTCATCATGGCGCTCGCCGTCCTCGCCTTCTTCGGCTCGTCCCTGCCGCTGCTCATCGGGCTGATGGGGCTCTTCGGCTGGGAGCGCTATGCCCGCATCGCCCGGGGCCTTGCCATTGCCGCCAGCGCCCAGGGCTATGCCTCCGCGGTGACGCAGCTCGGCGCATCGCCGACGCGGGTCTACCTGAAGCACATCCTGCCCAACATCGCCTCGACCCTCATCGTCTCGATGACGCTGGTCTTCCCCGAGGTGATCCTGCTGGAGAGCGGGCTGTCCTTCCTCGGCCTCGGCGTGCAGCCGCCCATGACCAGCCTCGGCAACATGGTCGGCTATGGCCGCGAATACATCACCCGCGCGCCGTGGATCATGCTGGCGCCGGCCATGACCATCGTGGTCACGACCCTCGCCGTGTCGATCCTCGGTGACTGGCTGCGCGACCGACTCGATCCGACGCTGCGCTGATGTCCTCTCGACCCGCGGGATGAGTGCCCGCGCGCCTCAGAGCTTCTCGAGGCCGGCCTGTTCGGCGACCCGCGACCAGCGCGCGATGTCGTCGCGCAGGCGCTGGCCGAGTTCGGCCGGCGTCGAGCCGCGGGCGGCAATGCCGAGTTCCGCCAGCCGCGCCCCGAGGGCGGGATCGGCGAGAACCGCCTGAAGCTCGGCATTGAGCCGCGTGACGATGTCGGCCGGCACCGCCGCGGGAGCGAAGAGCGCGTTCCACGAGGTGACGTCGTAGTCGGCAAAGCCGCTCTCGATCATCGTCGGCACGTCGGGCAGGGCCGCGCTGCGGCGGGCCCCTGTGGTGGCAAGGGCCCGCAACTGACCCTCGCGCAGCATCCCGCCCATGGCCGAGAAGCCGTCGATAACGAGATCGACGTCACGGCGCAGCAGCGCGGTGAGCGCGTCCGGCGTGGTGCGGAACGGCACGATGACGGCGTCGATCCGCGCCAGCGAGCGCAGCAGGACGGCGGCGAGATGCTGGGTCGAGCCCGGCTGGATCGTGCCGATGTTCAGCTTGCCCGGCGAGGCCTGGGCCGCCTGCTGGAGGTCGCGGAAGCTGCGATAGGGCTGGGCGCTGCTGGTCGCCAGCACAAATTCGAAGAAGCCGAGAGTGGAGATCGGCGTGAAATCACCGAGCGGATCGAAGCCGAGCGAGCGGGCGGTGGCGGCGCTCACCGCCGTGCCGTTGGTCAGCAGCGCCAGCGTGTAGCCATCGGCAGGAGAGGAGGTCGCCGCCCGCGCCGCGATGGCGCCGGCGCCACCCGGCTGGTTCACCACCACGACCTGCTGGCCGAGCCGCTGCGACAGCCGCTCGCCGACGAGCCTGATCGTCACATCGGCGAGCCCGCCCGGCCCGAAGGGCACGGTGACGCGGATCGGTCGGTCGGGATAGCGGCCCTGCGCCCGCGCCATGAACGGGGCAAGGGCAGGGGCGAAGGCGGCGGCGGTGACGGCGCGGCGGGAGAGGCGCATGGGGATCTCCGGTCAGGCAAAGCCGTAGAGGCGGGCGGGATTGGCGACGAGCAGCCGGTGCAGCGCATCGGCGTCGCCATAGTCGGCGAGGAGGTCGACGAGATCGGCCTCGTCCACCTCATGCTTGAGGTTGGGATGCGGGAAATCCGTGCCCCAGAGCACCCGGTCGGGCGCGACCTCCATCAGCGCGCGGGCGAAGGGCACCGCGGCGGTGAAGGGTGGATCGGCGATGCGCTCGGCGCCCGAGACCTTCACCCAGACATCCTCGCGGCGGGCGAGGCCGAGCAGGATGCGGAAGGGCTCCTGGTCGATTCCCGCCTTCGCCGGGGCGCGGCCCATATGGTCGATGACCTTGGTCATGGGCAGTTTCTCGATCATCGGCGCGAGTTCGGCGATGTCCGGAGCATCGAGATGCAGCACGACGTGCCAGCCGAAGGGCCGGACCATCGCCAGCACCCGGTCGAACACGGCCATGTCGGGCGCACCGCCGAGATGCTTGACGAAGTTGAAGCGCACGCCGCGCACGCCGGCCTCGTCGAGTTCTGCGACCAGCGCCTCGGTCGCCATGCCGTCGAGGATCGAGACGCCGCGGAACCGCGCGGGATCATGGCGGAGGCAGTCGACCATGGCGCGGTTGTCGGCGCCGTGGCAGCTCGCCTGGACGATGACGGCGCGCTGCAGGCCGAGCCGGTCATGCAGGGCGATCAGCGCTTCCTTGGGCGCATCCTCCGGCGTGTAGCGGCGGTCCGGCGCATAAGGAAAGACCGCCGCCGGGCCGAAGACATGGCAATGCGCGTCGCAAGAGAGCGGCGGCAGCGCGAGATTTGGGGTGCGACCGTCGATGCCCATCAGCCCCAGACCTCCTTGGCGACCTCGACGATGCGGGAGAGCTTCGCCCACTGCTCGTCCTCGGCCAGCACGTTGCCCTCCTCGGTGGAGGCGAAGCCGCATTGCGGCGACAGACAGAGCTGGTCGAGCGGGGCGTATTTGGAGGCCTCCTCGATGCGGCGCTTCAGGTTGTCCTTGCTCTCGATGGCGCCGACCTTGGAGGTGACGAGGCCGAGCACGACATGCTTGCCCTTGGGCAGGAAGCGCAGCGGCTCGAAGCCGCCGGAGCGGTCGTCGTCCCACTCCATGAAATAGCCGTCGACATTGATCTGGTTGAAGACGAGGTCGGCCACCGGCTCGTAGCCGCCGGAGGCGATGAAGGTCGACTTGAAGTTGCCGCGGCAGGTGTGGGTGGTGATGACCATGTCGGCGGGCTTGGCCGCCGTCGCGGTGTTGATGATGTCGCGATAGACGTGGATCAGACGGTCCGGGTCATCGCCGCGCTCGGCAAGCATCTGCCGCTGGGCGGGATCGCAGAAATAGGACAGCGAGGTGTCGTCGAGCTGCAGGTAGCGGCAGCCGGCCTCATAGAAGGCCTTGATGGCCTTGGCATAGGCCGCGCCGAGATCGGCATAGTAGGCGTCCATCTCGCGATAGGCGCCGAACTCCACCGCCTTCCGGCCGCCGCGATAGTGCAGCATCGACGGCGAGGGGATGGTCATCTTGGCGACATGGCCGGCAGGCGTCACCGACTTCAGGAACTTGAAGTGGGCAAGATGCGGATGGGCTTCGGTGAAGTCGATCTTGCCCTTCACGCGCACGCCATGACCCTTGGTGGTGACACCGGCGAAGGCGATGCCCTCGGTCTCCACGCCGATGACGCCGTCGAGGTTCTCCAGGAAGTCGAAATGCCAGAAGGAGCGGCGGAACTCGCCATCGGTCACGGCCTGGAGGCCGACGGCCACCTGCTTCTTGACGAGGTCGGCGATCTCGCGGTCCTCGATCGCTGCGAGCTCGGCATCGGAGATCGTGCCGGCGGCCTTTTTGTCGCGCGCCTCCTTCACCGGGGCGCTGCGCAGAAGGCTGCCGACCATGTCGGCGCGGAAGGGCGGGGTCGTACGGGCGGTCATGCTCTGTCCTGTGGTGGGAAGATCAGTGGGCGGCCCCGAGGCCGAGATGGCGCTCGAGGCGATCGGGATGGGCGATGAGCTCGGCGCTGGGCGCGGAGAGGACGACCCGGCCGCGTTCCAGCACCAGAGCGTCGTCGGTGATCTCGAGGATCTTGCGGGCGTGCTGCTCGATGACGATGCCGGCGAGGCCCTCCTCGCGGAACAGCCGCGTCAGCGCCTTGAGGAGTTCCTCGACGATGATCGGCGCGAGGCCCTCGGTCGGCTCGTCCAGCAGCAGGACCTTGGGGTTCAGCACCAGCGCCCGGCCGATGGCGAGCATTTGCTGCTCGCCGCCCGAGAGCTGGTTGCCCATGTTGGTCTTGCGTTCGGCAAGACGCGGGAACATCTCGAAGACGCGGGCGGGCGTCCAGGGCCCTGGCAGGGCCACGGCCGTGAGGTTCTCCTCCACGGTGAGCGAGCGGAAGATGTTGCGCTCCTGCGGCACCCAGCCGATGCCGGCATGGGCGCGCTCCTCCGGGGCGAGGCGGGTGATGTCGCGCCCTGCGAGGGAAATGCTGCCGCCGCGCCAGCGGGTCACGCCGATGATCGAATTGACCAGGGTCGTCTTGCCGACGCCGTTGCGCCCGAGCAGCGCCAGCGACCGTCCCTCGGCCAGCGTCAGGTCGACGTCGAAGAGCACGGCGGCCTCGCCATAGCCGGCGCTGAGGCGGGTGAGCGACAGGAGGGGCGCGTCAATCATGGGCGTCTCAACCATGGGCGCCCTCGCCGAGATAGGCGGCCTTCACCGCTGGATCGCGCGCGACATCGGCAGGCTCGCCCTCGGCCAGCACCCGGCCGTTGACGAGCACGGTGATGCGGGTCGCAAACCGGAAGACGAGGTCCATGTCGTGCTCGATGAGCAGCACGGAGACGTCCTCCGGCAGGCTCGCGACGAGGTCGAGCAACTCGCGCCGTTCGGCCTCCGGCACGCCGGCCGCCGGCTCGTCGAGCAGGAGCACCGAGGGCTTCGCCGCGAAGGCCGCGGCGATCTCGATCTGCCGCTGCTTGCCATAGGGCAGGGTGGAGATGCGCTCGTCCATGATGTCGTCGAGGCGGAAGCGGGCGAGGATGTCCGCGGTCTCCTCCACAAGGCGCGGAGAGGCATCGAGGCGCGCCAGCGGACGGCCGCCCTCGCCAAGGCGTTCGGAGACGACGAGGGCGATCATCTCCAGCGGCGTCATGGCGCCGAAGAGCTGGTTGATCTGGAAAGTGCGCGCGATGCCGCGCTTCACCCGGGCCTCGCGGTTGAGCGCAGTGATGTCCTGGCCGCCAAGCAGGACCGTGCCGGCGCTCGGCGTCAGCACGCCGGTGAGGAGGTTGACGAAGGTGGTCTTGCCCGCCCCGTTCGGGCCGATCAGGGCGTGGCGCACGCCGCGCTCCAGCCTGAACGACACGTCGTCCGTGGCGGTGATGCCGCCGAACCGCATGATGAGGCCGATGGTTTCCAGCGCGGCGGTCATGACCCGCCTCCACGCCGGCCGCTGACGCGGGCGACCAGCGCCCGGATGCCGCCATGCAGGATCTCGCGACCGCCCAGCACGAAGGCGACGAGGAACAGGCCGATCCAGAACTGCCAGTATTGCGGCGTGAACCAGGCGATCCAATCCTGCAGCAGCTTGAACACCGCGGCGCCGACGATGCCGCCATAGAGCCAGCCCGCGCCGCCGATGATGAGCACCAGCATGACGTCCGCGGAGCGGTGGAAGTCCAGTACGTCGAGCGAGACGAACTGCGTGGTCTGGGCGAGCAGCGCGCCTGCCGCGCCCGCATAGGCCGCCGAGAGGGTATAGACCGCCGCCAGTCGCCACGGGATCGGCACGCCGGAGGAGGCCGCCCTCAGCGGGTTGTCACGCACCGCCCGGAGCGACAGGCCGAAGGGCGAATGGACGATGCGCCGCGCCAGCACGAAGAGCAGGAACAGCACGGTCAGCGAATAGGCATAGGCCGTCTTGCCGAAGAGATCGAACTCGAACAGGCCGAGGATCTTGCCCATGGCGATGCCCTGCAGTCCGTCGGCGCCGCCCGTGAGCCAGCCCAGCGAATTGGCAAGTTCGAGCATGAGCAGGCCGATGCCGAGTGTCACCATGAGGCGCGTCAGGTCGTTGCCCTTGAGCACCAGCGGCGAGGTGACGAGGCCCAGGAGGCCCGAGGCCGCCATGCCGATGACGAGCCCGACGAGCGGGTCGGCGGTGACATGCAGGGCGATGAGACCGGCCGTATAGGCGCCCATGCCAAGGAAGGCGGCATGGCCGAGCGAGACGATGCCGGCATAGCCGAGGATGAGGTCGAGCGAGAGCGCGAAGAGCGCGAGGATCGCGATCTCGTTGAGCAGCAGGAGCTGGCGCGGAAAGAGCACGAAGGCCGCCGCCGCCATCACCCAGACGACGAACTCAGCCGGGTGCCATTTGCGGGCGAGGACGAGCGAGCCGCGGACGCGCGCGGTCAGGTCGGCGGTGCTCATGACCGGCTCCGCGCGAACAGGCCCTCGGGGCGCAGGATCAGCAGGGCCACCATCACCCCGTAGATGATGAAGGCGCCGGCCTGGGGGATGAAATACTTGCCGCCGACATCGGCGACCCCAAGCAGCATGGCGGCGAAGAAGGGGCCGGTGATCGTCGTCGTGCCGCCGACCGTCACGACGATCAGGAAGTAGATCATGAACTTCAGCGGGAAGGTCGGGTCGAGACCGAGGAGTTCGACGCCCAGCGCGCCGCCGAGCCCGGCAAGGCCCGAACCGACCGCGAAGGTCACGGCGAAGAGCGCCGTGACGGGAATGCCGAGACCCCGTGCCACCCGCGCGTCATCCACCGCTGCGCGCAGCCGGCTGCCGAAGCGGGTCTTCACGAAGCCCCAGTGCAGGGCGAGGGCGAGCAACCCGCAGAGGACGATGACGAAGAGCCGGTAGCGCCCGACGCTGACCCCGAACACGTCGAAGCGCCCGAGCAGGAACGAGGGCAGCGAAATGATCTGCTGCTGCGAGCCCACCGCATATTTCATCGCCGCCACGGCCATGAAGACGAGGCCGATGGAGAACATCACCTGGTCGAGATGGCTCTTGGCGTACATCGGCCGGTAGAGCGTGCGCTCCAGCACCAGCCCCGCCGCCGCGGCGACGAGAAAGGCTGCGGGCAGCGTCGCGAGGAACGGCACCCCGAGACGCTGCATGAGGAGCACCGTGACATAGCCGCCGACCATGGCGAAGGCGCCGTGCGCGAGGTTGACGAAGTTCATCAACCCCAGCGTCACGGACAGCCCGCTCGCGAGCACGAACAGCACCATCCCGTAGGCGATGCCGTCGATCAGGATGGTCAGCAATGTCATCCGGTGCGGCCCGAGGCTCAGCGCTTCGAGGGGTCGCGGACGTTGGGGATCGTGTGGAACTCGACGTTGTAGAGTTCGCCGTCGACGCGCTCGACCTTGCGGATATAGACGTTCTGGACGACGTCGCGGGTCTGCGGATCGATCGACATGGGCCCGCGCGGGCTCTCCCAGGCCATGCCCTTCATCGCATTCACCAGCGCCTCGCCGCCCTGGCCGCTGGTCTTCTTCAGGCCCTCGTAGAGCGCGTGCATGCCGTCATAGCCGCCGACCGCCATGAAGTTCGGGCGCATGTTGTTGTTGGCCTTGCGGAAGGCCTCGACGAAGGCGCGGTTGGCCGGGCTCGGATGGGCGGCGGAATAGTGGTGCGCGGTGATGACGCCGAGCGCCGCATCGCCCATGCCGTTGAGGATGTCGTCATCGACCACGTCGCCGGTGCCGATGAGCCGGATGCCGGACTTGTCCATGCCGCGCTCGACGAACTGCTTCATGAACTGCGCGCCGACGCCCGAGGGCACGAAGACCAGCAGGGCCTCGGGCTTGGCATCGGCCACGCGCTGCAGGAACGGCGAGAAGTCCGGGTTCTGCAGGGGCACGCGGATGTTGTCGATGGTGCCGCCCGCCTCGCGGAAGGCCGCGGTGAAGGAGGTCTCGACGTCATGGCCAGGGCCATAGTCGGAGACGATGGAGATGACGCGCTTGGTGCCCTGCTGGGCCATCCAGGTGGCGAAGGGCGCGGCGATCTGGGCGATGACCTGGCTCGTGCGCACCACGAAGGGCGAGCGGTCGACGATGACGGAGGTCGCGGCCGCCATGACCACCATCGGCATCCGGGCCTGCGTCGCGAGAGGCGCGGTGGCAAGCGCGAGGGGGGTGAGGCCGAAACCGGCCAGCGCGGTGACGCGCTCGTTGACGATCAGCTCCTGGGCGATGCGGCGGGTGACGTCGGCGACGCCTGTGTCGTCGCGCAGGATCACCTGGACCGGACGGCCGGCGACGCTCGCCCCGTTCTGCTGGACGTAGAGGTTCACCGCCGCCGAGATCTGCCGGCCGGTGGAGGTGAAGGGACCGGTCATCGGCAGGATGAGGCCGATGCGAATCGGCTCGCCCTGCGCGCGCAGGGCCGGGGCGAAGGCGGTGGTGAGGGCAAGGCCGGCAGCGCCCTTGAGGACGGTGCGGCGACCGGGAGCGGTGAGGGAGGTCATGGGGGCGGTTCCTCGGGCGTTCGTTGGGGATCGGCGCTTGTGCCGCGCCGTTCGCAAGTTGTGTCAGTCTTCGTCGCGATAGACGAGCCCGGCTTTCGCCAGCCCCTCGCGCATGCGGTACATGTCGAGCCCGAGCTCGCCCGCGGCAAGCCTCCGGCGCTTGTCCTCTTCGGCCGCCTCGCGGGCCTTGCCCGCCGCCGCCACTGTTGCGGCGTCGAGCCGGGGCACGATGCAGACGCCGTCATCGTCGGCCACGACCACATCGCCGGGGTTCACGATGGCGCCGGCGCAGACGACCGGCACGTTGACCGAGCCGAGCGTCGCCTTGACCGTGCCCTTGGCGGAGATCGCCCGCGACCAGACCGGGAAGCCCATCTCGGTGAGCGTCTTCACGTCCCGCACGCCGGCATCGATGACGAGGCCGATGCCGCCGCGCGCCTTCAGCGAGGTCGCCAAGAGGTCGCCGAACATGCCGTCGGTATTGTCGGTGGTGCAGGCCACCACCAGCACGTCGCCCGGCATGACCTGCTCGATGGCCACATGGATCATCCAGTTGTCGCCGGGCTGGGCGAGCACCGTGACGGCGCCGCCGGCGATCTGCGCGCCGGGATAGATCGGCCGCATATAGGGCTTCATGAGCCCCGTGCGCCCCATGGCCTCGTGGGTGGTCGACACGCCGAGCGCGGCCAGCGTGGCCATGTCGGCGGCATCGGCGCGCTTTCGTGAGCGGACGACGACGCCGGTCATGCCAGCGCCTCGAGCGCCTCTGGGAAGAGCCGCTGGTAGGCCTCGCCATAGGTCATGGCCTTGCCGGAATTGCGCCCGCCCTGCATGCCGCGGTTCAGCGCCACGCGGGTGTAGTACTCCCACAGGTGCTTCTGGGCGGCGAGGATCTCGAAGGCCTTGCGCTTCGTCTCCCACACCTCGTCGATGTTCAGGATGACGTTCGGCTTGAAGTTGCACTGCTCGGGCTGGTGCGGCTCGAACAGGAAGACCGGCGGGGCGGCATAGGCGCGATCCGGGTCCGGCTTGTGACCGGCGGCCTGGGCGATGATGCGGGCTTCCTGGGCGAATCGCGTCGCCTCGGGATGATCGACGTTGTAGGGATCCTCGAGCGAGTGGGTCAGCACGAAGGACGGCTTCAGCTCGTGGAAGATGTCGATGGCGCGGTCGAGCATCGCGTCGGTGGTCCGCAGCGGATAGTCGCCGGCATCCATGAACTCGATCTCGGCGCCGAGCACGGCGGCGGCCCGCTCGGCCTCGTCGCGGCGCTGCGCCTTGACGTCCTCCATCCTGACGCCCGCCTTCTTCCAGGCGAACTGGCTCTCGCCGCGCTCGCCATAGGCCAGGCACAGGATCTTCACCCGCATGCCGCGTTTCGCATGGAGCGCGATGGCGCCGCCGGCGCGCCAGACGAAGTCGCCGGGATGGGCGGTGATGACGAGGCCGGTCTTGGCATCCGACATGCGCGGGATCCGTTTCCAATGGACATGCGCGGGCAAGGCGAAGGGCTGTCCCGCGGCGCGCACTCTGCCCGATGCGATTGAAGCATCAAGTGAGCATTCTGCGCCCATTGATGAATGCGGCCCATCAAAGCCACGCGCCATTGATGCGGCACCTTCACCCATCGCCGACCATCATTCATTTGCCCGGCCCGGCCAGTGGACCCATGGTCCGGGCTCATCGCGAGGGGAGAACCATGGCGACGGGCATTCGGTGCATGTTGATGCGGGGCGGCACCTCGAAGGGCGCCTACTTTCTGAAGGACGACCTTCCCTCCGATCCGGCCGCCCGCGATGCCGTGCTCCTCTCGGTCATGGGGTCGCCCGATCCCCGCCAGATCGACGGCGTCGGCGGCGCCCACCCGCTGACCTCCAAGGTCGCCATCGTCTCCCGGTCGGAGGAACCGGGCGTCGACATCGACTTCCTCTTCGCCCAGGTCCTCGTCGACAGGCCGCGCGTCGACTACAACCAGAACTGCGGCAACATCCTCGCCGGGATCGGCCCCTTCGCCATCGAGCGCGGCCTGATTGCCGCCGCTGACCCGGTCACCACCGTGACGGTGCGGACAGTCAATACCGGGACCGTCGCGGAGATGCGCGTCGCGACACCCGGCGGCCGCGTCACCTATGCCGGCGATGCGGCGATCGACGGCGTGCCGGGCACGGCCTCGCCCATCCCCATCGATTTCCTCGACGCCGAGGGCTCGGTCTGCGGCGCGCTGCTGCCGACCGGCCGCGCCGTCGATGTGGTGGAGGGCGTCGAGGTGACGCTGATCGACAACGGCATGCCGGTCATCGTGCTGGCGGCGGAGAGCGTTGGCGTCACCGGCGCCGAACCCCATGCGGTGCTGAATGCCGACGCCGCCTTGAAGGCGCGGCTCGAGGCCATTCGCCTCGCTGCCGCACCCCTCATGAACATCGCCGATGCCGGCTCGAAGAACATCCCCAAGCTCGCGCTGGTCTCCCCGCCGCGCGAGGGCGGCGCGATCAACACACGCTCGTTCATTCCGCACGAGTGCCACGCCGCCATCGGCGTCTTCGCCGCCGTGTCGGTGGCGACCGCCTGCGTGCTGCCAGGCTCCCCCGCCCATCGGCTGGCCAAGGTCCCGCCGGGCCGCGAGAAGCTGATGTCCTGTGAACATCCGACCGGCGAGTTCACGGTGCGGCTGACCGTCGGTGGGACGGAGGAGGCCCCTGTTGTCGAACGGGCAGGCCTGTTGCGCACGGCGCGGGCGCTGTTCGACGGCGTCGTCTTCCCGCGCGGCTAGCCTATTTCGGCCGGGCGCCGCGCTGCTGGGCGTTTGCCACGGCGCGCGAAAGTTCCGGATCGAGGCCGAGCTCGGCGATCATGTCGGCGGCCTCGCGCATCTCCGCGGCGCGGCGGATGCCGTGGGTCGCGACGCGCTCGGCCATCATCCCGGCGAGCGCCCGCCAGTCGATGGAGGGGAAGGTTTCGCCGAGGCTGCCATAGACCTCCGCCTCGACGTCGAAGGCAGCCGCCGCCCGGCTCGCATCGACGATCAGCGCCTCGATGCCCTTGATCATGATGGAGCGGCACAGCTTCATCGCCGAGGCACGGCCGAATTCGGTGGCGACCGGGGTGATCGCCATGCCCAGCGGATTGAGCAGATCGGCCGCCGCCGCCGCATGCGGTCCGCCGGCGAGGATCGGCACGGCGAGGCCCGGCGCCCGCACCGGCGCCATGACCGCGGCTTCCACATAGCGACCGCCCTTGGCCTCGATGAGGGCCGCCGCCGCCTTCTTGGTGTTGGGCGAGGCCGAATTGACGTCGACGAAGAACTGGCCGGCGCGGATGTAACCCGCCGCCTCCTCGGCGACGGTCATCACGTCAGACGCGGTGACGGCGGAGAAGACGATGTCGGCGCCCGCCGCGGCCCCCGCTGCCGCCTCGCGCAGCGTAACGTCCAGGGGGCCTGCCGCCTGCCGCAGCGGCTCGCCGCGCACGGGATCGTCGAGCAGGATGTCATAGGCGGCCAGCGACACGCCGGGCGTCATGCGGAAGCCGGTTGCAAAGGTGCGGCCCACCTCGCCGAAGCCGATGAACGCGACGGAGACGGAATTCTTCATGCGCTGCACTCCTCTGCCCCCATGAGGCCCCGGGCCCAGGCTGCTTGTCGAGTGAAAGGCGGCCCCCGACTGATGCAATCGGTTCAGCCCTGCGGATCCGCATCCGACGACTTCAGCGTCTTGACGATGAGGTCGTGCAGGGTCTTCGCCGTCCGGCTGATCGGCACGCCATGGCGGGCGATGATGCCGAGCGTGCGGGTCACCGCGGGATTGCGCAGCGGCACGGTGACGATGCCCTCCGTCGTGGTGATGCCGAGCGCAAGGCGCGGCACGATGGCGAGCGCGATGCCGGCGCGCACGAGGCTCACGGCGGTGGCGAGGTGCTGCACCTCGTAGCGCCAGTCCAGTGCCTCGCGCCGGGTGCCGAGCGCATCGTCGATGAGCACCCGGTTGCCGGTCTGCGGGCTGATGCGCACCAGCGGCTGGCCCTCGAGATCCGGCCATTGGACCGCCTCCACGCCCGCGAGCCGGTGCCCCTTCGGGCAGATCAGCACGAAGGGCTCCTTCATCAGTGGCGTGATGTCGAGGTCCCAGCGGTTGGAGGAGACGATGGTCAGCCCGAACTCCGCCCGGCCCGACTGCACATGGTCGGCGATCTCGCTGGCCGAATTATCCAGCACCTGCACGCTCACGCCCCGGTGCTTGCGGGCGAAGGCGGCGAGAACCTGCGGCAGGTAGGTAACGGCGATGGTCGGCAGGCAGGCAATGGCGATGTGCTGCTGGCCGGCCCGCGCCTGCCGCCGCAGCGCGTCGATGGACACGGTGAGCCCGTCGATGGCGGCCCGCGCCTTTGGCAGCAGTTCGAGCCCGGCGGGAGTGAGCGTCACCTGCCGCGTCGTGCGCATCAGCAGGCGGACGCCGAGGTCGTCCTCCAGCTTGCGCATCCGGTGGCTCAGCGCCGTCTGCGACAGGTTGAGATGGACGGCGGCACGGTTGAACGAGCCGCGCTCGGCGATGGCGACGAAGGCTTCGAGGCCGGGAAAGTCGATCCGCACGGCGCCCCCCGATGATGCAGACGATTCACGGATCGCACCATGTTTCGCATTTGATTCATTGTCGAGCCGCGGCGATATCGGAACTATGCCGCGTCTCTCCCGCCGTTCCCTTCTCGCCGCCTGTCTTGCCGCACCGGCCCTCGTACGGGCGCAGGAGGCATGGCGGCCGACGCGGCCCGTCACGCTCGTGGTGCCCTTCACGCCCGGCGGCTCGACCGATTTCCTCGCCCGCCTCCTCGGCCAGTCGATCACCGATGCGCTCGGCGTCGGCGTGGTGGTGGAGAACCGGCCGGGCGCCGGCGGCGGCATTGCCTCGGGCGCCGTCGCCAAGGCCGCCCCGGACGGCCAGACGCTGCTGATCGCCCATATCGGCACGCTGGCGGTGAACCCCTGGATCTATGCGCGCCTGCCCTATGACCCCGTGCAGTCCTTCGCGCCGGTGAGCCTGCTGGCGGCCGTCCACAATGTGCTGGCCATCCATCCCTCCGTCGCCGCCCGCTCGGTGCCGGACCTCATCGCACTGGCGAAAGCCGCCCCCGGCAGCCTCAATTACGGCACGGGCGGCGTCGGCTCGGCCGCCCATATCGCCACCGCCGCCTTCGAGGTCGCCGCCGGCATCCGCCTGCAGCACGTGCCCTATCGCGGCACGGGGCCGGCGGTGAGCGACCTGCTCGCCGGACGCATCCAGATGGCGCTCACCGGCGCGCCAATCCTGCTGCCGCAGGTCAGGGCCGGCTCGCTCCTCGCGCTGGGGGTCTCGGGAACCCGGCGGCTCGCCGCGCTCCCCGATGTGCCGACCATCGCGGAAGCCGCGCTGCCGGGCTTCGATGCCTCGCAATGGTATGGGCTCGTGGCACCCGCCGGCACATCGGCGCCGGTGATCGACACGCTGAATGCCATCTGCCGCACGACGCTATCGACGCCAGCCATGGCGGCGCGGCTCGAACAGGAAGGCGCGGATGCGATGCCGTCGACGCCCGACGGCTTCGCCGCTCACATCGCGTCGGAACTCGCCCGTTGGGGCGCGGTCGCCCGCGCCGCCAATCTCAAGGCCGAATAGCGCTCAGATGGTCGAGCGCCACTGGGCGAGGCCGAAGCGATAGCCATCGCCCTGCTTCGACACGCGACCCACCGCCGGGAAGGGGAAGTGGTAGCCGACGATCGGCATCCGCTCGGAGGCTGCCATGTCGTAGGTGCGCCGACGCGTCGCTTCCGCCGTCGCGCCGTCCATGTCGAACATGGAATGCCAGCCCGGCCGCTCCACGAAGAGCGAGGGAATGCCCGACACGTCGCCCTGGATGAGCGCCTTGGCGGAGCCCGAGGTCACCACGAAGGAGGTGTGGCCCGGCGTGTGCCCGGGGGTGGCGATGGACTGGATGCCAGGGACGACCTCGCCACCGGGCGTGATGCGCCGGACGCTCGCCGCATTGGGCCCGAAGACGCGGCGCGCCAGGGCGAAATTGGCACGCTGCCCCTCGGGCGCTTGGCCCATGCGCGTGTCATCCATCCAGAAGGCCCACTCGGCTTCCGGCACGATGATCTCGGCATTGGGATAGGTCAGCGTGCCGTCCTTCTTGCGGATGCCGTTGATGTGGTCGGGATGGAAATGCGTGACGAGCACCGCATTGATCGAGGCCGGGTCGATGCCGGCGGCGCGCATGTTGGCGGCGAGCTGGCCGGTGGTCGGCGGGCCGTTGTCGGCAAAGCCCGAGTCGATGATGTACCGGCGCGCGCCGATGGTCACGACGGCGATATTGTAGGGATTCTCCATCGCCTCCGGATCGACGAAATGGGTGCGCAGCTGCTCCTCGACCTCGGGCTGGGCAGCGTTGCGCACCAGGCCCTGGGCGCGGCGGCCGACGAAGCCGTCATGGAGAACCGTGATCTCGGCGTCGCCCACCTTGATCCGGTAGAAGCCCGGCTGCTGGCGCGTGCCGTCTGCGGCGGGGGCAGCCGTCTGGGCCTCGACCGGACCGGCGACGATGCTGGCGCCGAGGCCGGCGGAGGCTGCGAGAACGGTGCGGCGGGATGTGTCTGTCATCGGAGCCTCCTCGAGGGTTTCGTTATCTGCGCCGGGAAGTCCATGACGTTTGGGAACCCGACGCAATGCACATGGAGTTGATGCGTGTCTTGACCAGAGGTCTCATTCCAGCCGGATATTGGCGGAGCGGATCACCGGCCCCCAGGTCGCCGTCTCGCTGGCGAGGAAGGCCCGGAAGGCCTCCGGCGAGGAGCCGACAGGTGTTGCGCCGAGCTGCTGCAGCCGTGCCGTCGCCTCGGGCGAGCGGATGGCCTCGGTGAGATCGCGCGACAGGCGCTCGACCATCTCGGGCGCGAGGCTCCCCGGCGCCACCACACCCCACCAGACGCCGGTGTCGAAACCGGCATAGCCCTGCTCGGCCATGGTGGGCACGTCCGGCAGGATGGCCGACCGCGCCGCGGTGGTCACCGCCAGCGGGCGGACCTTGCCGGCCCGGGCGAGCTCGATCACCTCCAGCAGCGGGTTGATGCTCATCGGCAGGCCGCCGGTCATCACCGTCTGCAGCGCCTGCGAGCCCGAGCGGTGGGGCACGGCCACAAGCTTCGCCCCCGTCACCTGCGAGGCCAGCACACCGGCGAGATGGGCTGAGGTACCGAATCCCGAGACGCCGAAGACGATGCCGTCGGGCTTGGCCTTGGCCGCCTCGAAGAAGGCCTTGGCGTCCCGCGCGGTCTCGCCCGGCGGCACCGAGATCACCAGCGGCGAGGCGCCGATCTGGGTGATCGGCGTGAAGTCGCGGTCGGTGTCGTAGGGCAGCTTCTCGTGGAAGAACGGGTTCAGCGGATGGCCGTTCGCCACCACCATCAGCGTGTGGCCATCGGGCGCAGCGCGCACCAGCGCCTGCGAGGCGACGATGCCGCCGGCGCCGGGGCGGTTCTCGATGACGGGCTGCTGCCCCCAGCGCTGGGCGAGGCGGTCGGCGATGGTCCTTGCCACGATGTCGACGGCACCGCCCGCCGCGAAGGGGACGATGATCGTCACGGGACGGGCGGGGAAGGTCTGCGCCCGCGCCGGCAAGGCGGAGGCGGCGAGGGCCGAGGCGAGGAGGGTGGTGAAACGGCGGCGATCGGTCATGGCGGGGTCCCGCGGGTGTGGAAGCTCTCGACGGTCTTCAGGCCCCAGGCCTGGCCCTTCTTGCGCTCCGTCTCGGTCCAGATGACCGGCTCCCAGTCGGGATCGAGCATCAGGCGCGCGCCGGTATTGGCCACCTCGACGCGGTTGCCGCCGGGCTCTTCGAGATAGAGGAAGAATGTCTGCTGCACCGCGTGCTTGTGCGGGCCGGTTTCGATCGGAACGCCCGCCTCCAGCGCGATGTCGGCGGCGCGCAAGATCTCCTCGCGGCTGTCGATGGCATAGGTCACGTGGTGGAAGCGGCCGCGACGGCCCGAATGGTCGCGGGTGAAGGCGATGTCGTAGGTCTTGTTCGTCGCCGTCATCCAGGCCCCGCCCCAGATGCCGGAATCGAGCACGATGGCCTCGGTCAGTCGCATGCCGAGCTGGTCGCGCAGGAAGTCGCGGGTCGGCTCGACCTCCGAGCAGAGAAGGTTCAGGTGATCGAGCCGGCGCACCGACATGCCCCGCGCGGGGAAGCGCTGGGCCTGGTTCTTCAGGGCGGGCTTCAGGGCGTCGGGCGCTTGGTATTTCCGCGTCTCGAAATAGATCTCGAAGACATGGCCGTCCGGACCGTGGGCGCGGTAGGAGGGCCCGTGGCCCATGTCGCCGTCCGTCCAGCCGATGCCGTGGCCAGAGGCCTCCAGCACGGCCACGCGCCGCGCCAGCGCCTCGCGGCTCCAGGTGCGGAAGGCGACATGGGCAAGGCCGGGGAGGGGGGCTTCGGTGAGCTTCAGCGAGGCGAATTCATAGTCGTCCCAGCCGCGCAGATAGACCGATTGGCCCTCGCGTCCCGCTTCCGTCATGCCGAACACGTCAGTGAAGAAGGCAAGGCTCGCCTCTATGCGGGGCGTGAGCATCTCGACATGGCCGAGATGGGCGAGATCCCGTGGTGTTTCCGGGGATCCTGACATGCTGTGACCCGACATTCCCTCACCCTGCCTCGTCCGGCCGCCCTCTGCGCGCGCCATATCCCCGTGCCGGACTGCGCCGGCCAGGGTGGCGCATGTCGCCATGGCGACGCCTTGCAGGCAAAGGAAAGCTCCGGCCTCTTTGCTGAACCCGGTGCATCAATCGCGGGCGGGAAGGCGGAGCGATGCGTCCCGCTCACGCCGTCACCGGCGATCATCCACTGGTGGAGGCACGCGCGGTGAAACCATTGGCGCCTGGCGGCGAGCCTGCATGCAGAAAGGCCTGACGGGCCAGTTCCTCCGCCAGCGGCTTGTGCACCGCCCGCCGTCCCTCGCCATCCGCCGGGCCGAACAGGCCGGTCAGGCACAGTCGGTCGTCATCCCATCCAGGATAATCGATGACCGGATAGAGGCAGATGCCAAGGACCGGCACGCCCGCATCCATGGCGACCCGCACCTCGTCCCCGACATAGTGGAGCCAGGCGGCCCTCGCGCTGCCCTCGGCGCCTGTTTCGGCCACCAGTAGCGGCCGCCCGTAGCGCTCATGCGCCTCCTGCAACATCTCCGAGAAGGGCCGGTAGCCGTGATGGCCGAGCGGCAGGGTGGAGCCGCGGTGCAGCCACTGGTTCCGCGGATAGAAATTGAGCCCGACCATGTCGACATGGTCGTCGCGGCCGCCGAGGTCCGGCGCCACCCGTCCGATGAGCATGTCCAGCGCCTCGTACTGCGCCAGCCGGTAGGCCTCCGCCGCGGCGCGCACCGCCGCGCTGCGGGAATAGCTGTGGATGTGGATGGCAGGCTCCGCGCTGATGAAGCGGCTCGCCGGCGCCACGGCCCGGACCGCATCGATCGCGGCGATGGCCGCCCGCACCAGCTGCCGCTTCAGCTCCTGCCCGCGGCCCCGTGTCGCCGGGTTGATGGCAGCGACATCGCCGCCGCCCCAGGCGAAAAACGATATCTCGTTGATCGGGCAGAGGATCGGCGGTTCGCCGGTCTCTGCGACCAGCACGCGCGCTGCGGCCGCGGCGAAGGCAGCGAAGCGCTCGACGAAGGCCGCCGACCAGATGTCGACGTCATCGGGCCAGCCGAAATGGCAGAGGTCCCAGGTGACCTGCACGCCGTTCCGCCGGGCGGCGCGGATGATCGGCAGCACGCTGGACCAGTCGTAGCGGCCCGGAGAGCGTTCGATCAGGTGCCAGCGGAAGCCATCGCGCGCCGAGCGCAGGCCATGCGCGGCGACGGCCTGGTAGTCCTGCTCGCAGAAGCGGTCGTGGCCGGTGGAGGCGATCAGGTCGAGGCGCCGGCCGTCACGCCGCCGGTGGCTCGCACATTCAAACCCGGCCTGGAAAAAACTTCGGAACGGTCCCTCGTCTCGCAAACGCTGGACCTCCCCGGCCACGGACACCCCGAGCCAACGGCCGCGGGAGGCAAGCCGTTCCAATGGCGCCGGTCAGGGACGCCGCCCGTCAGGCCCCGGCGTCTTCGCACTGCAGCAGTAGGAACATCCCCGCTCCCCTGAGCTTTCCATCGGTGCGCCTCCCGTCGGTCTGTCCGCTGGCCGCGCCATCCGACAATTCAGGGCTCTCTCCCAGAAGGGGATTCTCCATGCATGGCACCACCTGCCGCCCGCAGCTCGTCTGCTTTTCTCACCTGCGGTGGGATTTCGTGTACCAGCGGCCCCAGCATCTCCTGTCCCGCGCAGCGCGCGACCATGACGTCTACTTCATCGAGGAGCCGGTCTTCGAGGCCGGCGCAACGCCGCATCTTCGGACCTCGCCGCGACCCGAGGGCGTGACCGTCGTCCTGCCTGTGCTGCCCACGGGCAGCGAGGCTGGCATGGCCGAGGCCCTGCGCCCCTTGCTGCGGCGGCTGCTGCCGTCCGGGCCCGCCCGCCGGACGCTCTGGTACTACACGCCGATGGCCGTGGCCTTCAGCCGCGACATCCCTGCTGACGTCGTCGTCTACGACAACATGGACGAGCTCACGGGCTTCCTCGGCGCCCCGGCTCATCTCCTCGCGCTCGAGGCGGAGCTCTTTGCCCGGGCGGATCTGGTCTTCACCGGCGGCATGAGCCTCTACCGGGCGAAGCGCCACCGTCACCCCTCGGTCCATGCCTTTCCCTCCAGCATCGACAAGGCGCATTTCGCCCGGGCGCGCGGTACCGTCGCCGAGCCCGCCGACCAGCGCGCCATTCCCGGTCCGCGCGCCGGCTTCTTCGGCGTCATCGACGAGCGCATGGATGTGGGCCTCCTGGCGCGCACCGCAGCGCGGTGCCCGGACTGGCAGTTCGTCATGATCGGGCCTGTGGTGAAGATCGACCCCGCCGGCTTGCCGCGGCAGCCCAACATCCACTGGCTCGGGCCCAAGGCCTATCGCGACCTGCCGGACTACATCGCCGGCTGGACGGTCGGCCTCATGCCCTTCGCACTCAACGAGGCGACGCGCTTCATCAGCCCCACCAAGACGCCGGAATTCCTCGCCGCCGGCGTGCCCGTCGTCTCCACCGCCATCACCGACGTCGTCTCGCCCTATGGCGACAAGGGTCTCGTTGCCATTGCCGGGGATGATGCCGGCCTCGCCGACAGCCTCGAGACGCTGCGGCGCCGTCCCCGTGCCCCCTGGCTTGCGGCGGTCGACCGACACCTCGCCGGCATGTCCTGGGACCGCACCTGGGCCGACATGCAGCATCTGATGCTGGGCGTCGGGCAAGCGACACAGCCGAAGGTCGAGGCCGCCCGCTCCACCGCCCGCCAGGTCATGGTGGGGGAGGAGGCCCATGTTTGACTGGATGATCGTCGGCGCCGGCTTTGCCGGCTGCGTCCTCGCCGAGCGGCTCGCCACGGAGCGGGGCGC
This sequence comes from Phreatobacter oligotrophus, assembly GCF_003046185.1. Taxonomy (NCBI): domain Bacteria; kingdom Pseudomonadati; phylum Pseudomonadota; class Alphaproteobacteria; order Hyphomicrobiales; family Phreatobacteraceae; genus Phreatobacter; species Phreatobacter oligotrophus. The sequence goes on from NZ_PZZL01000001.1 coordinate 65,600, forward strand.
GACCGTCCTGCTCATCGACCGCCGGCCGCATATCGGCGGCAATGCCTATGACCGCTACAATGAGGATGGGCTGCTCATCCATGAATATGGCCCGCACATCTTCCACACCAACTCCGACATGATCGTCGACTACCTGTCGCGGTTCACGGCGTGGCGGCCTTACACCCACCGCGTCCTTGCGGCGGTGGACGGCAAGCTCGTGCCGATCCCCATCAACCGCACGACGATCAACACGCTCTACGACCTCGCCCTGACCACCGATGCGGAGGCCGAGGCCTGGCTCGCCGCGCGGGCCGAACCGGTGGAGCGGATCGAGACCTCCGAGGACGTGGTGGTCAGCAAGGTCGGCCGCGAGCTCTACGAGAAGTTCTTTCGCGGCTACACCCGCAAGCAATGGGGTCTCGACCCCAGCGAGCTCGACAAGTCCGTCACAGCCCGCGTGCCCACCCGCACCGATACGGACGACCGCTACTTCGCCGACAAGCACCAGATCATGCCGAAGCACGGCTACACCGCCATGTTCTCGCGCATGGTGGCCAACCCCGCCATCACCCTGATGCTGCAGGCCGATTATCGCGACATCCGCGATCTCGTTCCCCATCGGCGGCTGATCTATACCGGCCAGATCGACGAGTTCTTCGACCACCGCTTCGGGCCTCTGCCCTATCGTTCGCTGCGCTTCGAGCACGTGACCCTCGACGAGCCCCAGCACCAGGCCGTGGGGGTCGTGAATTACCCGCAGGGCGAGGCCTTCACGCGCGTCACGGAGTACAAGCACCTGACCGGCCAGCAGCATGCGCGCACGGCCCTGACCTACGAGTACCCCTCCGCCACGGGCGATCCCTACTACCCCGTGCCGAGGCCCGAGAACCAGGAGCGCTACGCCCGCTACGAGGCGCTCGCGCGCGCGACGCCCGATGTCTGGTTCGTCGGCCGTCTTGCCACCTATCGCTACTACAACATGGACCAGGTCGTGGGGCAGGCGCTGGCGACCTTCCGGCGGATCGACGAGTCTCTCGGCAGGGCTGAGGCGGCAGCGCCGCCGCGGGGACTGAACGGCGACGCGCGGCGCCCGCACGCGATCGCCTGACGTCGGGAGCTTTCCGCACTGCGGGACGCGCCCGGCGCATGGCTCTTGCGCGACGGCGGACGAATTCGGTGGTTGTGGCCAACCCCCGTCCGTGATTGCTTTGTATTATGTTGTCTGATCGCTTTCCCTCTCCTGTCATTGCTCTCCGCGCCATCGAGAAATGGTACGGGACGCGCGACCGTCCCGTTCACGCCCTCTCATCCACCGACCTTGATGTCGGTGCCCGCGAACTGGTGGTGCTGCTGGGGCCCTCCGGCTGCGGCAAGACCACGCTGCTGCGCATGATCGGCGGCCTGATCGAGCCGACCTCCGGCGAACTCTCCATCGTGGGCAAGCCGCTCTGGGCGCGGGGCGAGCGGCAGAGCGAGGCGCTCGCCGATCTCGGCATGGTCTTCCAGGAGGCGAACCTCTTTCCCTGGCTCTCCATCGAGGACAACATCGCCCTGCCGCTGGAGCTGAAGGGCATGGGCCATGCCGAGCGCCGGGCCCGCGCCCACGAGCTGATGAAGCTGGTCGGCATCGGCGGGTTCGAGCGCCGCTGGCCCCGCGAACTTTCCGGCGGCATGCGCCAGCGCGCGGCCATCGCCCGGGCGCTCTCCTACGATCCGAAGATCCTGCTCATGGACGAGCCGTTCGGCGCGCTCGACGCCATGACGCGCGACGCCCTCAACATCGAGCTGGAGCGCATCTTCCTCGCCACCGCAAAATCCATCGTCCTCGTCACCCATTCCATCACCGAGGCGGTGTTCCTCGCCGACCGGATCGTGCTGCTGTCGCCGCGGCCCGGTCGCATCGACCGCATCGTCGACGTGCCCTTCCCACGCCCGCGGACGCTGGAGCTGCAGGCCACCACAGCATTCCAGGAGATCGTCCTGTCGCTGCGCGAGCGCCTGGCGGAGATTTCGTGATGAGTGCCGAAAACCCGACCCCGCCGCCCCAGCTCGCCGCCCGGCGCGGCTTCCTTGCCAGCCGCGAGGCGCGCATTCCCTGGATCACCACGCCGCTGCTCCTCGCGGTCATCGTGCTGATCTGGCATGCCTATGTGCGGATGAGCGGCATCTCGCCCTTCATCCTGCCGGCGCCTGGCGCCGTCTTCGCCGACTGGATCGCCCTGCTCGGCAATCGCCGCGCCTGGTTCCATACCGGCATGACGGTCTACGCGACACTTGTCGGCTTCTTCTGGGCGGCGCTGATCGGCGTGGTCCTCGGCGTGCTCATCGCCCGCATCCGCTGGCTCGAACTGACGCTGAACCCCTTCATCATCGCCACCCAGGTCATCCCGAAGGTGGCGCTGGTGCCGCTCTTCGTCGTCTGGTTCGGCTTCGGCATCACCTCGAAGGTCATCGTCGCCGGGGTGCTCGCCTTCTTCCCCATCCTCACCAACACGGTGCTGGGCGTGAAATCCATCGACGAGGGCCACCGCGACGTGATGACGGCGCTCAATGCCACGCGCTGGCAGGTGTTCCGCCGGCTCGAGCTGCCCTCGGCGCTGCCCTACATCCTCACGGGCTTCGAGGTCGGCATCGTGCTCGCCATCATCGGCGCGGTCGTCGGCGAATATCTCGGCGGCAACCAGGGCCTCGGCCAGTTGCTGATCCAGGCGATGAACGGCTTCGAGACCAGCCAGATGTTCGCCGTGCTGATCCAGATGTCGCTGATCGGCTTCGCCTTCTACTTCGCCATCGGCCTGCTCAAGCGCATCCTGATCCCCTGGCACGCCACGGGCGCATCCTGAGCCCCTCGACCTGTCCCATGTGCGATCCGATTGCCCTGCGCTGAGCGTCCCGTAAGCTTCACCATCGTTCCGAGGACGGAGAGAACCATGAGCACCGACGTCACCCTCTCCCGCCGCTCCGCCCTCGCCGTTGGGGCCGGTGGCTTCATGGCCCTCACGGTCAGCCGCGCCGGCGCCCAGGCCGCCCGGCCCATGACCTTCATCACGCCCTTCTCCTACATCCTTGCCTTCGTCGACATCCTGCACGCCAAGGGCGGCGGCTATTTCGAGCGCGAGGGCCTCAACGTCACCATCGAGCAGGGCCGCGGCTCCGCCATGGCCGTGCAGCAGGTGCTGGGCGGCGGCGGGCTCCTGTCGCGCACCGGCGGCTCGGACCATATCCGCGCCTCCAGCCGCCCCGGCGGCGATGCGCTCATCTCGGTCGGCACGATCAGCCAGGGCTCGCCCTTCTTCGTCATCTCCTCGCCCGACAAGCCGATCCGGAACCCCAAGGACATGGTCGGCAAGACCATCGGCGTTCTCTCGGTCGGCGGCGCCACCGAGATCACCCTCGACTGCATGCTGGTGGCCCAGGGCGTCGACAAGGCCCAGGTCCAGCGCGTGCAGGCGCCGAACACCCCCGCCGGCATGGCGCTGATCGCCCAGGGCCGTATCGACGCATATATCGTCAGCGCCGGCGTGCCGGTCGCGCTCAAGGCCGCCAACGAGCGCTTCCTGTCGTGGAACACCGACGAATACGCCCCGATCCCCGGCCAGTGCTACATCGCCAAGCGCGAGTCGGTGCGCCGCGACGGCCCCCTCGTGGTGAGCTTCCTCAAGGCGGTGAAGCGCTCCATCGACGACATGCTCGCCGACACCGACCTCTCCACCACGCTGAAGCGTATCGAGGGCTTCGAGATCGCCGAGATGCGCAACCGCGCCGTCGCGCCCGACATCCTGCGCAACGAGATGCAGTTCTGGCTCACCGCGGGCCGGGAGAACATCCTGCGCCACGTGCCGGAGCGCTGGCAGCAGGGCTACGACCTGATGGCCGCGGCCGGATTCACGCCCCCCGGCAAGGCGGACGGCCTCTACACCAACGAGTTCGTCGATCAGGCGCTGCGCTGATGCGGTTCAAGGCGGAGGAGGCGGCCCTCGTCCTCATCGACCTGCAGCGCGGCTTCGTCGACGAGGAAGGCTTCGTCGCGGTCCAGGGGCGGGACGTCTCGGCGAGCAAGCGGGCAGCGCTGCGCTGCGTCGACCTCGCCGCCCGGGCCCGCGCCGCCGGCATGAAGGTGATCTGGACCCGCCATGTCCTGCGCGCCGACTATGCCGATGGCGGCCTGCTCGTCACCGAGATCCGTCCCCGCCTCGGCGAACTCGGCGCGCTGAAGCGCGGCACGGCGGATATCGAGCTCTTCGAGGGGGCCGACGCCCAGCCCGGCGACATCATCGTCGACAAGCCCCGCTATTCCGCCTTCTTCGGCACGGACCTCGACGTGATCCTCGCCGCCAACGGCATCCGCAGCCTGGTGATCGGCGGCGTCACGACCTCCATGTGCGTGGAGACGACGGCCCGCGATGCCGCCCAGCGCGACCTCAGGACCTTCGTGGTGCGCGAGGCCGTCGCCGATTTCGACGAGGCGCGCCACCAGGCCTCGCTCTCTGCCATCGCCTTCGGCTTCGGCCGGGTGGTGGGCATCGATGCCATGGCCGCGGCGATGGCCGGCGGCGAGGCGACTTTCCCCGCTGCCTGAACCCTCAGAGCAGCGCGAGCCGCTGGACGAGCTCGCGCTTCAGGACCTTGCCGGCGCCGTTCTTCGGCAGGTCATCGACGACGAAGACGCCGAGGGGCCATTTGGCGCGGGCCAGCCGCTCGCGGACGAAGCCAATCAGCTCGGCCTCGGAGGCGGTGCCCGTGAGGCGCACGAAGGCAGCGATCTCCTCGCCGAATTCGCGCGACGGCCAGCCGACCACCGCCGCCTCGGCCACGGCCGGATGGGTGGTGAGCACGGCCTCGACATCGGCCGGATAGATGTTGATACCGCCGCGGATGATCATGTCCTTGGCGCGGCCCTTGAGGGTGACGAAGCCTTCGGCATCGATCTCGGCGAGATCGCCGGGATAGAACCAGCCGTGCCGGAAAGCCTCCACCGAGGCCTCGGGGTCGCGGTGATAGGCGGTCGCGACGCCCGGCCCGCGATAGCGCAGCTTGCCGATCATGCCGGCGGGGAGCGGCCGGTCCTCGTCATCGACGACCTCGACCTCGACCGCGAAGACCGGGCGGCCGACGCTCTCGCCATGGCCCTCGATGTCGCCGGGACCGAGCAGCGTGACGCCGCCGCCCTCGGTGGAGGCGTAGTACTCGAAGAAGCGCTCGCACATGCGGTCGCGGATGGCGTGGCGCTCCTCCCGGGACAGCGGCGCCCCCGACGAGAACAGCAGGTTGAGACCCTTCAACGGCGCTAGCGCCTCATCGGAGAGCTCGAGCAGCCGCCGGAACTGCGTCGGCACAAGGAAGAGGCTCGTCCCGCCCTCTTGGGCGATGGTCGCGATGAGGTCCTCGGCGGAACAGGGCGGCGGCTTCATGATGACCGTGCCGCCGGAGAAGATCACCGACATGGCGAAGGTCCGCCCGCCGCCGAAATAGAGCGGCGTCGCCATGACGAAGCGGTCCCGGCCGTTGAGGCCGAGATTGATCCAGTGCGTCATGAAGCGGCGGAAGAAGTGCCGGTGGGTGATGAGCGGGCCCTTCGGCCGCCCCGTCGTCCCGGAGGACAGAGACAGGACAAGCGGCGTCTCGCCATCGGAGGTGAAGGCCGTGGCCGGATCGGCGGCCGCGATCGCCGCGTCGAGTGAGGCATCCCAGGCGAGCATGGGGATGCCGGCGATGGCCGGTTCGCCGGGTTCGGTGAGGACCAGAGCCGCGCCGAAATGCACCGCGACATTCTCCCGCTCGGCCTGCGTCCAGCGCAGGTCCATGGGCAGGATGGCGCGGCCCCCCCGTGCGAGCGCATAGAGCGCCACGACATAGCGCGCGCTGTCGGCAAGGCAGAGGCCGATGACGGCGCTCTCGTCCGGCACCTGCGCGGCGATCACCGCCGCCAGGCGGCGAACCTGGTCGGCGAAGGCCGCATGGGTGATGACCTGCCCGTTCTCGATGATGGCCGGATGGTCCGGCCGCGCCCGGGCGTGGATGTCGAGGGCGTCGGCAAGGTTCATCATTGGTCGAGCTTGTAGAGCTTGATGGCGTTGTCGCGCAGGAACTTCGCCCGGACCTCGTCGGAGAAGCCGAGGGCGTCGATCTCCTTCATCGTCCGCTCGAAATCGAGGACGGGGAAATCGGTGCCGAAGAGCACCTTGTCCTTGCCGAAGCTCTTGATGAAATGGACGAAGGAGGCCGGCCAGTATTTCGGGCTGTGGGCGTCCGAGCCGATGTAGACGTTGGCGTGCTTCCACGCCATGGCGATCATCTCGTCGGTCCAGGGAATGCCGACATGGATGCCGACGATCTTCAGCTCGGGGAAGTCGCAGGCGACCGTGTCCAGCGTGATCGGCCGGCCGACGCTGCGGCGCGGATAGCGCGGGTCATAGACCATGGACTGGCCGACCTGGAGCTGGATCGGCACGTCGAGCTCCACGCATTTGGCGTAGAACGGGTACCATTTGGCATGGTCGGGGGCGAGCTCGAACCAGTGCGGATAGAAGTGGGCGCCGATGAAGCCATATTCGCGCACGGAGCGCTCGAGCTCCCGCACGCCGGTCATGCCCTCGGTCGGATCGAGACCGGCAAGGCCGTAGAAGCGGTCGGGATAGGCCTGCACCGCATCCGCCACCAGCTTGTAGGGCACGTGATAGCAGGCGGGATGGCCGAGCTGGCCCACCTTGGCGGCAATGAGGAAGCTCTTCTCGATGCCGGCCCGGTCCATGCGCTCCAGCATCTCCTTGTGGGTGACGCCGGCGAAGGTCTGGGCGTTGACCCGCATCTTCTCGGTGTAGAAGCCGGTGCGGTCGGGCCGGCCGGCAAGGGCCTCCGGCGTCCAGATGTTGACGACGGTGTCGATGGCCTTCACGCCGCTCATGACGGTTGTCTCCCGGTCAGTCCCAGTTCGCGCGCCATGCCGTCGCGCAGGATCTCGTTGGTGCCTTCGCCGAAGGTGTAGAGGCGGGAATCCCGCCAGAAGCGCTGGATGTCGCTGTCGGCGGCATAGCCGGCGCTGGCCATGATCTGCATGCCCTGGTCGGCGACGTCGCGCAGCGTCTCGGTGGCGACGACCTTGGCCTGCGCCGCCTCGCGCTTGCAGGGCAGCCCGCGGGCAATCAGCGTCGCGAGATGCCGCACCATGAGGCGTGAGAGGTCGACCCGCGTCTGCAGGTCGGCGAGCCGGTGGGCAAGCACCTGGAAGGAGCCGATCGGCTTGCCGAATTGCTGGCGTTCGCGCGCATGGGACATGACGCCATCGAGCGCTGCCTGGGCCGCGCCGGTGACGGTCGCCGCCATGCTGGCGCGCGAATAGTGCAAGGTGGACATGAGGTGCCGGAAGCCGCCGCCGACCTCGCCGATCACCGCGTCATCGCCGACCTCGACGTCGGCGAAGCCCACCTCGAAGCTCGGCATGGCGTTGTTGCCGACCTTGGCGAGCGGCGAGAGCGTGACCCCCGGCGCATCGCTGGGAACAAGGAACAGGGTGATGCCGTCGCTGCCCTTGGCTGCGTCGCCGGTGCGGGCGGCGGTGAGCAGGAAGCGGGCGCCTTCCGCGTCGCTGATCCAGATCTTGCTGCCCGAAATGACGTATCCGCCGGCCGTGCGGCGCGCCCGCGTCTTGAGGGCGCCGGCATCGCTTCCCGCGCCCGGCTCGGTCAGGGCGAGGGCCATGAAGAAGGAGCCGGACAGGAGGCCCGGCAGCAGGTCGCGCTTCTGCGCCGGCGATCCATAGGTCAGCACCGACATGACGCCGAAGCCGACGACGCGGTTGTAGATGGAGGCGGCCATGTAGCCGTGCCAGCCGAGGCGTTCCTGCACCAGGGCCACCTCGCGCCAGCTGCGCCCGAGACCGCCGTGATCGTCCGGCACGGGCAGGGCGAAGAAGCCGGCCTCGCCCATGGCTGGCAGCAGGTCATAGGGCGGCTGGTGCTCGCGGTCGCGCCGGCGAACCTCGTCAGGCGGCAAGTGCCTGGACGCAAAGCCGTCCACGCTCGCCAGGATCGCCCGCTCGTCCTCGGTCAGCAGCGCGTCCATCCGCCTCATCCACAGCCATCCGACCCCCACGGTGGGCAATAAGACAAGATCAGACAAGTGCGGTCCGGAGGGGGCTGCCATTCACCTGCGCGGCGCAATGGCCCTTGAAGTCCGCTCTGCGGGTCGACGGTCTGTGCGCCTGACCGGACGGATCCCGCTGGGTGTCCCCTTGTCTGGAATTGGTCTAATTATGATGTTGTTCTATCACAGGAATTTTCGTTGCCCCTCGTGTTTCACCGGGCCCATGGTGGACGGATCGTCACCCAGCGAGGGTCACCGTCGTGAACGGCATGAGCATTTCCCTGCAGTCCGGCTCCATCCTGTTGCGGGAGGGGCTCGAGGCCATGCTGATCATCACGGCGCTGGCCGCGGCCCTCCGGCGCGGCGGCGTCGAGACCGGCCTGCGCCCGCTCTATCTCGGTGCGGGCCTCGCCGTGCTCGCCAGCATCGCCGCCGGCGTGGTGTTCCAGCTCTATTTCGACGGCAACCACAACGACCTCATCGAGGCGGGTGTCATGATCGTCGCGGCCACCCTCATGCTCTACATGAGCGGCTGGCTGTTCCTGCGGCAGGACCCGAAGGCGTGGAAGGCCGGCATCGAGCGCAGCGCCCGGCGCGCCGTCTCCTCGGGCACCGCCGTCTCCATGGGGATGGTCGCCTTCCTCGCAGTCTTCCGCGAAGGGGCGGAAACCGTGCTGTTCCTCCATGCCCTCGCCCAGACCAGCGGCGGCTGGACCCTGGCGCTCCTCACCGGCCTTGCCGGCGCGGCCGTGCTGCTGGCAGCGCTGTATGCGGCCATGCAGTGGCTGGCGCTGCGCCTGCCGCTGCGGCCGCTGTTCCTCGTCACCTCGGCCTTCCTCTTCCTGATGGGCATGCGCTTCATCGGCGGCGCCGTCCAGGAGCTGCAGGAGCAGACCATCCTGCCCGTCGATTCAGCCGCGGTGCCCGACTGGTTCATCGCCCTCGGCTTCAATCCGACCTGGGAGGCGATCCTGGCGCAGGCAGCCATCGCGCTCCTCGCGGCAGTGAGCATGGCCTGGCTCAGCCGCCGCCCGGTCACCGCCTGAGGTCGCCGCGGCCACCCTGGGGTGCGCCCCTGCGCCTGCGTCAGCCCGCATAGCGCTTCGCGCCGGCCACACAGCCGACGATCGCCACTGTCACCGCGATCATCGTGCCGCTCACCGGCTCGCCGAGCAGGGTCGCCGCGAGCGCCAGACCGAAGAAGGGCTGGAGCAGCTGCAGCTGGCCGACGGCACCGATGCCGCCGAGCGCGAGCCCGCGATACCAGAACACGAAGCCGATGAGCATGCTGAACAGCGACACATAGCCAAGCCCGATCCAGGCCGTCCCGGTGACACTGGCGAAAGTGGGCGGCCAGGTGAGTGCCGTGAGCACCGCCATGACCGGCAGGGACAGCGCCAGCGCCCAGCAGATGACCTGCCAGCCGCCCAGCCAGCGCGTCAGTTTCGCCCCCTCCGCATAGCCGAGGCCGCAAACCAGCACCGCGGCGATCATCAGGCCGTCGCCAACGAGCGAGGCCCGTCCGCCCTGGCTCAGGGCGAAGCCGGCGACGAGCGCGCTGCCGAGGCCTGAGAACAGCCAGAAGACTGGCCGCGGTCGCTCGCCCGCCCGCAGCACGCCAAATGTCGCCGTGGCCAGCGGCAAAAGGCCGATGAACACCACGGAATGGGCCGCGTTGATGTGCTGCAGCGCGAGCGCGGTGAGCAGAGGAAAGCCGATCACGACGCCCGCCGAGACCAGCGCGAGGGGCAGGAGGTCACTGGCGCGCGGACGGTCGACCCGCACCAGCCCGATCAGCGCGAGGGCCAGGACACCGGCGATGGTTGCGCGCATGCCCGTCAGGAACACCGGGTCGAAATCCGTCACCGCGACGCGCGTCGCCGGCAGCGACCCGCTGAAGATGACCATGCCGGTGAAGCCGCTGATCCAGCCGTCCGTCGTCCTGTCCATGCACTCCTCCGTGTCGCGGCAGGAGTGGCAGGCGGGCGCTGGCGCCTCAAGGGACACTTCAGTACAATTTGGTCAAACTGTCCGGTGGTGATGAGCAGTACGGATGCTGGCGACGGATGAAGCGGCGACCGAGACCCTGACCGACCGCGTGGTGCGCGAGGTCAAGCAGCGCGTGGCCCAGCGGGCGCTCACGCCCGGCGCCAGGCTGCCCTCCATCCGCGCCTTCGCGGCGGCGATGAAAGTGTCGAAGTCGACCGTCGTCGAGGCCTATGACCGCCTCTCGGCGGAGGGGATCATCACGTCGCGCCCCGGTTCGGGCTTCTATGTCGATGCGCCGCTCGCCCCGCTGTCCCTGGCCGATCTCGGGCCGAAGCTCGACCAGGAGGTCGACCCGCTCTGGATCACGCGGCAGGCGCTCGGCCGCAATCCCGCGCTGCTCATGCCGGGCTGCGGCTGGCTGCCGGCGTCCTGGATGCCGCAGGACAGCCTGCGCCGAGCTTTGCGCGGTCTCGCGCGCGGCGATGCGCTCGCCCTCACCGACTACGGCACGCCGCAGGGCCTGCCGGCGCTGCGGCAGCTCCTCGCCCGCCGGATCGCCGGACAGGGCATCGAGGCCACCGCCGATCAGGTCATCCTCACGGAGTCAGGCACGCAGGCGCTGGATCTCGCCTGCCGCTTTCTTCTCGAACCCGGCGATACCGTGCTGGTCGACGATCCCTGCTATTTCAATTTCCACGCCCTGCTGCGCGCCCATCGCGCCAAGGTCGTGCCGGTGCCCTACACCGCGCAGGGGCCGGATCTCGACCGGTTCGAGCGGGCGCTCGCCGAGCACCGGCCGCGCCTCTATGTCACCAATGCCGGCATCCACAATCCGACCGGCGCGACCCTGTCTCCGATCGTCGCCCACCGGCTGCTCAAGCTGGCCGAGCGCGCCGACCTCACCATCGTCGAGGATGACATCTTCGCAGATTTCGAGGACGAGGCCTCGCCGCGGCTCGCCGCCTTCGACGGCCTGCAGCGGGTGATGTCCTGCGGCAGTTTCTCCAAGACGCTCTCGGCCGGGCTGCGCTGCGGCTACCTCGTGGTAAAGCCGGCATGGATCCAGGGGCTGACGGACCTGAAGGTCGCAACGAGTTTCGGCGGCGCGGGGCTCGCGGCCGAACTGGTCCATGCCGCCCTGACCGATGGCGGATATCGCCGCCATGTCGCGGCCCTGCGCTCGCGCCTCGCCAAGGCCCGCGCCGAGACGAGCGACAAGCTGCGGGATCTCGGCGTCATGCCTTGGCTGGAGCCACGGGCCGGCATGTTCCTGTGGTGCCGGCTTCCCGGCGAGATCGATGCCGCGGCCGTCGCCCGCCGGGCGCTCGTCGACAATGTCGTGCTCGCTCCCGGCAATGCCTTCAGCCTCTCCCAGACGGCCCGCAGCCACCTGCGCTTCAACGTCGCGCAATGTGCCGACCCGCGCATCTTCGCCGTGCTGCGCAAGGCGATCCGCGCTGCCGCATGAGCGTTCCAGATGTGCTATGGACGCCCCGGACGAGGCCAGACAGGCCGGACAATCGGCGTGGGCGGGAAGGCCCCGCCAACCCGCTGCGACGACGAACGACGGCATGACATCCGACGCTGACATGAGCCCCTGGCGCTTTTCCGTTGCGCCGATGATGGACTGGACGGACCGGCATTGCCGCGTCTTCCATCGCGTGCTGTCGCGCCGGGCACGGCTTTATACCGAGATGGTGACGGCCAACGCGGTCATTCACGGCGACCGGGAGCGCCTGCTCGGCTTCGACGCGGTCGAGCACCCCGTGGCGCTGCAGCTCGGCGGCTCCGATCCGGCGGCCCTGGCGGAGGCCGCCCGCATCGGTGAGGATTTCGGCTACGACGAGATCAACCTCAACTGCGGCTGTCCCTCGGACCGCGTCCAGGGCGGCCATTTCGGCGCCTGCCTCATGGCGGAGCCCGAGCGCGTGGCCGATTGCGTCGCGGCGATGAAGGCCGCGGTCCGCGTGCCGGTCACGGTGAAATGCCGCATCGGCATCGATGATCAGGATCCGGAACCCGCCCTCGACCGCTTCGCCGATGCCGTGGTGGCCGCCGGAACGGATGCGCTGATCGTCCATGCCCGCAAGGCCTGGCTGCAGGGCCTGTCGCCCCGCGAGAACCGCGAAATCCCGCCGCTCGACTACGACCGGGTCTTCCGCCTGAAGGCGCGCTTCCCGGCGCTCCCCGTCGCCATCAATGGCGGCATTGCCAGCATGGCCGAGGCCGAGGCCCTGCTGGCGCCGCGCGAGGGCGTTCGGCTCGATGGCGTCATGCTCGGGCGCGCCGCCTACCAGTCACCGGCGCTGCTGCGTGAGGTCGACCCGGCGCTGTTCGGCGACCCGGCGCCTGTGGCGGACGGGATGGCCGCGCTGGAGGCCTATCAGCCCTATGTCGAGCGCCAGCTGGCCGCGGGCATCCGGCTGTCGTCGATCACCCGGCACGTCCTCGGGCTATTCCAGGCCGTGCCCGGCGCCCGCCAGTTCCGCCGCCACCTCTCGGTCGAGGCGGTGAAGCCCGGTGCCGGCCTCGATGTGCTTCGTGATGCGATGGCCCTCGTCGCCGCGCGGCGCGGGGCCGGCGACATCGCCGCCTGATCCGCAAACGAAAAGGGCGGCCCGGAGGCCGCCCTGACTGCGTGGTGTGCCGATGGGCTCAGCGACGCGGAGCCACGTCGCAGAAGTGGCCGCGGAAGAACTCGTAGCGGCAGTTGGTGCCCTGGCCAGGCTGGGTCTGCGGAGCGGCCTGGGGCGGGCTCGGCAGCTGGATGGCGGCGATCGACGGGTCGTGGCCGGCCACGCCGCCGGCCTCGCCACCGGCAGCACCGCCACCGCCGCCGACGGCAGCAGCCATGGCGGAACCGGCGGTGAGGGCGAAGAGGGCGGCGACGGCAAGGGTCTTGAACGAGGTCATGGTCCTGTCTCCTGTTTGACTGGGGCGGTGCGTCCCGTGGCCGTCCTGGCCTGCGGATCCGTTCGCCGATGACGCCCTTGTCGCAGGCCTCCTTTGCCGCCTGACGCCGCGGGGTGGCCGCTGCGTTTCCCCTGTAACGGTCATGTTGCCGGTCTTGTCCGGTGCCCTGTCAGGTCGACGAGTGGCCCAATGCAGGCCGGACACGCGGCGGCGGGCCTTGTTCGCGCGCGGATGCAGGTTTAAGCCGCCCGCTTCGTTCCCCGCGCGCGGATGTCCCCCATGCTCTTCGGCGTTCCCTACGACCAACTCGCCATTCTCGCCGTCGGCCTGCTCGCCGCCGGCGCCGTGACGGGCATCCTCGCCGGCGTCTTCGGGGTCGGTGGCGGCGCGGTCATCGTGCCGGTGCTCTACGAGCTCTTCGGCGTGGTCGGCGTGCCGGTTGAGCTGCGCATGCCGCTCTGCGTTGGCACCTCGCTCGCCATCATCATCCCGACGTCGATCCGCTCGTTCCAGGCGCACCGGGCCAAGGGCGCCGTGGACATGGACATCCTGAAGGCCTGGGCCGTTCCCGTCATTGTCGGCGTCATCGTCGGCTCGGTGATCGCCCGCTATGCGCCGCCCGGCGTCTTCAAGGCCGTCTTCGTCCTGGTCGCCGGCCTCTCCGCCTGGCGCCTGCTCACCGGCAAGGAGCTGAACTTCGGCACCGGCATGCCCGGCCCGACCGGCATGGTCGTCTCCGGCGGCATCATCGGCGTGCTGTCGAGCCTCATGGGCATCGGCGGCGGCCAGCTCGGCAACCTCGTGATGATGGCCTATGGCCGCAGCATCCATAATGCCGTGGCGACCTCCTCCGGCCTCGGCGTACTCATCTCCATCCCCGGCGCGCTCGGCTTCATCTATGCCGGCTGGCCCAAGGCGGCGGAGTTTCCGAACGTCGCGGCGATCCAGTTTCCCTTCGCCCTCGGCTATGTCTCGCTGATCGGCTTCCTGCTGTTCATCCCGACATCCATGTGGACCGCCCCGCTGGGCGCGCGCCTCGCCCACGCCCTGCCGAAGCGCAAGCTCGAGCTGTCCTTCGGCATCTTCCTGCTGATCGTCTGTCTGCGCTTCGTCTGGGACCTCGTGACGCGCGGCGCCGCCTGATCTCAGCGGGCCGCAAGCGCCCGCAACCGGGCGCGGTCGGGCTTGCCGAGCGCCGCCCGCGGCATGGTCTCCAGAAACAGGATGCGCCGCGGGGCCAGCGTCTCGCTGCGGCTGCGGCAATGGGCGATGATCGCCTCGGCGCTCACCGGTTCCCGCGGCACGATGGCGAGCCAGATTTCGGCGATCCCTGACCCGTCCGTCTTGGCGAAGGCCACCGCCTCGGCGACGGCCGGGTGCCCCGCCACCAGCTCCTCGACGCGCTCCGGCGCGACCTTGGTGCCGCCGGCATTGATGACGTCGTCGGCACGGCCGACGATGACCAGCATCCCGTCATCGGTGACGTGGCCAAGATCGCCCGGATAGAACCAGTCCGGGGTCGTGTCGGCCTCGATGCCAGAGCCGAGGAGCGGGCGCCCGCCGCCCTCGATCAGGATGCGAACCCGTCCGACAGTGCCCGCGGGCACCGGCGCGCCGGCATCATCGACGATCTCGAGGCTCCGGCCGGGGATGACCCACCCGACGCAGCCGGGCACGCTGTCGATCGCCGCGCCATTGGCCATGGCGGTGCGGCCGGCTTCCGTCGATCCGTAGATGACGAGGAGGTTCTGGCAGAGCCGCTCGCGGATGGTCCGGGCGAAGGACGGCGTCACCTGGCCGCCGCCGCATTTGACGAGGCGGAGCGAGGTGAGCGAGGCCGGCACCGCGTCCAGGGCCGCGATCATGGCTGCGAGCTGGTTCGGCGAGCCGAGGATCGTGCCCATCTGGTAGAGGTCGATCATCCGCAGCGCGTCCTCCGCCGAGGAGGCGACGCCCAGCGTGCGCGCCGCAACCAGCGTGCGGGCCGATTGCGAGAGCGCCCAGAGCGAGGTGAAGCCGACCAGCATGAGGTCGCGCTCCGTTCCGGGAGCGGGCTGGTAGCGATAGAGATCGTGCAGCCGCCGGTCGAATTCGCCGACGGAGAGCGGAATGAGCTTGGTCGTCCCGGTCGTCCCCGAGGTCGGGGCGATGATGGCGAGGCGGTTCGGATCGGAGGCGCCGGGATCGACGGCATAGGCCGCGCCCGAGGGCTGGAACCAGTCGTCCCCCGCGACGATCATCCGCATGCCCGCCGGGACGAGGCCGGGGCTTTCGCCGATGAGGGCGACGGCATCGATCATCGGCATGGCGAGGGCGCTGCCTGGGGCGATGGGCATGATGACGATGCCGAGCCGCATCAGGGCGAAGGCGACGGCAACGAAGCGGACGGGATTGTCGATGGCGAGCAGCACCCGGTCGCCCGGCTTGACGCCCGCGGCGAGGACGCGGGCGCTGACGGCGTGGATGGCATCGCCCAGCATTCCATAGGTCACGACGCGGTCCAGCGTCATGATGGCCGGGCGGCGCGGAAACAGGCGGCCATGAAACAGAACAGTATCGACGAAGGACATGGTACCAGAACACGGTTTGCGCTAGTGACGAGGCCGATTTGACGGGGCTAAACCCCGTTTGCCGATGTGATTTTGATGGTTGGCATGATGAAGTCCAAAGAATTGACGCGGCGCCTGGTGATGGGCGCGCCCCTGATCCTGTCGGCGGCCAGCATAGCGCCCGCGCGCGATCTGTCCCAGCTCCGCCTCATCGTGCCTTTTTCGGCCGGCACCAACACGGATGCCATGGCCCGCCACCTCGCCGAGGCCGTGGCTCCGGCGCTCGGCGACCGGCCCGTCGTCGTCAACCGCGATGGCGCCGCGGAGACGCTGGCCTTCGCCGAACTCGCCCAAAGGCCCGCCGACGATGCGACCTTCCTGTTCGCTGCCGCAGGGCCGCTGACCGTCCATCCCCATCTGCCGCGCGAACCGCGGATCGATCCCGCCGATTACATGCCGGTCTGCCAGCTCTTCGAGCAGGATCTGATGCTGGTGGCCTCGCCGCGCCTCGCCGTCACCGATGTCGAGGGGCTCATCGCCGCGGCCCGCGCGGCCCCCGGAACCCTCACCATCGGCCATTACGGCCCGGCCTCGGCCACCCACCTTGAACTGATAGGCTTCACGCGAGCCACCGGAATCAATGTGGTGGCGGTGCCGTACAGGTCGCACGGCCAGCTCATGGCCGATCTCGCCAGTGGCGCGTTGCAGGCCGCCTTCACGACCCCCGGCAGTTTCGACCCGACGGTGATCCGCGGCCTGGCGCTCATCTCCGACGCGCCAGACGCGGGTGTCCCCACGACGGCGGCCGTGGGCCATCGTCCCACAGCCCGTGTTTTTGGCGGCCTGATCGCGCGCAGCGGCACCTCCTCCGACGTCGCGGCAGTAGTGGCGCGGGCCTTCGCAGCCGCCATCGCCGAGCCCCCGTTCGCCGCCCTGACCGCCCGGATGGGCATTCGCCCGATCCACGCCGGACCGGAGGCCTTTGCCCGCCGCATCAACGAAGAGAGCCTGCGGATGCAGGCTCTCCTCAAGACGCTCGACCTGGCGAGCCGCTGACCGGAGCGTCAGAAGCGATAGCTCGCGCCGACGCGGGCCTGGAACTGCGACGCCCGGGTCGGGAAGATGTAGCCGTTGTTGGTCAGGTCGGCAGCGCGGGACGAGCCGAAATCGTAGTAGAGACCCTCGAAGCGGATCGTCCAGGCCTGGCTGACCATGTACTCCGTGCCGAGGCCGACAACGAAGCCAGCCCGCAGAGAGTTTTGACGGGCGAAAGCCGGGAACCCCACGCGATCGACGCTGACAGACGGATTGCCGAGAGCGAGACCACCCGTCACGTAGAAGAGGGCGCGATCGACGATGAGGCCGGCGCGAGCGCGGAGGCTGCCGGCGAACTGCGGCTTGCCCGTGACAAAGGTGTCTTGGGTGAAGGTCGGCGCGGAACCCGACGCTGTATTGTAGGTCAGATCAGCTTCGATGCCGACGAGGCCGGTGGGCGAGACCTGCCAGTTGTAGCCGAGATAGGCGCCGAAGACGGCGCCGGTTCCGGACAGCCGGTACACGGTGCCGGCGGGGCTGAAGGCGCCCGGACTGCCGGAAATATCCTCCTGCATGCGGTTCGAGCCGAAGCCGACGCCGATGAGGCCGCCGACATAGGCACCGGTCCAGCCGGTGTTCGGCGCGGAGAGCCCTTGCGCCTGGACAGCTCCAGTCGACAGCGCGATCAGGCAGGCTGAGGAAAGAAGTTTGGTGCGAAAGGTCATGAGCGTGCCCTGAGGTAAGATGGTGGCACGGTACTCATGCAACGGGCAGTTACAAGGCGTGTTGCAACCCGCCCCCTCTGACAACCTGCCAGTGCGGCAGGAAAGTCACGGCAGGAGGTATCAGAAGACCGTTCTGACGGCTCCCGTGGCAGGGAATTACAGGGAAAGAATGGCCAATCGGGCCAAAAGGTTACGGCCGATTTCCAGTCGCAGCGGCGCCATGCCGATCTGCGGCATGTCCATGTTCAGCGTGAAGGCCTGGACCTGCGATTCGCGCCGAACCCAGCCGCTCCACCACCCGATCGAGGTGTGGCCCCGTTGGACGTACCAACCGGTCTTGGCGTGGAGCGTGGCGCCGTCCCGGTTGTCGATGCGGGTGATGTCGTGGACGAGGGCCTGCGCCCTGGGTGAGGCCGGCAGCGCCATCCGCCCCAGCCGCGCATTGAACTGCGCTTCCTCCAGCGCGCTGATCTGCAAGGGGCCGTCGAGCCAGAAGCGGTCGACCACCGTGCCGGGATCGCGGTTGCCGTAGTCCAGCCGCGCGAGCCAGTCGCGGTAGCGGGGAAGGCCGACCCGCCGCGCGACCTCCTGGAAGATCGGCACGTTGGAGATCGGCATGGCCTCGCGCAGCGACATGTCCTTGGCCCAGGCCGGCACCGCGACAGGCCCGCCGCCATAGGGCAGCACCTCGTCGGCGTCGCGCACCACGCCGGTCTCGAAGGCGATGAGGCTGTTGGGGATCTTGAAGGTCGAGGCCGGCACGAAGCGCTGGCGCGCCCGCGCCGCCCCGACCAGCGTCCTGCGGCCGCTCTGCGCGTCGACCAGCGCGAAGCAGCCGGTGAGGCCCTTCTCGCGGAAGACCGAGAGGAGGTCGTCCCGCTCAACCGTCTCCGCGGCCTGCGAGGCGCCCGCAAGGGGCATGAGCACCGCGGCGGTGGCGAGGGCACGGCGGGTGAGGGCAGGGGCATGCGGCATGGAAACCTCCTGGGCTTCCCCCGGGGTGCCGCCCCTTCGCGGCATCACCGTGGCACCCGCATGGCTCAGCGGAGGATGATGCGGCCCTCGCGCGCCGGGGCGACGGTGCCGAGCCGGCGCATATGGGTCATCAGGTCCGAGGCAACGAGCTTGCCCTGCACGTCCTTGTCGGCCGCCCTGAGGCCGAGGCTGGTATAGCCGTCGCCGCCGCGCAGCATGAAGTCGTTGGTCGCCACCGTGTAGATGCGGTCATCGTCGAGCGGCTGGCCGCCCACCTGCACCGAGACCACCCGGCTGCCCGACGGGCGCCGCGGGTCCACCTCCACGGTGAGGTTCGACACATGCGGGAAGCGGCCGGCGCGCTGCTCGACCTGGCTGACGCCGTTCTCCAGGGCCTGCCGCAGGTCGGCGCCCGAGACTTTCGCCACCACGGTGCGGTTGCCGAAAGGCAGCTCGCTCAAGGCGTCACGGCGGGTGAAGCGATGGCCCGCCGGATAGATGCGGTTCCCGCGGATGGCGCCCGCATTGGTCAGCCCGACATCGGCGCCGGTGGCGGCCCGCATGGCGTCGGCAATGAGGTTGCCGATGGCCTGCTCGCCGGAGCGCACCGAGGCGGTGCGCGTGTCGAGTTCGCCGGTCAGCGTGGCGATGGCGACATCGAGCTCCTCGGACAGGATCTTCTCGTAATCCGCCACCCGTGCCGCGGTCTCCGGATCCGGCACGGCCTGCCGGCTGTCATTGACGCGGAAGGCGGGGGTGAAGGTCGTCCGTGAGACCCCGTCGATGGTCACGCGGCTGATCGTCAGGTCGATGGCGGTAACGTAGTAGCCCTCCTCCGAGCTCTCGACCATGACGGTGCGCCCGTCATAGGCGATGGCGAGGTCGTGGTCATGGCCGGTCAGCAGCACGTCAACGAGGCGCGACCGGACAATCTCGAGGTCGTCCTTCCGGTCGGTATGGGCGCAGCAGAGGATGAGCTCGGCACCCTCGCGCCGCAGCCGCGCCGCCTCGCGCCGCACCGTCTCCATCGTCGGCAGGAAACGGAAATCGCCGGTGGACGACACCTCCGGCGAATTGGGCAGGACGACACCGAAGACACCGAGTTTCACGCCGCCAAGATCGATGATCCGGCCGTCCTCGTGGCCCGGCAGCAGCGCGCCATCGGCCGCGCGCATGTTCGAGGCATACCAGGGGAAGCGCGATTCCTGCCGGCGCTTCATGTAGGCCTCAGGGCCAAAGTCGAACTCGTGATTGCCCGGCACGAAGACATCGGGCGCGGCGATGTTGGTGAGTTCGACCGTGTGGGCGCCCTGGTCGAATCCAGACATCAGCGAGGGCGAGAACATGTCGCCGGCATGGACGTAGAGCATGGGCACGCCGCGGGCGCGCTCGGCCTTCACGATGGCGTTGAGGCGGGCGAAGCCGCCACGGCCGTTCTCGTCGCCCATCTTGTAGATGTCGTTGACCAGCAGCAGCGAGATCATCGTCCCGCGCGGGGGAGGGGTCTGCGCCTGGACCTCGCTGCCGGCGACGACGGCGAGGCCCGCACCAAGGCCGGCGGTCAGCGTGTCACGACGGGAAATCGGGCTCATGGGCATCCTCTCTGCGGCGCGGACCATGCCGCCGGTGGCGTCACGCTGGCAAGCCGTCAGTTGCGTCCGCGCAGCACCATCCGCCCGCCGCGCACCTCGTAGCTGTCGAGGCGGTCGAGGAAGGTGTGGCCGAGAAGGCTGGTGGTGAGGGCTTCGGGCCGGGCAACGAGGGCCCTGACATTGCGCTCGACAATGGGGCCGAGCGTCACCGTGCCGATGGTCGTCGCGGCAGTCAGCGCCGACCCGTTGGCGGTCTGGACGGGAATGGAGAAGGAGAGGGTCGCCGGATCGATGCCGGCGCGGCGGGCATCGGCGTCGGTCAGCACCAGCGCCGAGGCGCCGGTATCAACCAGCATGGGCACGGCGCGGGAGCCATTGAGGGAGACGCGCGCGACGAAGGTGGATCCACCGCTGCGAGGAACGGTCACCTCGCGGCTGCCCGTGACGCCCTCCTGGCCCATGCCGGGGATGACATTGCCAAGGACGCGGCGGCCGACCGACTCGAACTCGTAGCGATAGGTGTAGACGACGCCGAGGACGGCGAAGATGCCGAGCCAGGCGAGGGCGGCCTGGACCGCGTCGCCGGCCCGGCCGCGGAACATGCCGAGCACCGTCGCGCCGCTGAGCGTGGCGAGCATGGTGAGGCCGACGATTGAGGCCCAGTCGCCGGCATCGAGATTGCCTTCGGCGAGGCCGCCCGAGCGGATCGCCGCGACCATCACCAAGAGGACCACGCTGACCAGGAGGATCCACAGCACCAGCCGCATGGCTCAGCGCCCCGCCAGTCGCGCGAGACGGCCCGGCAGCTCCGCCATGACGGCGCGGCGGCGGACCTCGCCGATGGCCATCCAGTTGGCGATCTCGTCGAGGCTGCGGCCACAGCCCTCGCAGATGCGCGCCTGCGGGTCGATGCGGCAGATCCGGACGCAGGGGCTGGAAACCGGCGGCAGGGGCGCGTTCATCAGGCAGCTCCCACTGGCACGGCGATGGCCACGAGCACCAGCAGCATGGCGATCTCGATGACCTGCTGGGTCGCGCCGGTGAGATCGCCGGTCTGGCCGCCGACATGGGCGGCAGCGAAGCGGATGGCGAGCGGCAGGATGAGCCCGGCGACACCGAAGGCGAGGAAGCCTCCGGCCACGCCCCCGGCCGGGATGAGGAGCAGGGCAAGGCCGGCCGCGATGGCGAGCGCCACATGCCAGTCCGCCGCCTGCGGACGGCCGGTCGCATAGGCGGCCCCCTCGACGCGGGCAGGATCGAGATGGACCTGCAGGCCGAGCGCCACGGTGCGCGAGGCGGCGCCGATCGCCGCCATGGCGAGCGCCGTCCGCCCGCCGCCGACCGAGGCCACCAGGGCGGCGATGCCAGCCACGCGCAGGCCAAGGCCCAGGATGAGGGCGGCGGCCCCGAAGGTCCCGATGCGGCTGTCCTTCATGATGTCGAGGCGCCGCTCGGTCGTCATGCCGCCGAAGCTGTCGGCGGAATCGGCAAGCCCATCCTCGTGGAAGGCCCCGGTCATCACCACCGCCGCCGCAACGCCAAGCAGCGCCGCGATCACCGGCGGCAGCACCAGCGAGGCGGCCAGCACCACGGCGCCGGCAAGGCCACCGAGGACGAATCCCGCCAGCGGCACCGCCCGAATGAGCCGGGTGAAGTCGGGCAGCCCATGGGGATCCTTCTCGCCCGGCAGGGCGGGCAGCGGCAGGCGCGAGAAAAAGCGCAGCGCGATGACGGTGTCGCGCCAGAGGGCTGGATTGTCCATGGCGAATGGCATAGCCAGTGCGGCGCGCCGCCGCCAGACGGCTTGTGCGCCGATACCCGCTCTTGTTACCGCTCGCCCCCCAATTCGATTTCGAAAGCGCTCCATGCCTTCGCCGTCCCACAGCCCGACGGGCCTTCCCTTCGACGACATCCGCGACCTGTTGACGCGCATGCCCGGCCCGGACGAGGCGGCCATCGCCGCCGTCCGGGCGCGTGACGCCGAACTGACCAAGCCGGCGGGCGCGCTCGGCCGTCTGGAGACGATCGTCGAATGGGTGGCCGCGTGGAGCGCCAATCCCAAGCCGCGCGTCGACCGGCCGCTCGTCGCCATCTTCGCCACGTCGCACGGCGTCACGAAGCAAGGGGTCTCAGCCTTCCCGGATGCCGTGAACCGCCAGATGCTCGACAATTTCGCCGCCGGCGGGGCCGCGGTGAACCAGCTCTGCGTCGCCAACGATATCGGCCTTAAGGTCTTTGACCTCGCCATCGACGTGCCGACCCCGGACATCAGCGAGGAGGACGCCTTCGACGAGGCCGCCTGCGCCGCCACCATCGCCTTCGGCATGGAGGCCATTGTCGGGGCCGACCTGCTCTGCCTCGGCGAGATGGGCATCGGCAACACCACCATCGCCGCCGCGGTCCATCACGCCCTCTATGGCGGCGAGGCAGCGGACTGGGTCGGCCGTGGCACCGGCGTCGATGACGCCGGGCTGGCGCGCAAGGCCGAGGTCGTGGCTCGCGCCGTCGCCCGCGCCGGCGGTCCCGGCCTTGATCCGCTGGAAGTGCTCCGCCGGGTCGGCGGCCGCGAGATCGCCGCCACCGTCGGCGCCATCATCGCCGCGCGCCTGCAGCGCATCCCGGTGCTGCTCGACGGCTATGTGGTGACCGCGGCCGCCGCCATCCTGCACGCGCTGGACCCGGCGAGCCTCGACCATTGCATCGCCGCCCATCGCTCGGCAGAGGCCGCCCATGGCCGCGTGCTCGAGAAGATCGGCAAGCGTCCGCTGCTCGATCTCGGCATGCGGCTCGGCGAGGGATCGGGAGCGGCGCTCGCCTGCGGCATCGTCCGCAATGCGCTCGCCGTCCACCAGGGCATGGCGACCTTCGAGCAGGCCGCCGTCAGCCGCGGTTGACGCCGCCGCTCAGTGCTCGGTCAGCACGATGCGGACAAGGTCCGCCGCGTTGCGGGCGCCGAGCTTTTCCATGATGCGGGCCCGGTGCACCTCGACGGTGCGCGGGCTGATGCCGAGCGTCCGGCCCGCCTCCTTGTTGGAGGAACCGGCGGCGATCTGCTCCAGCACCTCGCGCTCGCGCGGCGTCAGCAGTTCCATACCGGGGAAGTAGGAGGCAAGCCGCGAGGGCTGCGCGGCCGGCTGCTCGCTCTGGGCGATGGCCTCCCGCACGCGGCTGACGAGACGGCCGGCGTCGAACGGCTTCTCGAAGAAGTCGAGCGCGCCATTGCGGATCGCATCGACGGCCATGGGGATGTCGGCCTGGCCGGAAATGGCGAAGACGGGCGCCGTGGAGGCGGAGGCCTTCAACTGGCGCAGCACGTCGAGGCCCGACGTGCCTGGCATGTTGACGTCGAGGATGACGCAGGCCGGCCGGCGGTGCCGCGCCGCGGTGACGAAGGACGGGCCGTCGGCGAAGCCGGTGACGCCGAAGCCCTCCATCGACAGGATGGTGCTCAGCGCGTCGCGCACGGCCGGATCGTCATCGACCACATAGACGTCATTGCGATGATGGGTGCTCACGGATTGGCCCTCCGTTCGTCAGGGTAAGGAACCGGTCCCGTCTGAAGCGGCAGGATCAGCGTGAAGGTTGCGCCGCGGCCGTCACCGCCGGGCTCGACATGGATATCGCCGCCATGCGCCTCGGCGATGGTGCGGGAAATGGCGAGGCCGAGGCCAAGGCCGGAGCGCTTGGACGTGGCGAAGGGCGTGAACAGGTCCGCGACCGCCTCCGGCGGCACGCCGGTGCCGTTGTCGGTAACGGCGATCATCGCCTTGCCGCCTGCGGCGCCGATGGTGACGGTGACATGCGCGCCCTCGCGGCCGCCGACCGCGTCCAGGGCGTTGCGCACGAGATTGACGACGATCTGCTGGATCTGGATGGCGTCGCCGACCACCGAGACGCCGGGCACCGCCTCCTCGATGCCGACGCCGCCGCAGGCGCGGCGGCCCATCAGCGTCAGCTCCACCGCCTCCTCGACCAGCGGCACCAGCGCGACCGGCACCTGCTCCGGCGGACGGTTGGCGATGAACTGGCGCATGGCGCGGACGATGCGGCCGGCCCGTTCCGCCTCGCGGCGCGCCTTGGCGACGACCTCGGTCGCCGCCCCATTCGGGTCGAGCAGCCTGTCGGCGGCCTGGAGGTAGAGGGTCGCCGCCGTCAGCGGCTGGTTGAGCTCATGGGCAAGGGCCGCGCCCATCTGGTCGAGCGCCGCGACGCGGGCGAGATGCGAGAGCTCCGCCTCGCGGCGGGCCAGCCGCTCCTGCGTGGCGCGGCGGGGCCTGAGGTCCCGCAGGATGGCGATGAACTGCGCGCCCTCGGCCGTGTCGGCGCGGGCCAGCGACAGTTCGATGGGCAGCACCGTGCCGTCACGGTGGCGGGCGGCGATCTCACGCGGCGCGCCGACCCAGGCCGCGAGCAGCGCGTCCTCCGGCTGGCGTGGCCCGGCCAGCAGGAGCCCGAACTTGTGTCCGGCGACGTCGGCAGTGCTGCGGCCGAACATGGCCTCGCAGGCCTTGTTGAAGACGAGGATCGTGCCGCCGGCATCCAGCACGACGATGCCTTCGCCGGCCATGTCGAGAACGCTCGACAGCCGGGCCTCGGAAACACTCGCCGGTGGGGGGACGACCTGCTGGATGGGGGATCCTCCGCGTGGCGCTGCGCAGGTTGGCCCCCTGCGTCAACTCGCCTCACCCCCCGGACCATGCTACGGAGTTTTGCGCATTGCAACGGGGAAGGGCGGCTTCCTTCCCCAAAATGCATCACAAAAGGGGGATGGCGGTGCGCAAACGCTCGGCCGCGATCTCGATCTGCTCCTGCGAGCGCAGGTAGCAGAGCCTCAAATGGCCTTCGCCGCCGGGCCCGAAGGCGCTCCCCGGGGCGAGCCCGACCTTGGCGATGTCGACTAGCTTCATCGCCGCAGCGTTCGAATCGGTGACGCCGTCGATGCCGAAGAACAGGTAGAAGGCGCCGTCCGGCCGCGAGAACCGGCAGCGGCCTGTGGCCTCGATCGCCTCGGAGACGATGTCGCGGGCCTTGCGCGCCTTGGCGACCTGATGGGCGAGGAAGCTTTCGCCGCGCTCCAGCGCGACGGCGCAGGCCCGCTGCACGAAGACCGGCGAGCCCGAGGTGGAATACTGGATGAGGTTCTCGACGACGTCGCCGAGGGACGGGTCGGCCTCCACCCAGCCGGTGCGCCACCCGGTCATCGCCCAGTTCTTCGAGAAGGTGTTGACCCAGATGATGCGGTCGCCGTCCTCGCGCACGTCGTGGAAGGAGGCAGCGCGGCGCGGCGACCCCTCGGTCCAGACGAAGCGGGTATAGATCTCGTCGGCGACGATCCACAGCCCGTGCCGGCGGGCGAGCGCGAGGATCGCGGCGAGCTCCTCCTTCGTCGCGGTCCAGCCGGTCGGGTTGGACGGCGTGTTGATGAACATCGCCTTGGTCTTCGGCGTGATCGCCGCCTCAAGCTTGTCGAGGTCGATCTGCCAGCCGCGATTGCCATGGTCGAGCGCGACGAAGACCGGCGTCGCGCCGCGCAGGCCCGCAGCCGCCGGGGCGTTCGGCCAGGTGGGGGAGGGGATGAGGATCTCGTCGCCCGGGCCCGCCACCATGGTCATGGCGATCTGGATCGCCTGCATGCCCGAGCCGCAGACGAAGAAGCGCTCCGGCGACAGCTCGCGGCCGTAGAGGTCGGAGGCATAGGTCGCGATGGCCTGGCGCAGCTCCGGGATGCCGCGCTGCCAGGTGTAGGTGGTCTCGCCCGCCGCGAGCGAGCGCGTCGCCGCCTCGTAGATGAAGGAGGGGGTGGGCGTGTCCCCCTCGCCGACCCAGAGCTGGATCACGTCGCCGGCCGCCCGCGCATATTTCGACAGCTCGACGATGCCGCTGGCGGGGGCGCCCGAGGCTTCCGGGCGCAGCGAGGCGAGGAGATCGGCGGTCATGCGGCTTATCCTGTGGGGCGGGGGCAATCGCGCCAGTCTAGCGGCGGCGTTCGGCCCTTCTCATGAAAAACGTGCGATTTGTCCATCAGCGAAGCCGATGAACGGCGTCGCAGCCTGCCGGTGGATGGCAGCATGAACGCCTTTGTTCCGCCCGACGGCTCTTGCTATAAGCGCCGATCCCGACGGCAATGCGAGGGTTTGGGCGTGCGTATCTGGAAGGCAACGGCCGTGCTGATGACGGCTCTGGCGCTCGGCGCCTGCGGCTCGACCGGCGGCAATCTCTTCGGCCAGCCGCAGCAGGCGGCGCAGCCCGCCCCGCAGACGCCGCCCGGCGTCGGCTCGCCCGTCCATACCGCCCTGTTCGGCCAGCCCGTCCCGCAGGGCCAGCAGAACCTCAACCCCGACGCCTGCCCGCGCATCGAGGTTCGCGACGGCTCGGCCGTCTGGCGCCAGGGGGGCGAGGGTCCGACCGAGCTGCGCTACCAGGGCACGATCACCGATCTTGCCCGCGAGTGCCGCATCGAGGGCCAGACCATGACCATCCGCGTCGGCATCGAGGGCCGCGTCCTGGTCGGCCCGAAGGGTGATGCCGGCCGCGTCACGCTGCCGATCCGCGTCGCGGTGACGCGCGGCCTGTCGACGCCAGTCTGGACCCGTCTCTATCAGGTGCCGATCGAGATCCCCTCGGGCTCGCCGAGCGTCTCCTTCACCCAGGTCGAGGACCAGGTGAGCTTCCCCCTGCCGGAGGCTGCGGAACTGGCCACCTACATCATCTTCGTCGGCTTCGACACCCAGGCCCAGCAGCCCGAGCGCCAGCGCCGCGGCCGCGCCCGCACCGCCCAGCGCTGACGCCTTTCGCGCCTGCCTTTCTTTGCGGCAGGCGTGCCCACAGGCTCGCCTTGACTTCGCCGCATGATCCGGCCATTGCGATGCCGTGCCATATGAACCCGGCGGGAGAGTCCGGGTGGTCTTTGAATTGATGGGATCCCCCGGCGCCGAAGGAGCAACGGCCCCGGAACCTCTCAGGCAAAAGGACCGCCGGGGGAATGGCATTCTGGAAAGCGGCCGGAGGTCCAATCCCGGCCCACCGACGGAGTAAGCCGATGGCGCCCGAGGGCGTCGGCCCTTGCGGGCCGCGGTGAATCTCTCAGGTCCTGCGACAGAGGGGCGCGAGCGGGCGACAAGCCCGTAATCGGAACGTGTTCGGCATGACCGGACGCGTCCGCGCGCCGGAGTGCAGGACCCATGGGCGAGCCCCAGGACGGCCCGTTGCTGACCACACCTCTCCATGCCCTGCATGGCGAGCTCGGAGCCAAGATGGTCCCCTTCGCCGGCTACGACATGCCGGTGCAGTATCCGACCGGCGTCCTTGCTGAGCACAACTGGACCCGCACCAGCGCCGGCCTGTTCGATGTCAGCCATATGGGCCAGTGCTTCCTCATCCCCGAGGACGGCCGCTACGAGACGGCCGCCGCCGCGCTCGAGGCCCTGGTGCCCGCCGATGTCATGGCGCTGAAGCTCGGCCAGCAGCGCTATTCCCAGTTCACCAATGCCGAGGGCGGCATCCTCGACGACCTGATGATCACGCGCCTTGGCCATCCCGGCCATGAGCACTGGCTCTATCTGGTGGTGAACGCCGCCTGCAAGGACGCCGACTACGCCCATATGCGGGCGCATCTCCCGGCCGGCGTGACCCTGAAGGTCGCCGACGATCTCGCGCTGATCGCAGTGCAGGGCCCCGAGGCCGTCGCGGCGGTGGCGACGCTCGCGCCCTCGCTCGCCGGCCTGAAGTTCATGACCTCGGTGGACTTAGCCATCGACGGTATCTGGGCCCATGTCTCCCGCACCGGCTATACCGGCGAGGACGGCGTCGAGATCTCAGTGAAGAGCGGCGATGCGGTGGCGCTGACCCGCAAGCTGCTCGCCGATCCGCGCGTCAAGCCGATCGGCCTCGGCGCCCGTGACTCGCTGCGCCTCGAGGCGGGCCTCTGCCTCTACGGCCATGACATCGACACCACAACCTCGCCCGTCGAGGCCGGCCTCACCTGGTCGATCCAGAAGCGCCGCCGCGCCGAGGGCGGCTTCCTCGGCGCCGCCCGCATCCAGAAGGAGCTGGCCGAGGGTGCGTCGCGCCTGCGTGTCGGCATCCTGCCCGATGGCCGCGCTCCGGCCCGCGAGGGAACGGTGGTGAAGTCCGCCGACGGCCAGCCCATCGGCACGGTCACCTCGGGCGGCTTCGGCCCGACCATCAACGGCCCGCTCGCCATGGGCTACGTCAACCGCCGCTTCGCCGAGCCGGGCACGCCCGTGCTCCTCGAGGTCCGCGGCAAGGACCTGCCGGGCAAGGTCGTGACCATGCCCTTCGCACGGCATCGCTATGTCCGCGGCTGAGCCGCCGAACCACTTCACCAGGGGATGACCATGGCCACGACCAAATACACCAAGGACCACGAATATATCCGCATCGACGGCGACGTCGGCACGGTGGGCATTTCCCACTACGCCCAGGAGCAGCTCGGCGACGTGGTCTTCGTGGAGCTCCCCTCCAGCGGCAAGGCCGTGAAGAAGGGCGACAGCGCCGCTGTGGTCGAAAGCGTCAAGGCCGCCTCCGACATCTACTCGCCGGTCTCCGGCCAGGTGGTCGAGGCCAACCCCGACCTCGAAGGCGCGCCCGCCACCGTCAACGACGACCCGGCCGGCAAGGGCTGGTTCTTCAAGGTGAAGATCGCCAATCCCGCCGAGCTCGACGAGCTCATGGACGAGGCCGCCTACAAGGCCTTCCTCGACACGCTGTGAGTGCCGGCGGGCCGCTCGCTGCGGCCCGCGCCTCCCCATCCGACTGCCCGGAGACCGCAATGCGCTACCTGCCGCTGACGCCCCAAGACCGCACCGACATGCTGGCCAAGATCGGCGTCGCCGCCGTCGACGACCTCTTCGCCAACGTGCCGAAATCGAAGCTGCTCAAAGGCCTCGTCGACCTGCCGAAGGCCAAGGGCGAGCTCGATGTCGAGCGCATCATGGGCGCCATGGCGGCGGAGAACATCACGGCCTCCGAGGTGCCCTTCTTCGTCGGCGCCGGCGCCTACAAGCACCATGTCCCGGCCTCGGTGGATCATCTGATCCAGCGCTCCGAGTTCCTGACGAGCTACACGCCCTACCAGCCGGAAATCGCCCAGGGCACTCTCCAGTACCTGTTCGAGTTCCAGACCCAGGTGGCGCTCCTCACCGGCATGGAGGTCGCCAACGCCTCCATGTATGACGGCTCGACGGGCGCGGCCGAGGCCGTGCTGATGGCGCATCGAGTCACCAAGCGGCGCAAGGCGATCCTCGCCGGCAACCTGCATCCGCACTACCGCGACACGATCGAGACGCTGTCCCGCATGGCCGGCGACGAACTCGTCTCGCTGGAGCCGAACCCGGCCGATGCCAGCGCCGACCTCAAGGCGGTGGCCGCCGCCATCGACGCCGAGACCTCCTGCATCGTCATCCAGACGCCGGATGTCTTCGGCAACCTCCACGACCTCACCGCCATCGCCAAGAAGGCGCAGGATGCCGGCGCTCTTCTGATCGCCGTCGTCACTGAGGTGGTCTCGCTCGGCGCCGTGACCCCGCCCGGTGCCATGGGCGCGGACATCGTCGTCGCCGAGGGCCAGTCCATCGGCGTCGGTCTCAATTTCGGCGGTCCCTATGTCGGCCTCTTCGCCACCAAGCAGAAATATGTCCGGCAGATGCCGGGCCGCCTCTGCGGCGAGACAGTGGATGCGGAAGGCCGCCGCGGCTTCGTGCTGACGCTCTCGACCCGCGAGCAGCATATCCGCCGCGAGAAGGCGACCTCCAACATCTGCACCAATTCCGGCCTGATGTGCCTCGCCTTCACCATCCACATGACGCTGCTCGGCGAGACCGGCCTGCGCCGCCTCGCCGCCATCAACCACGCCAATGCCTGCGATCTCGCCGACCGCCTCGCTGACGTCGACGGCGTCGAGGTGCTGAACGGCAGCTTCTTCAACGAGTTCGCCATCCGCGTGCCGGGCGATGCCGCCAAGGTCGTGGAGAAGATGGCGAAGAAGGGCGTGCTGGCGGGCGTTCCCGCCGCGCGGCTGTGGCCCAAGCACAAGGCGCTGAAGGATATCCTCCTCGTCGCCAACACCGAAGTGAACACCGACGACGATCGCGCCGCCTTCGTGGCCGCGCTCGGCGCCAGCCTCTGAGGAGCGGTCCCATGTCCATGAACAATCAGGGTCGTCCCACCGCCGCCGGCGAGGCCGGTGCCGCCTCCGCCCACCCGACCTTCACCGGCAACAAGGCGCTGCAGATCGAGGAAGCGCTGATCTTCGAGATCGGCCGTCCCGAGGTCACCGGCGTCGACCTGCCCGAGCCGAAGAAGGTGAAGTCGCGCCTCGGCAAGCTCGCCCGCAAGGAGCCGATCGACCTGCCGGGCCTCTCCGAGCCGGAGACGATGCGCCACTACGTGCGCCTCAGCCAGAAGAACTTCGGCATCGACACCGGGCTCTTCCCGCTCGGCTCCTGCACCATGAAGCACAATGCCCGCCTCAACGAGAAGATGGCGCGGCTGCCGGGCTTCGGTGACATCCACCCGCTCCAGCCGGTCTCCACCGTGCAGGGCGCGCTGGAGCTGATCGACCGCCTCGCCGACTACCTCAAGGAGCTCACCGGCATGCCCGCCGTGGCGATGAGCCCCAAGGCCGGCGCCCATGGCGAGCTCGCCGGCATGATGGCCATCAAGGCGGCGCTGGAGGCCAAGGGCGAGGGCCATCGCAAGATCGTGCTGGTGCCTGAATCGGCGCACGGCACGAACCCTGCGACGGCCGCGCTTATCGGCTTCGAGGTGAAGGCCGTCCCCGCCCAGGCCGATGGCACGGTCCACGTCTCCGACGTCAAGGCGGCGCTGACGCCCGACGTCGCGGCGATCATGCTCACCAACCCCAACACCTGCGGCATCTTCGAGAAGGAGATCGTCGAGATCGCCAAGGCGATCCACGACGCCGGGGCCTATTTCTACTGCGACGGCGCCAACTTCAACGCCATCGTCGGCAAGGCCCGCCCGGGTGACCTCGGCGTCGACGCCATGCACATCAACCTGCACAAGACCTTCTCGACGCCCCATGGCGGCGGCGGTCCGGGCGCCGGTCCCGTCGTGCTGTCGGAGCGCCTGGCGGCCTTCGTGCCCTATCCCTTCATCCGCGCCGGCAAGGGCTTCTCGCTGGTCGAGGAGGGCGGCAAGCTGGAGAAGGGCGAGATGCCCTTCGGACGCATGTCGGCCTTCCACGGCCAGATGGGCATGTTCGTCCGCGCGCTCGCCTACATGCTCAGCCACGGCGCTGACGGCATGAAGCAGGCCTCGGAGGATGCGGTGCTCAACGCCAACTACATCCGCGCCTCGCTCGCGGACCTGATGAGCCTGCCCTTCGGCAACCAGCCCTGCATGCACGAGGCGCTGTTCGACGACGAGTGGCTGAAGAACACCGGCGTCTCCACGCTCGACTTCGCCAAGGCGATGATCGACGAGGGCTACCACCCGATGACCATGTATTTCCCGCTGGTCGTCCACGGCGCCATGCTCATCGAGCCGACGGAGTCGGAATCGAAGGCTTCCCTCGACCTCTTCATCGCCACGCTGCGTGACCTCGCCCTGTCGGCGAAGCGCGGCCAGGTCGAGCGCTTCAAGAATGCGCCCTTCCATGCCCCGCGCCGCCGCCTCGACGAGACGCGGGCGGCCCGCAACCCGGTCCTGCGCTGGACCCGGCCGCAGGCCTATGCGGAGGCGGCGGAGTAAGCGCTCCGTTCCGTCCACGAATGCAGAAGCCCGGCCAATGGCCGGGCTTCGTCGTTTCAGGGGGCGCAGGGCCTCAGGCGGCGCGCTCGTGGCGGCCTTCCTCGATCTCCTCGACGATCTTGGCGACGAAGGCCGGCAGGTCCTTGGGCGCGCGTGAGGTGATGATGCCCTGGTCGGTGACGACCTCCTCGTCGACCCAGTCGCCGCCGGCATTCTCCATGTCCGTGCGGATCGACTGGTAGGAGGTCATGCGCAAGCCCGCCGTGACGCCGGCCTCGGCCAGCAGCCAGGGGCCATGGCAGATGGCGGCGACCACCTTGCCGTCGGCAACGAAGCGGCGGATCGTGTCGACCGCCTTTTTCTCGACGCGCAGCTTGTCGGGATTGATCACGCCGCCCGGCAGGACGAGAGCGTCATAGGCATTGGCGTCCACCTGCTCGAGGGTCTGGTCGACCGGCACGGTGCGGCCCCAGTCGGCCTTGTCCCAGCCGCGGATCTCGCCGGGCGAGAGGGTCTTGGCAGGCGAGGCGACATGCACCGTCGCGCCCTTGTCCCGCAGGCTGTTCAGCGGCACCTCGAGCTCGGACTGCTCGAAACCGTCGGTGGCGAGGATGAGAATCTTGGACTGTGCGATCTGCGGCACGGGAGGCTCCGGGTTCGGGGGAAGGTCCCGGACGAACGAGGGAGCCGCGCCGCGGTTCCGCCGTGACGTCAACGAACGGGCAGCGGCCGATCACAACGCTGGTAGATGTGGGGCGAGTTCTGCACGTTGATCTCCAGCCGCGTCGGGCTGATCTGGCGGAAGCTCACCTCGCCCTGGTCCACCTGCGTCTCGCCCTCGCCACGGCAACGCCCGCTTCCCACGATGGCGCCGCGCTCGACGCGGATGCGGCTGAACCGGCAGAACGCCGCGAAGAAGGTGACCTCGCGCGGCTTGACCTCGACCCGGCCGTCATCGGTCTCCTCGGAGCAGGATCGCTCCTCATAGCCCCAGGTGCCGACCATGGCGGGCGGCAGGGCGCGGATCGTCTCGGCGGCCGAGGCTGCGGCGAGGCCGGCTGCCAGAAGAAGAGGGGCGAGGGCGAGGCGGATCATGGGAGGGGCTCCGGAGGGCCCCCTGTGTCGGACCCGCCTGTTTCTGCCGCGCGCCGTCGCGCAGCTGTTTCTGTTCTCTGCAACCGTTGGTATGGATGCACCCGACGATGGTCCGCTTGCAGGAGTTGGCATGCTGCCCCGACTGATGCTCGTCATGGTGACCCTGGCCACGCTCTCCCTGGCAGGGCAGGGCCCCGCGGCCTCGGCTCCCCTCGACGACCGCTCCGCCGCTGCCGCAGTCCGGCGCTTCAATGAGATGGCGAATGCGGCTGCACAGGCCGGCAGCCTCCCGCGCATTGCCGATCCCGCCGTCCGGCAGGTGCTCGAGGCAGCGTGGGACCGCAAGCTCACCGATCCGCGCCGCCGTGCGGGAGCCGACGATGTCCTCGTTCTCGCGCGGTTCTGCGAGGCCGGAGCGTCGGTCTGGCAGCGCTACACCGATTTCGTGCCGCGGGGTCGTGCCCGCGCCGACGTGAAGGCCAACATCGCCACCTTCGGCGACGAGATCATGCCCGGCCTGGCCTTCTCCGCCCGCTGCACGGCCACCCTCATGGAGGCAACCGTGGCCTATCTGGCGAGGCTCCCTGCCGATCAGAGGACCGAGACGCGGCAGGATGGCCTCGATCGCGTGCGGATCGGCGCCTCCCAGGTGGCGCGCGGGCTTCTGACCACCATGGACGAGTCACCGATCCCGCCGGCCCACGCCGCCATCCTCGCCACTGCGCTGACAGAGGTGGCGCCGCGGCTGGCCGCCGGCCTGGAGCCCGCCCAGCGCCGGGCGGTGGCGGCCCGCGCCCGCCAGGCGGCAGGCGTCGCCCACCTGGCCACGGTCAGGCCGGCGCTTGTCGCCTTCGCCCAGCGTGTCGATGCGCCTTGAGGCCAGCGCCGCGCTTGCCTTTCCGCCCGCCTTCCCCTTAAAGGACGGCATGCGCTTCGCCGCCCGCACCGCTTCGCGAATTACCGGCCCGGCCTCCTGAAGGCCGCGCGGCCCGTCGCGTGCGCCCGGAGGTCCGGGGTTTAAGCTCTTCACCCGCTCCGACTTCTCCGCGGCCTCTTGCCGCTCGTCCCGGCCGACCCACCATGTCCGACCAGAACCCCACCGACGCCTTCGACTATTCGAAGACCCTTCTCCTGCCCGAGACGCCCTTCCCGATGCGGGCGGGGCTCCCGGAAAAGGAGCCGCAGATCCTCAAGTCCTGGGAGGAGATGGACCTCTACGGTCGCCTGCGCCGCTCCGCCCGCGGCCGCGACCGCTTCGTGCTCCACGACGGCCCTCCCTACGCCAACGGCCATCTCCATATCGGCCACGCGCTCAACAAGATCCTCAAGGACATGGTGACGAAGTCGCAGCAGATGCTCGGCTTCGACAGCGACTACGTGCCCGGCTGGGACTGCCACGGCCTGCCGATCGAGTGGAAGATCGAGGAGGAGTACCGCTCCAAGGGCAAGAACAAGGACGAGGTGCCGGTCGTCGAGTTCCGCCAGGAATGCCGCGCCTTCGCCACCCACTGGCTGAACGTGCAGCGCGAGGAGTTCAAGCGCCTCGGCGTCGTCGGCGACTGGGCGAACCCCTATCAGACCATGACCTTCCACGCCGAGGCGCAGATCGCCGAGGAGATCATCAAGTTCGCCGAAAGCGGACAGCTCTATCGCGGCTCGAAGCCGGTCATGTGGTCGGTGGTGGAGAAGACCGCCCTGGCCGAGGCCGAGGTCGAGTATCACGACTACCAGAGCGACATGATCTGGGCGGCCTTCCCGGTGCGGGCGGTTTCGCCGGCGGTCGCCGACACGGCGGCCCGGGACAAGCTCGCGCATCTGAAGAACGCCAGCGTCGTCATCTGGACGACCACGCCCTGGACCATCCCCGGCAACCGCGCCATCTCCTATTCGAACCGCATCGCCTATGGCCTCTACCGGGTCATGGCCTCGCCGGCCGACAACTGGGCGCGGGTCGGCAACACCTACATCCTCGCCAAGGCCCTGGCCGAGAGCGTGTTCAAGCAGGCCAAGGTCGAGGGCTTCGAGCTCGTGGCCGATGTCTCGGCGGACGAACTCGCCGGCCTCACCTGCGCCCATCCCCTCGCCAATCTCGGCTACGGCTTCGACGTGCCGCTGCTCGACGGCGATCACGTCACCGACGATGCCGGCACCGGCTTCGTTCACACCGCCCCCGGCCATGGCCGCGAGGACTTCGAGATCTGGATGGCGAGCGGCCGCATGCTCGCCGAGCGCGCCATCGAGACCCGCATCCCCTACACGGTGGATGGCGACGGCCGCCTGACCAAGGAGGCCCCCGGCTTCGAGGGCCGCCAGGTCATCACCGAGAAGGGCGACAAGGGCGATGCCAACCAGGCGGTCATCGACGCGCTGGTGGCCGCTGGCCGCCTCGTCGCGCGCGGGCGCCTGAAGCACCAGTATCCGCATTCCTGGCGCTCCAAGAAGCCGGTCATCTTCCGCAACACGCCCCAGTGGTTCATCGCCATGGACAAGCCCTATGACGACGGCACGACGCTGCGTCAGCGGGCGCTCAAGGCCATCGGCGAGACCCAGTGGGTGCCGGAATCCGGCGAGAACCGCATCCGCGGCATGATCGAGAACCGCCCGGACTGGGTGGTTTCGCGCCAGCGCGCCTGGGGCGTGCCCATCGCCGTCTTCGTCAACCGCGACAGCGGCGAGATCCTGCGCGATCCGACCGTGGACCTGCGCATCATCGAGGCCTTCCGCCAGGAGGGCGCCGATGCCTGGTTCAAGGCCGGCGCCAAGGAGCGCTTCCTCGGCCCGCAGTACAAGGCGGATGACTGGGACAAGGTCGACGACGTGCTCGACGTCTGGTTCGATTCCGGCTCCACCCACGCCTTCACGCTGGAGCGGCCGCAGGACTTCCCGAACTTCGCCGGCCTCAAGCGCAAGGTCGATGGCGGGGCCGACACCGTCATGTACCTCGAAGGCTCCGACCAGCACCGCGGCTGGTTCCATTCCTCGCTGCTGGAAAGCTGCGGCACGCGTGGCCGTGCGCCCTATGACGTGGTGCTGACCCACGGCTTCGTCCTCGACGGCGAGGGCCGCAAGATGTCGAAGTCGCTGGGCAACACGGTGGCCCCGCAGGACGTCATCAAGCAGTCGGGCGCCGACATCCTGCGCCTGTGGGTTGCGGCCTCCGACTATTCGGACGACCTGCGCATCGGCAAGGAGATCCTGCAGACGACCTCGGATGCCTATCGCAAGCTGCGCAACACCATCCGCTGGATGCTGGGCGCGCTCGCCCATCACGACGGCTCAGCCCTGCCCGACGTCGCCACCCTGCCGGACCTCGAGCGGCTCATGCTGCACCGGCTGGCCGAGCTCACGCCGCAGATCCACGCCGCCTATCGCGACTACGACTACAAGAAGGTCTTCGCCGCGCTGACGCAGTTCATGAATGTCGAGCTCTCGGCCTTCTATTTCGACATCCGCAAGGACCGCCTCTACTGCGATCCGGTCTCGGCGCCGGCCCGCAAGGCGGCGCTGGCGGTCATCGAGGAGATCTTCAAGGCCGTGACGACCTGGCTTGCGCCGGTGCTCTCCTTCACCGCCGAGGAGGCCTGGTGGGATCGCTATGGCCGTGACGGCTCGGTGCACCTCCAGGGCTTCTACGCGGCGCCCGAGGCCTGGCTCGACCCGGCCCTCGATGCCCGCTGGGAGAAGATCCGCAAGGTCCGCCGCGCCGTCACCGGCGCATTGGAGCTGGAGCGTGCCGCCAAGCGGCTCGGCTCCTCGCTGGAGGCGGCCCCGGTGGTCCACATTGCCGATCCCGAGCTCATGGCGGCTGTGGAGGGCATCGACCTCGCCGAGGTCGCCATCACCTCCGCCATCCGCGTGGTTGCGGGCGAGGGGCCGGCCACGGCCTATCGCGCCGACGACATCCGCGGCGTGGCTGTGGAGCCGGCCAAGGCGGCTGGCGTGAAATGCGCCCGCTCCTGGAAGTACTTCGATCCGGCCACCGCCGATCCGGACTTCCCGGACATCACGCCGCGCGACGCGGCGGCGATGCGCGAGTGGCAGCAGCGCCACGCGCTGTGACAAGTGGGGAGCCGCCCGGCGCGGCTCCCGCCCATCTCCCGATGAGCTGAGCCGCCCCGTCCGGGCAGCGCGTGCGCTTGGCCAAAATACAACCTAAGATAGTTTTGTGTCATTCGTTACAACCCCAAATAGAAGATGGGAAGCTGTCCCGCTATGAGGGAGTCGTCCTGCCGTTGCGCATGGTGCGCCCGGACGAGGGACCACAGGGAGACACCCCATGGCGACGTTCCATTCCTTTGATGACAAGGCGATTGAAGCCGCTCTGGAGGCGGCGCGGGCCCACTACGAGGCGCCCGCGATCGAAGCCAATCGGCGCGAGCTCAACCCGATCGACGACGGCCACCTCCGCGTTGCCGCGCAGTGCATCAGCGTGACCGTGGAGGATGGCAAGGTCTGCCTCAACCTGCCGCTCGGCATCGGCAAGTTCTGTTTCAACATCCCTTCGATCATCCCGAACGGGACGGCGGCCCAGGCCTGCCTCGACATCTGCACCACCTGGGGCATTCCGACGGGGGTCAGGGTGACGATCAGCGTCGCCGGGAAGGTCATTCTGGAGAAGTCCTTCGGCAAGTGCTGACCGGCCAAGGCTCAGTCACGGTCGGCGGTCCGGGCGGTTCACCCGGGCCGCTTTCGGCTGTTCGCGCCAGGACAATGCGGGGTTGTAGCCGGAGTGCTTCAAGGAAAACCGACCCCGGTCTTTCCCGTAAGCGTGATCCCGTTGGGCAAAGCCCGGTCTCGCGGGCGCCCGGCGCATGCGATCATCATGGATGGTTCAAGACAGGGCGTGCGAGCCACGCCGCGAGGACATCATGGGAGACGACGGGCCGGCATCCGTGCCAGCGCGCACCCGGTACGCGGTCGTGCCCTTCATCCGGCGCGGTCCCCGGATGGTGGCCGAGGACATCCATTATCTCGACACCTACGAACAGGCGCAGGTGGTGGCGCGTTTCGTCGCGGCGCGACGGCCGGGCGTCCTGGTGCTCTCGGTCGCGCCCATGCAAGGCGAGGACGAACCGGAGATCGCCGTGCTGGAACGCATCGGCTCCGGCCTGTCGGGGGCCGGCGCCTGGCTGCATTGAGATGGCGCGGCGCCGCGCACGGCACCACGGTTGACGTCATGCGGACCGGGCCATCCCCGGTCCGGCCCCGATGCGGGTCGTCAGGCCAGCTTCAGCTGGTCGGCCGACTGCTTGCCGGTGCGGCGGTCGGTGGCGAGCTCATACGACACCTGCTCGCCCTCGCGAAGGTCGTTGAGACCGGCGCGCTGCACGGCCGAGATGTGCACGAACACATCCTTGCCGCCGTCGGACGGCTGGATGAAGCCGTAGCCCTTCTGGGGGTTGAACCACTTCACGGTCCCGGTCGCCATGGAATGCTCCTCGATGTTGGCGGTGGAGGGATTGTCAGGCAGCCCGTGGGCGGGGCTGCGGACGCCTGGCAGGACGCGCTGCCGGACGGATTTCGGTCCGTGCCGGCGACGAGGCCTGGATGGGAGACGCCGCCACGGCGAGGCGCACGCGCGTCAGTTTCTCGATCGCGGCGAGATGGCCGCGCTCGGAAGGATCACAGAAGGCAAGGGCGATGCCCGTCCGGCCGGCACGGCCTGTGCGGCCGATGCGGTGGACATAGCTCTCGGGCTCATTGGGCAGGTCGAAGTTCACCACATGGGTGACCTCGGCCACGTCGATGCCGCGGGCGAACAGGTCGGTCGCCACGAGAATGCGGCACTCGCCGGACTTGAAGGCCGCGAGCGCCCGCTGGCGGGCATTCTGGCTCTTGTTGCCGTGGATGGCATCGGCCGAGAAGCCGGACTTCACGAGCTGGCCGGCGAGGCGGTTCGCCCCGTGCTTGGTGCGCGTGAAGACGACGACGCGAGCAAGCGCCGGGTCGCCGAGCAGCTTTTCGAGGAGCTGGCGCTTGTCGGAGGTGCCGACGTGGAAGACGTGCTGCTCGATGGCTTCGACCGTGACGATTTCCGGCGTCACCTCGACCCGCATCGGCTCCCACAGCATGTCGCGGGCGAGCTTGGCCACCTCAGCCGGCATGGTGGCGGAGAACAGCATGGACTGGCGCTGCTCAGGGAGCTTGGCGAGGATCTTCCGCACGTCGCGGATGAAGCCCATGTCCAGCATGCGGTCCGCCTCGTCAAGGACGAGGTGGGTGACCGTGTCGAGCCGGACGAGGCCCTGGCCCATCAGGTCGATGAGCCGGCCGGGCGTCGCCACCAGCACGTCGATGCCGCGGGCGATGGCCTGGGCCTGCGGGTTCTGGCCGACGCCGCCGAAGATGACGGCATGGCGCAGCTTCAGATGTTTGGAGAGGCGGGTGACGTTGTCGAAGATCTGCAGCGCCAGCTCGCGCGTCGGCGCGAGCACGAGAGCCCGAACGCCCTTGGCGGGCAGGGGAACGCGGTCTTCGGACAGGTGCTGCAGGATCGGCAGGCTGAAGGCCGCCGTCTTGCCGGTACCAGTCTGGGCGATGCCGATCAGGTCGTGATCGTCCAGGAGATGGGGGATGGCCTTCGCCTGGATCGGCGTCGGCGTCTCGTACCCGGCATCACGCAGGGAACGCAGAAGTGGCTCGGCGAGGCCGAGATCCACGAAGGATGAATTGTTCAAGAAAATCAGTCTTTCAAGTCGACCGGAAACGCCTCTTGCGTCCTCCAGTTTCACAGTCACGAACCGCGCGCCGGGCGGCCCAGACAACGTTGTCGCACCGGAAATCCGGTTGTCGACGCCTGGTTACTCACAGAAGGCGGCGCAGCGCAATCACGACGATGGTGCTGATAACATGAGGCACGTTTCCAGCCCCGTCAAGCCCGTCGTCGAAAAAGCGCGCTGCAAACATCAGAAACGATGCTGATGTTTTTCCGATTTTCTTCGGAAAATCTTGGCGGCAGCAAGATTATTTTCGGTTGCGGGATACAGTTGAGATGGTCAGCACCGCCGCGAGACCAAAAGCGCGCACCGCTTTCGCAAGGTCGGGTGACCGTTCTCGTCGGACCCATGCCGCGCTGGTGGCCGCCGCCACCCTGACCCACCGGCAGATTGTCGCGGCGCCCCCGGCTCTTTAAGGGAGGAACGCGAAAGGCCCGCCGCCTGCGGGCCCGTCAACGGGAGAGACGTCCCTTGTCCACCATCTCGCGCCAGATCACCCTTGCCAGCCGCCCGCACGGCGAGCCGACGCTCGCCAATTTCGCGACCGTCGAGACGGCCTTGCCGGCTCCCGGCCCCGACCAGGTGCTGCTGAAGATCCGCTATCTCTCGCTCGACCCCTACATGCGCGGCCGCATGAACGACGCCAAGTCCTATGCCGCCCCGGTGCCTATCGGCGGCGTCATGGAGGGCGGTACGGTCGCCGAGGTCCTCGCCTCCAACAGCGAGCGCTTCCGTCCCGGCGACATCGTGCTGTCCCATTCCGGCTGGCAGTCCCACGCCATTGCCGACGCCAAGGACCTGCGCAAGGTCGATCCGAGCCTCGGGCCGATCTCCACCGCCGTCGGCGTCCTCGGCATGCCCGGCATGACCGCCTATACCGGCCTGCTCACCATCGGCCAGCCGAAGGAAGGCGAGACCGTGGTCGTCGCCGCGGCCACCGGCCCGGTCGGTTCGGCAGTCGGCCAGATCGCCAGGATCAAGGGGGCGCGCGCCGTCGGCATTGCCGGCGGCGCCGACAAGGTGAAGGCGCTAACGGAAGAGTTCGGCTTCGACGTGGCGCTCGACCACCGCTCGCCGACCTTCAAGGAGGACCTGAAGAAGGCCTGCCCGAACGGCATCGACGTCTATTTCGAGAATGTCGGCGGCCACGTCTTCGACGCGGTGCTGCCGCTGCTCAACTTCTTCGCCCGCATCCCGGTCTGTGGCCTCATCGCCCAGTACAATGCGACCTCGCTGCCGGACGGCCCGGACCGCCTGCCGCTGCTGATGCGCGATGCGCTCACCAAGCGCCTGACCATCCGCGGCTTCATCGTCCGCGACTTCGCCGACCAGTCCAAGGCCTTCTTTACCGACATGAGCCGGTGGATCGCCGAGGGCAAGGTGAAGTATCGCGAGGACGTGGTCGAGGGCCTCGACGCCGCGCCCGAGGCCTTCATCGGCCTCCTCAAGGGCAAGAACTTCGGCAAGCTCGTCGTGAAGGTGAGCTGACGGGACGACCTCCCGCCGCTCCCGCTCAGGCGGGAGCGGTGGCGAGTGCCAGGTCGTTTTCCGGCACCTGATGGTCCGCCGGCTTGCCCGGCAGGCCGGCGCCCTTGGCAAGGCTCGCCACGGCGGCCGCAACACCGCCAGACCCGTGCGGGATGTTCAGTGCCTGCAGCGCCATCTCCACCGCCGACAGGGTGCCGAGCACCATCGGCGCATTGGTGTGGCCCATATGGGCGATCCGGAACGCCCGGCCCGAAAGCTCGCCGATGGCCGAGCCCAGCGTCACGCCGCAGATGCGCTGGGTGTAGGTGGCGATGGCTTCCGCGTCCGCCCCCTGCACCAGCACCGGCGTCACCGAGGCGGAGCGCTGCGACGGCTCCAGGATGTTGCAGGCGATGACCTGACCCTCGGCCCACTTGCCGATGGCGGCATGGGTGGCCTCGGCAAGGAGCGCATGGCGCTTCCACACGGCCGGCAGGCCCTCCTCCATGATCATGTCGAGGGCGGCGCGCAGCGCGAAGAGCAGGTGCTCCGGCGGCGTGCCGCAATATTTCATGTAGTGCTCCTTGCCCTGGCGCGCCGTCCAGTCCCAGTAGAGCGTCTTCATGTTCGCCGTCTCGTGCGCCTTGTGCGCCTTGTCGTTGGCGGCGACGAAGGCGAGGCCCGGCGGGGTCATCAGGCCCTTCTGCGAAGCCGACATGGCAACGTCGATGCCCCACTCGTCCATGGCGAATGGCATGCAGGCGAGGGAGGCAACGCCGTCCACCATGAACAGGGCGGGGTGGCCGGCCGCGTCGATGGCGCGGCGCACCGCCTTGACGTCGTTGACGACGCCCGAGGCCGTGTCGATCTGCACCATCAGGATCGCCTTGATGGAATGGGTCGTGTCGCGGCGCAGCCACTCCTCGACCTTGGCTGGGTCGATGGACGCCCGCCACGAGCCCTCCATCACCTCGACATCGGCGCCCATGAAGGCGGCCATCTGGCCCCAGCCGATGGCGAAGCGGCCGCTGGCCAGCACCAGCACCTTGTCGCCGCGCGACAGCACGTTGGAGATCGCCGCCTCCCAGCCGCCATGGCCGTTGGCGGCATAGATATAGGTGCGCGCCTTGGTGCCGAAGATGGTCTTGAGGTCGGCGAGCAGGCTGTCCGTCAGCGCCACCATCGGCCCGGAATAGATCTCCTCGGCCGGGCGCATCATCGCCTGCAGCACGCGGTCGGGAACATTGGTCGGGCCGGGAATGGCGAGCAGGGTGCGGCCGTTGGCGACGCTCATGGGGGTCCTCTGGCGTGCGGCTGGGAATTGGGTCTATTCCTCCGGTAGCCGGAGGGCGCGAGGCGCGCAAGCGGCGCAGCGGCGGGGCAGTCGCGCGGATGCGCGGCGAACCCTCAGGCGGGTCCGTACTTGGCGACGAGATCGGCGGGCAGTGCGATCCCCTCGGCCTCCGCCTTCTGCCGGAGCGCCAGCCGACGCTGGCCGGGAAGGCGGGCGCCGGCCTGCGCCTCGATGGCGCCCGCAAGCGTGGTGATCCGCTCCCCGAACGCGCCATGGCCGAAGCCTGCAGGATCGATCACGAGGATGGTCTGGCCGGTGCCGGGCGGTGGACCCTTGTCATCGAGGAAGGAGGAGGCCTCGAAGGCGAGATGCGCGCCGGTGAGCGCCGCCGCCAGCACCTCGACCATGAGTGCCAGCGCCGTGCCCTTCGGTCCGCCGAGCGCCACCATCGTGCCCTTCAGCGCCTTGGCGGCATCGGTTGTCGGCTGGCCCTCGGTATCGAGCGCCCAGCCCTCCGGGATCGCCTCGCCTTTCTGGTTGGCGGCGACGATGTTGCCGCGCGCCACCGTCGACAGCGCCAGATCCACCACGATCGCGGGGCGGCCAGGCAGCGGACACGCGAAGGCGATGGGGTTGGTGCCGTAGACGGCCTTGGTGCCGCCGGCCGGCGCGATGGCTTCCGGCGTATTGGCGAAGAACAGGGCGATGAGGCCGCGATCGGCCAGCGCCTCCACATGGGCGCCCAGCGCCCCCGCGTGGTTGGAGCGGGAGATGGTCGCGGCGGCAATGCCGGTCTCCGCGACAATGGCCGGCAACTCGGCCAGCGCGAGGTCCACCGCCGGATAGGCGAAGCCGTTGGCGGCATCCACGGCGAGCGTCGCGGCGCGCACGCGCCTGGCCGTCGGCACGGCCGCGCCGTCGATCTTGCCGCTCGTCAGCATGGTCAGATAGGTCGGGATGCGCGACAGGCCGTGGCCCTTCAGCCCCTCCGCCTCGGCGCGGACCAGCGCAGCGGCAACCGAACGGGCGGCTTCGGCACGGGCACCGTTCCCGATGAAGACCCCGGCGACCCAGGCGCGGGCCGCCTCCAGCGAAACCTTGCTCATCGGCGGCGCTCCTGCAGCACGCGGCGGGCATTGGCGGCGGTGACGGAGGAGACCCGCACATTGCTCTCCACCGTCACCCCCGCAATGTGCGGCGTGAGGATGAGGTTGGGGCAGCCGGCGAGCGGCGATCCCGCCTTCAGCGGCTCCACGTCGAAGACATCAAGGGCGGCCCCGGCAAGGGTGCCCGCGCGCAGCGCCTCCGCAAGCGCCGCCTCGTCCACGACGCCGCCGCGGGCGGCATTCACCAGCACGGCGCCGGGCTTCATGGCCGCAAGGCGCCGTGCGTCGATGAGGTTGCGGGTCTCCGCCGTCAGCGGCACGTGCAGGCTCACCGCATGGGCCTCTGCCACAAGCGTGTCGAGGGTGACCGGCCGTGCGCCGATCCGGGCCCAGGCAGGATCATCGGCTGCCACGAAGGGGTCGGCGGCGATGATGGTCATGCCGAGCGCCTTGGCCCGCACGGCCGTCTCGCGCGCGATCGAGCCGAAGCCGACGAGACCCAGCACCTTGCCGGAGATCTCGCGGCCCATCAGCCGCTCGCGCGGCCAGCTGCCGGCGGCGACCGCGT
Source organism: Phreatobacter oligotrophus (assembly GCF_003046185.1). NCBI lineage: Bacteria > Pseudomonadati > Pseudomonadota > Alphaproteobacteria > Hyphomicrobiales > Phreatobacteraceae > Phreatobacter > Phreatobacter oligotrophus. The sequence continues at coordinate 109,421 of NZ_PZZL01000001.1, forward strand.
CCGTGGCGTAGTAGGCGCCGCGGAGCAGGACCATGATGGTGGTCACCGCCCATTCCGCGACGGAGACGTCGTTGGCGCCAGTCGCCGGCAGCACGGCAATGCCGCGCGCCGTGGCGGCCTCCACATCGATATTGTCGAGCCCGACGCCGAGCCGGCCGATGGCCTCAAGCCTGGCCCCCGCCGCCAGCAGCGCGCCGCGCACCTGCGTGCGGTTGCGCACGATCAGCGCCCGCGCGCCCGCAACGAGGCCGGCAAGCTCGTCCGGCCGGTCCACCAGCCCCTTGTCATAGGTGACGGAAAAGTCGCGCCTGAGGTCCTCGACCGCCGCCTCGTCCATGAATTCAGAGATGACGATGTCGGTCATGCTGGGCCTTCAGGTGATGAGGATGCCCCCGACCACCAGCCCGAGGATGACGAGCGTCGTGCCGAGGAAGATGGCGACGTGCCGCCATCCGATCGTGAGGATGGCGGTGATGGAGGTACCAAGCCCGAGGGCGGCGATGGCGATGAGCAGGCCGGCATTCGACACCGAGACCAGCCAGCCTTTCACCAGGGCGTAGGACCCGGCAAGCGCCGGGATGCCCGGCAGGATCGAGTTCACCACCACCAGCGCCAGGAAGACGAGGGCGAAGACTGGCACGGGCACGCGGGCCTCCTGCGCCTGTTCGCCCTGGCGGAGGAACCACCAGCCGATGGCGAGCACCACGGGCAGCAGCAGGAAGACGCGGAACAGCTTGACCACGACCGCGGTGTTGCCGACCGGCTCGGAGACGGCATAGCCGGCCCCCACCACCTGCGCCATGTCGTGGATCGTGGCGCCCAGCAGGATGCCGGTCTTGGTAGCGTCGAAGCCGAGCAGCACCGCGAGCGGCGGATAGGCCAGCATGACCAGCGTCGAGAGCGCGTTGGCGGCGACGACGGTGAAGGCCGTGTCGGCGGCCTTCTGCGGATAGTTCGGCAGGACGGTGGTGGTGGCGAGCGCCGCCGAGGCGCCGCAGACCGCCGTGGAGGCCCCGGCGAGCGCGCCATAGCCATCGGCGACGCCGAAGCGGCGGGCGAGCCAGATTCCGGCGGCGATCGTGGCGGCCATGGAGGCGACGACCACGACCAGCGTTCCCACTCCGAGACCGAGGATGTCGCCGAAGGCGATGCGAAGCCCGAGCAGGCCGATGGCCCAGCGCAGCAGCTTCTTCACTGCGAAGGTCAGCCCCGGCTCGAAGAGCGGGCGCGCCGCGAGGCCGTGCAGCATGATGCCGATGATGAGGGCGATGACCATGCCGGGGAGGGCGATGCGCCCGCCGGTCGCCTGCTTCAGGGCCGGTTCGGCAAAGACAGCCACCACGGCGACGGCACACGCGAGGGCCATGCCCGGCATGAGCGGACGCGCGGTCGCCGTCGCGGACAGGGTCATGGGGAGGGCTCCGTCGCCAGCTGGAACACCACGAGCCTTCCGTGAGCCACCTCACGGATCTCCCGCAGTTGGAACCCCAGATCGACCAGAATGCGCTGCGAGACAAGATTATTGTCGCGCGTCACCGCCATGACAGGATGAATGTTCTTCTCACGCGCAAAATCGAGAATGGATCTTGCGGCTTCCTTGGTGAAGCCCGCGCCCCGGTGCTCCGGCATCACCGCATAGCGCATCGCCACGCCAATCCCCGCATCATGGTCCCAGAGACCGGCGATGCCGACGAAGGCGCCCGAGTCGCGCCGCCGCATGACGAAGACACCCCAGCCCTCGCGCGCCCAGGTCTCCAGGTAGTCGTCGAGTTGGGCCCGCGTCTCTTCCGCCGTCAGCACGCCATGCTTCAGCTTGCCGCCGACTTCCGGATGCGCGGTGAGGGCGCAGAGGTCGGCGAAATCGCTTTCGCCGACCGGCGTCAGGACGAGCCGCTCTGTGACGCGCCGGCTCACGCCGAGCGGTAGAGCTTGGTCATCGAGAATTCGCGATGGCCGAGGGCTTCGGAGGCGGTGAGGCGGCCATTGGCCGTGCGCACGATGCTCTCGATGAGCGCGTCGCCCGCCTGCGGGATGGTCATGGTCCGCTTCAGGATGCCGGAGACATCGAGGTCGATGTGCTCGGGCATGGTGCGGATCGTCTTCGGATTGCCGGAGATCTTGATGACCGGGACGATCGGGTTGCCGATGACATTGCCCTGGCCGGTCGGGAAGGTGTGGATGACGTAGCCGCCGGCCGCCATCAGCGTCACGCATTCCGCCGCTGCCGAGGACGTGTCCATGAAGTAGAGGCCCGGGCCCTTGGCCGGCGCCTCGGCCGGCTCGAGAATGTCGATGTAGCGGCACTCGCGGCCGATCTTCTCGAGGTTGCCGAGCGCCTTCTCCTCGATGGTCGTCAGGCCGCCGGCGATGTTGCCCTTGGTCGGCTGCGAGTCCGACAGGTCGTTGGTCTTGTGGGCCTCGATGACGTCGTCCTGGTAGGCCTTCCACATCTTGTACCAGCGCTCGCCGACCTCCTTGGTCGCCGCGCGGGCCTTGCAGAGGTGCTCGGCGCCGGTGATCTCCGAGGTCTCGCCGAACACGCCGTAGATGCCGCGCGGGATCAACTTGTCATACATGGCGCCGACGGTCGGGCAGGACGACAGGCCCGTGGTCGTGTCGCTCTCGCCGCACTTGGTGGAGACCCACAGGTCGGTGATCGGGGCCTTCTCGCGCTGCAGCTCGCTCGCCCACTGGACGAACTCCTTGGCCACATAGCTCGCCTTGGCGATGGTGGCGATGTCGCCATGGCCCTCGATGCCGAAGCCGACCACCGGCTTGCCGGTCTTGGCGATGCCGTCGACGATGATCTTGGTCCACTGGTCCTCGATGCCGATGACGACGACCGCCGCGACGTTGGGGTTCGAGCCCGTGCCGATCAGCGTGCGGAAGTGCAGGTCGAGGTCGGCGCCGAACTGCAGGCGGCCATAGGCGTGGGGGATCGCCAGCGTCCCCTTCACGTTGTTCGCCACCGCCTCGGAGGCGGCGTTCGACAGGTCGTCCAGCGGCAGGATGAGCACGTGGTTGCGGACGCCGACGCGGCCGTTCTCGCGCCGCCAGCCCCAGATCGTGTCGAGGGCCCGGCCCGTCGGGCGCTTCACCACCGGGGCCTTGAAGGGCTCCGCCTCGATCTTGCGGCCCTTCACGTTCTTCAGCTTGCGCTCGACCAGCGCGAAATTGGCGACCATCAGCGACATGGCGTTTTCCTCGTTATGCGTTCCGTGTGCGGCGGGGGAGGCCGTCTGCCTCCGCGCCCGGCCTCACCAGCGCTTGGTCTTGATGTTGTGGACGTGGGCGTGCTCGCCCTTCTTGATGTTGGCCTTGGCGATGCCGATGTCCTGGCCGTACTTCCAGATCGTGTCGCCCTTCTTGATGTCCTGCAGTGCCACCTTGTGGCCGATCGGGATGTCCTGCTTCGCCGTGATCCGGAAGTCCGAATTGTCGTGGGTGACGACGGCCAGCATGTCGGTTCCGGCCTTCAGGCCCTCCACCACCACGACGCCGACCGTGTCCTTCTTCTCATGGACCAAGAGATGCGGGGCCCCCATGGGCGTTTCCTCCGTAGGCTTATTAGTCTTGTATAAGACATAAGACCTGATAGGCTGTCAATCGTCGGCAGAGAGGGTTGCGGTGGCCATCACAGGCAAGGCGGATCCCGGACGTGTCATCGGCTTCCTGCCGCTCTACCGGCAGGTGAAGGAGCGGCTCGTCCGCCGGATCGCCGACGGCGAATGGCAGGCCGGCCGCGCCATCCCCTCCGAGATGCAGATCGCTGCCGAGCTCGGCGTGAGCCAGGGCACCGTCCGCAAGGCGCTCGACGAGATGACCGCCGAGCGGCTCCTCATCCGCCGCCAGGGCGTCGGCACCTTCGTGGCGAGCCATGACGAGGACCGCATCCTCTTCCAGTTCTTCAAGCTGGGCCGCGACGACGGCCGGCGCGTCTTCCCCGACAGCTCCGTCCTCTCCGTCGGCGAGCAGCCCTCCGATGCGACGGAGGCGGCCCGCCTCGGTATCCGCCGGGGCACCCGCGTCGTGCGCATCCACCGCCTGCGCTCGCTCGGCGGCGCCATTGCTGTCAGCGAGCGGATCGTCGTGCCCTCGGCGCGCTTCGCCGGCCTTGCCGCCTGCGATCCGGTGCCGAACAATCTCTACGGGCTCTATGCCGAGCGCTACGGCGTCACTGTCGCCCGCGCTAGCGAGAGCCTGAAGGCCGTCGCCTGCCCGCCGGACGACGCGGCTCATCTGGGCCTTGCCCCCGGCTCACCCGTTCTGGCCATCGACCGCCTCGCCCTCGACCTCGACGGGCAGAAGGTGGAATGGCGCGTGTCTCTCTGCAGGACAGATCAATTCCACTACACTTCGGACCTGAAATGAAATGGCGCCGGCTCGACGGACCGGACGCTGAACAACGACAATACCGTCACCCCCAAGGAGGAAACCGATGCTCGGACGTCTGTTCAGCGCGGCCGCGATCGTCATGGGCCTGTCCATGCCGACGACGGCCCAGACCTTTCCCGACCGCCCCATCACCCTGATCGTGCCCTTCGCCGCCGGCGGGCCGTCCGACGTGCTCGGGCGCCTCATCGGCCAGTCCATGTCCGCGACGCTCGGCCAGACCATCCTGATCGAGAATGTCGGCGGTGCGGGCGGTACGACGGGCGCGGCGCGCACGGCACGCGCGGCCCCGGACGGCTACACGCTGCTGATCCATCACCTGGCTCTGGCGGCGGGTGCGACGCTCTACCGGAACCTGCCCTACGACACGGTCAAGGATTTCGAGCCGCTCGGCCTCATCAACCAGGGACCCTATGTCATCGTCTCCAAGACCGGCCTCGAGACGCGGACCCTCGCCGAATTCATCGAGCACGTGAAGAAATCGGGCCGCGGCATCAGCTTCGGCACGGCCGGCGTCGGCTCCGGCTCCCACCTCTGCAACATGATGCTGCAGGCCCAGTTGAAGGTGCAGTTCAACGAGATCCCCTATCGTGGCACCGGCCCGGCCATGAACGACCTCATCTCGGGCCAGCTCGACGCGCTCTGTGACCAGACCACGAACTCCATCCCGCAGATCCAGGGGGGCCGCATTCGCCCTTATGCCGTCACCGCCCTCCAGCGGGTCGAGCAACTGCCGAACCTTCCGACGCTGCACGAATCCGGCTTTCCCAATTTCGAGGTCACGGTCTGGCACGCGCTTTATGCGCCGCGCGGCACGCCGGATGCGGTGGTCCAGAAATTGAGCGCCGCGCTGGAGGTCGCGCTGAAGGACCCGGCCATCCTCGCCCGCTTCGCCGATCTCGGCACCACGCCCTATCCGGTCGGTGAGCGCGGCCCCGCCGCCGCGCGCGCCAAGCTGGAGAGCGAAGTGGCGAAGTGGCGCCAGGTCATCACCGACTCCGGCTTCACGCCGACCAACTGATGGGGCGGTAACGCCGTCCTGCCACCCCGGCGGGTGACAGGGCGGCCATTCCCGCCACCGTCTTGACCCCGTCGCCTGCGATGGGCGACATCGGGGCCCAAGCCTCGAGGGCCCCGATGTCCGATCCCCGCCTCGCGCCGCGCGCCCTCGTGCCGCTGCTCGTCGTCCTCGCCGCGATCGGCCCGATGGCGCTCAACCTGCCGCTTCCGGCGGTGCCTGGCCTGGCGCGCTATTTCGAGACCGATCCCGGCACGATCCAGCTCACCATCACCCTCTATCTCGCGGGCATGGCGGTGGCCCAGCTTGTCCTCGGGCCGCTGTCGGACCGCTATGGCCGCCGCCCGGTCATTCTCGGCGCGCTGGCGGTCACCGCCGCGATGAGCCTGTTTGCCGCGCTCGCTGCCAGCGCCGCCATGCTCATCCTCGCCCGCGTCTTGCAGAGCTTCGGCGCCTCGGCGGGCCAGGTCATCGGCCGCGCCATCATCCGCGACGTCTTCGACAAGGACCGCGCCGCCTCGATGATCGGCTGGGTCACCATGGCCATGGTCGTCGCCCCGATGATCTCGCCCTCCATCGGCGGGCTGATGAGCGAGACGATCGGCTGGCGCTGGGTCTTCGCCGCAACCGCCGTGATCGCGGCGGTGACACTGGCGCTCGCCGCCATCCGCCTGCCCGAGACGCGGGCGGTGGTCTCGTCGCCAACTGTCGGGCAGCTGCTGCGCGATGCCCGCGACCTCGTCCGCAACCGGATGTTCCTCGGCTACCTGCTGATCGGCGCGCTCTCGTCCGTGACCTTCTTCTCCTTCGTCGGCGGCGCGCCGCACGCCACGGTCACGCTGATGGGGCAGAGCTCCACCGCCTATGGCCTGTGGTTCATGGTCAATGCCTGCGGCTACATGCTCGGCAACGCCGTCTGCGGCCGCTATGCCGCCCGCTTTGGCTCGGATCGGCTGATCCGCTGGGGCAGCGTGATGATGCTCGCCATGGCCCTCGTCCAGTTCGCCATCGCGCTGGCCGGCTGGATGGTCCATCCCGTCTGGCTGTTCCTGCCGCAGGCCGCCATTGCCTTCGCCAATGGCCTGCAACTGCCCGGCGCCATCGCCGGCGCGGTCAGCGTGAGGCCCGAGGCGGCGGGATCGGCGTCCGGCTTCGTCGGCTTCTCGCAGATGGGCCTCGGCGCCCTGGCGGCGCAGGCCTCCGGCACGCTGGTCGGTTCGCTGATGAGCACGGTGCCGATGGTCGCCATCAGCCTTGCGGGGGCGGCCGGGGCTTTCCTGTCGCTCGCCCTGATCCGCCGTCGCGACGCCTACTGACCCGTCAGCTCACGCCGGCATAGCGGCCGGGGCGGTGGTTGAGGCCGACGATGGTGCAGAGCACGGTGACGCCGGCGACCGACAGCGCCACGAGCTCGAGGCTCAGAACGGCAAGAGCGGCCAGCATCACCAGGAGATCGACGGCGAGCTGAAAATAGCCGGCGCGGATGCCGTGCTTTTCCTGGAGATAGAAGGCGAGGATGCTCACCCCGCCGAGGCTCATCCCGTGGCGAAAGAGGATGAGCAGGCCGATGCCGAACAGGCCGCCGCCGGCGATCGCCGCATAGACCGGGTTGAGATGGCCGATCTCCAGCCACAGCGGCATGAGCTTGGAGAAGACCGAGACGAGGCAGACGGCGGCGAGGGTCTTCACCGTGAAGGCCCAGCCGAGCCGCAGCAGGGCGAGCGCGAAGAAGGGCAGGTTCACCAGCAGGAACAGCGCGGAAAAATCGACGGGCGTCGCGTAGCTGAGGAGCAGGGCGATGCCGACCGTGCTGCCGGTCAGCAGCGAGGCCTTGGCGTAGAAGGCGATGCCGAGCGAGACGAAGAGCGTCCCGAGGACGAGGGCCATGGCGTCCTCGTAGAGACGATGCGGGACGCCCATCTCGGCGAGCGGCTTGTCCTGCGCGAGGGGGGTCTCATCGGACATCGACGTCTGCTTCGCCATGAACGACTCCGTTGCTGCAGCGCACAATACCAGAACCAGACGGCTTTGGTCGCGCCCAACATCTGGGCAGGCCTGCAAATTCGGCAGGGCCTCAGGGGTCTGAGGGATCGACGGCCTGCAACAGTACGAACCAGGGAGCAGCTTCCGGCCGGCAGAGCGGGCCGGTGCGTGCCTCCCCCGTGCAGGACGGGCCGGGCCGTGCGGCCCCAAGCGCGCCGCGTCGGTCGATGCGCAAGTCGCGCCGCGCCACCGATTGCAGCACGTTGCCGCCGATAATCGTCGCCGTGCCGCGACGGTTGTCGCGCGAGACGACGATATCGCAGTGCAGGTTCCAGACCGGGCGCTCGCCGCGCGCCAGTGCCGGCATCAGGTCCCCATAGCCGCCGCCGGTGGCCAGCGAGCCGGCATCGTGCCGGTGCAGGCACAGGAGGTCACCGGGCCGCATCGCCGTGCGGCGGGGGTCGCAGGCCCGGTAGAAGCTCGTCGTCGGCCGCCCTTCCGCCTCCTCGGCGCTGCGGCGCGCCGCCTCCGCCACATAGTCGAGATGGGCGATGGCGGCGGCGAAGCGCGTCCGCGGCACGCCCGCGGACAGGAGCACATGGGATACGAAGGCGGCTGACCAGGGAATGTCCACGGCGGCGGCGCGCAGGGCGGCCTGCATGAGCGCCTCGCGCTCGGCTTCCGCCATGGCCGGGCCGCGCAGGCGCGCGAGGGCATCGGCCAGCGGCACGAGGTCGCCGGATCCACCCACCGATGCGTCATCGATGGCGCGCGGCACGCGGCGAAGCTGGAGCGGACCCTCCGCGAGGGGGCCGAGGCTCTGCCAGTAGCGCATCACCTGCCGCCACGGGACGCCACGCCCGGCCGTCTCGTCGCGCGCCACGTCCGCCTCCACCGCCCCGAAGCGGACAAGGATGCCGTCGCGGCCGATGATGTGGCCGCCGAAGGTCTCGTGTTCGCGCACGGCAGCGGCGGCTATGGCCAGCGCGGCGGGGGAGGGGGCGGTCACGCCGGTGGCGCGGCAAAGGCGGTCGACGGGGCTTGGGCGCTGCGGCGCAGCGGTGGCCGATCCTGCCGCGCAGGCAAGAATCAGGGCGAGGCTCAGCGCCGCCCCGAGACCCGTCTTGGCCGGCCGCGCGCCCCTCAGTTTCCCACCCATCCTCATGGCGCGAGACAAGCAGGATTCCGCCGGCTTGACGAGATCGTCATGACGCCTCGCCCGGTTGCGGGGAACCGCAGCGCCACTCCGCGCATTGTTCGCCCCGACCGACGGATCGCCGATCGGCTCACCTCCCGATGATGCGAGGCGCCGATGACCGCGACCCATGGCAAGGATCTGCGTACGGGCCGTTCGCCCTGGATGTCGCGGCCGCTCCGCGCGCTGCCGCAATCCGTGCCGAAGCGGGACCTGAAGGCCGATGTGATCGTGGTCGGCGCCGGCATTTCCGGCGCGCTTGTCGCGGACCTTCTCACCGATGCCGGCCTCATGGTCATCCTGTTCGACCGGCGGGGACCCTTGCTCGGCTCGACGCCCGCCTCGACGGCCCTCCTCCAGTACGAGATCGACACGCCGCTGACCCTGCTGACCGAGGCCATCGGCCGCGATCGTGCGGAGCGCGTCTGGCGGCGCTCCAAACTCGCCCTCGAAGCGCTGCATGAACGGGCCCGTCACCTCGCCATATCAGCCGATATCAGCACCCGGGACACCCTGTACCTGGCCGGTGACTTGCTCGGCCCCGAGGCTCTGGCCCTTGAGGCCGAGGCGCGCCGGCGCGCCGGCTTCGAGGTCTCGCTCCTGAAACTGTCGGTCGTGGCGGGTCGCTACGGTCTTGAGCCACGAGCGGCGATCCTCGGCCATGGCAATGTGGCGGCCGATCCGCGCCGGCTGGCGGCGGGCTTCCTGCGCAATGCCCTGACGAATGGCGCGCGCCTTTATGCCCCGGTTGAGGTGGTCGGCGTCGAGAGCCACAGCCGCGGCGTGACGGTCGCGACCGATGTCGGCCCCGTCGCCCGCGCTGGCCATCTCGTCTTCGCCACCGGTTACGAGCTCCCCGTCGGCGTGCCGCGCAAGGGCCACCGCATCGTCTCGACCTTCTGCCTGGCGACGAAGCCGCAGCCGCGCGCCGTGCCGAAGGCCATGCCCTTCGTCTGGGAGGCCTCGGAGCCCTATCTGTACCTCCGCCGCGATCATGACGGGCGCATCATCTGCGGCGGCGAGGACGAGGAATTCGCTGACGAGGAGCGGCGCGACGCCATGCTCCACGACAAGGTCGCCGTCATCCGCGACAAGCTTGGACGGCTGATGCCGGGCATCGACACGGAGCCCGAGTACGCCTGGTGCGGCAGCTTCGGCGCCTCGCCGACCGGCACGCCCTCCATCGGCGCGGTCCCCGGCATGGCCAATTGCTCCTGCGTCCTCGGTTATGGCGGCAACGGCATCACCTTCTCGATGATGGCGGCGCAGATCATCCGCGGGCTGGTCACCGGAACGGGCGATCCCGATGCCGACCTTTTCTCGTTCCGCCGCCGCTTCTGACGTGCCGTGGGCCGCGACTGCCGGCGACTACTTGTCGTTGGACGCGTCGAGGTCCTCGATGGCGATGGCCTTGCCATCCGACGGGCGCGGCCGGGCGGCGCGGCCATTGCCGGTCACCATCTCGCGCTCCTCGCGGCGGGAGGGCGGTGCAGGCTTCGCACCACCGTCATCACGCGGCACGGGGGCAGTCTGGTCGGGATCGTCCATGGGAAGTCTCCTCGCTGTCGCGAGGTCAACCGGCCAGGGATCGTCGCGGTTCCGTCAGGAGGGCGTCCAGCCGTCCTGCTTCAGCACCTCGCCGGCGAGATAGAGGCTGCCGGTGAGCAGCACGCGGGGCGGCAGGGCGCCCGGTTCGGTTGTGACCGCGGCGAGCGCCGCGTCGAGGCTCGGCATGGCCCGTGCGTCGAGCCCGATATCGCGCGCCGCAACGGCGAGGGCATCGGCTGACAGCGCCGCCGGATAGGCGAAGGGCACGGCGAGGAGCTTCGGCGCGAAGGGGCGGAAGAAGTTCAGGAAGCCGCGCGGATCCTTGGTCGAGATCATGCCGGCGATCATCACCAGCGGCCGGGGCTGGCGCGCCTGCATGGCGGCGATGGCGGCCGACAGGACTTCGCCGCCGCCGGGATTATGCCCGCCGTCGAGCCAGACCTCGGCACCGGTCGGCAGGGCCTGGGCCACCGCGCCGGTGAGGCGCTGCAGGCGCGCGGGCCAGGTGACGGTCTGCAGGCCGCGGGCGATGGCGTCCTCGTCGAGCGCGAAGCCGGCAGTCTTCACCGCCGCAATCGCCGTACCGGCATTCTCCGCCTGATGCGCGCCGGGCAGGCGCGGCGGCGGAGCGTCGATCAGCCCGTCCTCGTCCTGGTAGACGAAACGGCCGTTTTCCAGGCGCGCGAACCAGTCGAGGCCAGAAACGGACAGGCGCGAGCGGGTGGCGTCCGCCGCCGCCTCGATCACCGCCATGGCCTCGGGCTCCTGCCGGGCGATGACCGCCGGACGGCCGCGCTTGAGGATGCCGGCCTTCTCGCCCGCGATCTTGCCGATCGTGTCGCCGAGGAATTCCGCATGGTCGATGGAGACGGGTGTGATGACGCTCACCGCCGGCCGCGGCACGACATTGGTGGCGTCGAACCGGCCGCCCATGCCGACCTCGAGGATCACCGCATCGGCCGGATGCCGCGCGAAGAGCATCAGGCCGGCAATCGTCGTGATCTCGAACTGGGTGATGGCCTGACCGGCATTCACCCGCTCGACCTCCAGCAGGATGTCGGCGAGCGTCTCGTCATCGACGAGCTTGCCGCCGCCCGGCGCGCCGAGGCGGAAGCGCTCATTGAACTTCACGAGATGGGGCGAGGTGTAGACATGCACCGTCCGCCCCGAGGCCTCCAGCAGGGCGCGGGCGAAGGCCGAGGTCGACCCCTTGCCGTTGGTGCCGGCGACGTGGATCACCGGCGGCAGGGCCAGATGCGGGTCGCCGAGCCGGGACAGCGCGCCGGTCATGCGGTCGAGCGACAGATCGATCAGCTTCGGGTGAAGCTTGGCGAGCCGGTCGAGAATATCGGCGATGGGGGGAGCGAGAACCGTCATGGCCGTTCGACAGCGACGAGGGCGCGCCGTTCGGCGCACCCCCATGGAGGACAGGAAAGGGTCAGGACGCCGCGGCGACCGGGGCGGTAGCCTCGGCCGGAGCCGGGGCGGGCGCCTTGGTGAGGACGCGGCAGAGGCGCGCCAGCGTCGCGCGCAGGTCGTGGCGATGGACGACGAGGTCCACCATGCCGTGATCCTTCAGATATTCGGCGCGCTGGAAGCCTTCGGGCAGCTTCTCGCGGATGGTCTGCTCGATGACGCGCGGGCCGGCAAAGCCGATGAGCGCGCCGGGCTCGGCGAGGTGCACGTCGCCGAGCATGGCATAGCTCGCGGTGACGCCGCCGGTGGTCGGGTTCGTCAGTACGACGATGTAGGGCAGGCGCGCGTCGCGCAGCGCCTGCACGGCGACCGTGGTGCGCGGCATCTGCATGAGCGACAGGATGCCCTCCTGCATGCGGGCGCCGCCGGAGGCGGTGAAGATGATGAAGGGCGTCTTCTTCTCGACCGCCGTCATCATGCCGCGGATGATGGCTTCGCCCGCCGCGGTGCCGAGCGAGCCGGCCATGAAGTCCATGTCCTGCACGGCCACCGTCACCGGCAGGCCTTCGAGCTTGCCGTAGCCGACCTTGATGGCATCGGCGAGGCCGGTCTTGGCCTTGGCGTCCTTCAGCCGGTCCACATAGCGCTTCTCGTCGCGGAACTTCAGCGGATCGATCGGGGCCTCGGGCAGCTGGACGTCGAACCAGGTGCCGTTGTCAAAGATCGACTTCAGCCGCGCCGTCGAGCCCATGCGCATGTGCACGCCCGAGCCGGGAATGACGAAGAGATTGCTCTCCAGGTCCTTGTGGAAGACCATCTGCCCGGTCTCCGGGCACTTGATCCACAGGTTCTCCGGCGTGTCGCGCTTCAGGAAGGAGCGAATGCGCGGTGGCAGGACGTCAGTGATCCAGTTCATGGGGCCTCGTGGCGAAAGATGAGGGCGCTCAGGCGCCGGCGCGTTCCAGACGGGTGAGGCGCGCCTCGAGCTGTTCGAGCTGAACCTCGAAACTGGCGAAAGTGCGTTCGGTCATGCTGCGATGGCCGATGAAGGAGCGCATGAACTTGACTGCATTGGCATCGAGCTTTTCCAAGCGGCTCTCGATCGCTTCGAAGCGCTTTTCGAACTTCGCATCCAGTTCATCGAAACGGGCGGTCATGTCCGCCCGCAATTCGCGCAGATGCGCAAGGATCAGGTTCTCGGGCTCGCTCATGACCAAGCCTCCTCGCGGCCAATATAGCCAATCACGAGGCGCCGCGCATCACTCCGCGGCCTTGCGGGCATGGCGGACACCCGCGGCGATGGAGCCGACGAGATCGGTCACGGCGGAGACCGTCCGCGCCGTCGCCTTGCCCTCACCATCGAGCGAACCCTTCAGCGCGTCGACCAGCGCCGAACCGACGACGACCGCGTCGGCGCCGCGCGCCACGGCGCTGGCATGGTCCGCATTCTTCACGCCGAAGCCGACGGCGACCGGCAGGTCCGTGTGCCGCTTGATCCGCGCCACCGCCTCGGCCGTCTTGCCGAAATCCGGGGTGGCCGCGCCGGTGATGCCGGTGATCGAGACGTAGTAGACGAAGCCCGACGTGTTGCCGAGCACCGTCGGCAGGCGCTTATCATCGGTGGTCGGCGTCGCCAGGCGAATGAAGTTGAGGCCGGCCTTCAGCGCGGGGATGCAGAGCTCGGCATCCTCCTCCGGCGGCAGGTCGACGACGATCAGGCCGTCGATGCCGGCGGCCTTGGCATCGGCAAGGAAGCGATCGACGCCGTAGATGTAGATCGGGTTGTAGTAGCCCATCAGCACGATGGGGGTCGCCTGGTCATCCTTGCGGAACCAGGCGATATCCTCGAGCGTCTTCGCCAGGGTCTGGCCGCCGGCCAGTGCCCGGAGGCCGGCTGCCTGGACCGACGGGCCATCGGCCATCGGGTCGGTGAAGGGCATGCCGAATTCGATGACGTCGGCGCCGGCCGCCGGCAGGGCCTTGAGGATGGCGCGGGCGGTCTCGCGGTCGGGATCGCCGGCCATGACATAGGTCACGAGGCCGGCGCGGCCGTCCTGCGCGAGCGCGGCGAAGCGGGTGTCGAGGCGGGTGGTCAAAGCTTGGTCCCCAGGATTTCGGCCACCTGCGGCACGTCCTTGTCGCCGCGGCCCGACAGGTTCATCACCATCAGGTGGTCCTTCGGCAGCTTCGGCGCGAGTTCGGCGATCTTGGCGATGGCATGGGCGCATTCCAGCGCCGGGATGATGCCCTCGACCTTCGACAGGAGCTGGAAGCCTTCCAGCGCCTCGTCGTCGGTGGCCGAGAGATAGGTGACGCGGCCGATATCGTTCAGCCAGGCATGCTCCGGCCCGATGCCCGGATAGTCGAGGCCAGCCGAGATCGAGTGGCCCTCCTGGATCTGCCCGTCGGCATCCATCAGCAGGTAGGTGCGGTTGCCGTGCAGGACGCCCGGCTTGCCGCCGGAGATCGAGGCGGCATGCAGCTTGTCGAGGCCGTGGCCGGCCGCTTCCACGCCGTACATGGCGACCGAGGGCTCATCGAGGAACGGGTGGAACAGGCCGATGGCGTTCGAGCCGCCGCCAACGCAGGCGATGAGGCTGTCGGGCAGGCGGCCTTCCTGGGCCTGGAGCTGCTCGCGGGTCTCGTTGCCGATGATCGACTGGAAGTCGCGCACCATGGACGGATAGGGGTGCGGGCCCGCGACCGTACCGATGCAGTAGAAGGTCGTCTCGACGTTGGTCACCCAGTCGCGGAGCGCCTCGTTCATGGCGTCCTTGAGGGTCTTGGCGCCCGACTGGACCGGCACGACGGTGGCGCCGAGCATCTTCATGCGGAAGACGTTGGGCGCCTGCCGGGCGACGTCGACCGCGCCCATATAGACGATGCATTCGAGGCCGAAGCGGGCGCAGAGCGTCGCGGTGGCGACGCCGTGCTGGCCGGCGCCGGTCTCGGCGATGATGCGCTTCTTGCCCATGCGGCGGGCCAGCAGGATCTGGCCGAGGACGTTGTTCACCTTGTGGGAGCCGGTGTGGTTCAGCTCCTCGCGCTTCAGGTAGATCTTGGCGCCGCCGAGATGCTGGGTGAGCCGCTCGGCGAAATAGAGCGGGCTCGGCCGGCCGATGAAATGGGTCTGGTGCCCCGCCATCTCCGCGAGATAGGCCGGATCGTTGCGAGCCTCGTTATAGGCCGCCTCGAGCTCCAGGATGTTCGGCATCAGCGTCTCGGCGACGAAACGGCCGCCATAGATGCCGAAACGGCCGTTTTCGTCCGGACCCGACCGGAAGGAATTGGGCTTCACCGGCGCGTTCATCACCATACTCCCTCGGCCTCGGTCAGGCGGGCGGCCTCGACGAAGGCCCTGATCTTGTCCGGGTCCTTGCGGCCCGGAGAACTTTCCACACCTGACGATACGTCCACGCCGTTCAATCGGGTCAGCCGGATCGCCTCAGCCACATTGCCGGGATGGAGGCCACCGGAAAGCATGACGGGGCGGCCGGGGTCAAGGCCGGCGACGAGACGCCAGTCGAAGGTGAGGCCATTGCCGCCCGGAAGCCCGTCCGGCGTCTTCGGCGGCTTGGCGTCGACGAGCAGCATGTCGCTCACCGCCGCATAGGCCGGAACCTGCGCCAGATCCTCCGCCGAGCCGACGCCGATCGCCTTCATGACGCGCACGGAAAAGCGGTGGCGGATGTCGGCGACGCGCTCCGGCGTCTCGGCGCCATGCAGCTGGATCAGGTCCGGCTTGAGGTTCGCCATGATGGCGGCGACGAAATCGTCGTCCGGATCGACGGCGAGGGCCACCACGCCGGCGCGGCCGCAGGCGCGGCCCGACAGGGCGCAGGCGGTGGCCAGCGAGACGTTGCGCGGGCTCTTGGGGAAGAAGACCACGCCGATCATGTCCGCGCCCGCGCCGATGGCGGCGTCGACGTCGCGCATGGTCTTCAGGCCACAGATCTTCACCAGGAGGGGCATGGCCCGTCTCTAGTCGCTTCGGCCGGCGAAGGATACTCCCCGCGCCATCTCAGAGAGGAAGCGACCGCCAGACGAGGATCGCCGCGGCGAGGTCCTCGATCGCCGTGCCGACCGACTTGAACAGCGTGATCTCGTCGCTGTGCGCCCGGCCGGCCTGACGGCCGCGGCAAAGGTCGAACAGGTCAGCGCGCACGTCCTCGGCGCGGATGATGCCACGGCGGATCGGATCGACGATGTCGCCGGCCTCTTTCAGGCCGCCGGTCCGGGTGTCGACGTAGAGGCTGGCGCGTGTCACCGCCGCATCGTCGCACTCGCGCATGGCCGGCGTGTAGGCGCCGACGAGGTCGAGATGCGCGCCCGGCTTCAGCCAGGCGCCGGACACGATGGGCTGGGAGGAAATGGTGGCGCAGCTGACGATGTCCGCTTCCTCCACCGCCGCCTGAAGGTCGGTGGCGACCGTGATGGTGACGCCCGGCACGGTGCGGCCCAGCCCCTCGGCGAGGGCGACGGCCTTCTCGCGCGAGCGGTTCCATAGGGCGACATTGCGGATGGGGCGCACCGCCGCATGGGCCCGGATCAGGTGCGGGGCGAGCGCCCCGGCGCCCACCATCACCATGCTGGAAGCGTCCTTCCGCGACAGGAAGCGGGAGGCGAGGGCGCTGGCGCAGGCCGTGCGCCAGACCGTCAGCATGGTGCCGTCGAGGATGGCGAGCGGCGCGCCGGTCTCGCCGTTGCACAGGACGTAGCTGCCATAGATCGACGGCAGGCCGCGGGCGCCGTTGCCGGGATAGACCGAGACAAGCTTGGTGCCGACGAAGGCGCCATCGCCCGGCGGCGTCCAGGCCGGCATCAGCAGCAGCATCGCCTCCGGCTCGCCCGGCACCTGCGGAATCGGGTGGTGATGGCGCAGCGGCACCGTGATGTCGGAGCGGAAGGCGTCGGCCAGCGCATCGACCAGCGCGCCATAGGTGAGGGCGCCGGCGATCTCGGCGGCGGTGATGATGCGCATGGGAGGCTCAGGCCGCCGGCCGGTCGAGGAAGGCGAGGGGACCCGCGGGGCGGGTGTCACGGCGCAGCGTGTCGATCTCGCGCCGCGCCTCGGCCAGCTCCTGCTCGGCGACGCGGCAGCGCTTGCGATAGCGGCCCTGCTTCCACCACACGGCGATGCCGCCGACGATGACGCCGAGGATGACCGCGAGGATCACCACGGCAAAGAGCGGCGCCGTGATCGAGAAGGCCGTGGAGTCCCGCGTGAACGGATCGATCGACAGGGTGACCGGGGTCCGGTTCGCCACCGCCACGAGGATGGCGACGAGGGCGAAGGGCAGGACGATCAGCCAGTTCAGGGCGCGGCGCATGGTCAGGCGCCCTTGTTCAGGCGCTCGCGCATTTCCTTGCCCGTCTTGAAGAAGGGCACGACCTTGTCATCGACGGAGACATGCTCGCCGGTGCGCGGATTGCGGCCGACGCGGGCCTGGCGCGCCTTCACCGAGAAGGCTCCGAAGCCGCGCAGTTCGACCCGGTCGCCGCGCGCCAGGGCCGCGACGATCTCGTCGAGGATGGCGTTGACGATGTTCTCGACGTCGCGCTGGTACAGCTGCGGGTTCTGTTCGGCGATCTTCTGGACGAGTTCGGACTTGATCATGGGGTCAAAGGCGCCGTCGCGCCGCTCCCTGAAAATGCAAAATCTATCATGGGGTTGGAGGCTGCCAGAGCGCCAGCAGCCCGTCAAGCGACGTCCGTTCCACCTGGACCGCGAGAGAGGACGAACGCAGGTTTTCCGCCCACTCCGTCAGGCCCGCCGCCTCGGCAAGGCCGCTCGCCGCCGCGCCGAACCACGAGA
The DNA here is from genome assembly GCF_003046185.1 of Phreatobacter oligotrophus. Taxonomy (NCBI): domain Bacteria; kingdom Pseudomonadati; phylum Pseudomonadota; class Alphaproteobacteria; order Hyphomicrobiales; family Phreatobacteraceae; genus Phreatobacter; species Phreatobacter oligotrophus. Next base: position 126,788 of record NZ_PZZL01000001.1, read on the forward strand.
GGTCCGTTCGCGCCGCCGGGCGATGCAACTGCACCCGCAGCTCGGCCGGCACGCCCTTGCTGGCGAGCCAGGTCCGGGCCTCGCGCTCGCCGCCGATCGTGTCGACCAGCTTGAGCCGTTGGGCGCGGGTGCCGACGAAGACCCGGCCGTCGGCGACGGTCGCGAGCTCGGCGTCGGTGAGGCCCCGGCGCTCCTTCACGATGCGCTGGAACCAGACATAGCTGTCGGTGATGATCTCGCGCAGCGCGGCGAGAGCCTCCGGGCTCGTCGGCTCGACGCCGCTCGGCATGGCCTTGAGCGGGGTCGAGCGGATCGCCTCGACCCGCACGCCAATCGTCTCCAGCAGGCGCACGACATTGGGGAACTGGGCGATGACGCCGATGGAGCCGGCGACCGAGGTCTCGCGGGAGACGATGTGGTCGGCGCCGATGGCGGCGATGTAGCCGCCCGACGCAGCGGTGCCCTCGATGACCGCGACGGTCGGCTTGGCCGCCGCGACGCCGCGGATGGCGGTGTAGAGCGCCTCGGATCCCGCCACCGTGCCGCCGGGCGAGTCGATGGTGACAATGACCGCGCGGACGTTGCGGTTGCGGCCAAGACCCTCGATGGTGCGGATGAGATTGGCGTTCTGGGTGATGACGCCGCGCACCTCGACGCGCGCCACATGGTCCAGCGACCCGAGCCAGCCGGCGCGCTGGGCCCCGACGAGGCCGACCACCAGCACGGCGATCACCGCCACGCCGATGGCGAGGACACGCCAGAAGGTCACCTTGCGGCGCAGGAGCCTGCGATCAAGCACGGCGTCCGTCTCGAGCGGCATCGGGAGCTCCCTCTCATCGCCGGGTCGGTGGGTCTGAGGTAGCTGTCGGACGAGGCCAGCGCAAGCGGAGCGGGCAACGCCCGCTGCCGCGACCGCGTGTCACGCGTGGAAATGAGGGCGCATCAGCGCGTGCGGCGGCGCCCGGTCAGCTGCTTGTAGGCGATCACGGCGCAGACGATGGCGAGGCCTCCGCCGACCACGATGGCCGTCGGATAGAGCGCCGACATCGCCACGATGTAGCTCAGCGGCTCGCTCTCGTAGTCGAGATCGATCCGGGTCCGCGTCGGGTCTCCGAAGGCGAAGACGCCGTCGAGCCAGGCGGTGCGAAGCTGGACGAAGCTGTAGAGGGCCAGAACGAGCCCGCCGGCGACGCCAGCGAGCGCGACGAAAAGGGTGGCGACTGGGCCGAGACGACGGTTTCCGTCAGGTCGGTTCATGGACAACGCCTTTCATCAGGTCTCCGCCGAGGCGGAAGGCTCGGGTGAACGCGCACATCGACCCCATAAGGGATCCCAAACCTTAACACGCTCTTACGCAGTCGCCCCATGGATCTCGATCAAAATTCCGCGCGCAGCTTCCACGGGGTCGGCTGCCCCGGTAATCGGCCGCCCCACGACGAGGCGATCCGCGCCGCCGCGAATGGCGTCAGCGGGCGTAACGATGCGCTTCTGGTCGCCGGAGGCCGAGCCCGCGGGCCGGATGCCCGGCGTCACGAACTCGATGGCGGGCGGGATTCCGACCGCGCGCAGCTGCGCCGTTTCCTGCGCCGAGCAGACGATACCGTCGATGCCGATGGCAGCCGCCTGCCGCGCTTTCATCGGGACAAGCGTCGAAACCGTGCCGGAATAGCCCGCTTCCGCGCAATCGAGGTCATTCCAGGAGGTGAGAATGGTCACGGCGAGGATTTTCAGCCCGGTCCCGGCGCGTCCCGCCACCGCCGCCTTCATGGTCTGCGGATAGGCGTGGACGGTCAGGTAATGGGCGCCCATGCGGGCCACGGACTCCACGCCCTCGCGCACCGTGTTATCGATGTCGTGCAGCTTGAGGTCGAAGAACACGGTCTTGCCGGCGGCGGCCAGCTCCCGCCCGAAGGCGAGGCCGTCGGCGTAGCCGAGCCGGTAGCCGATCTTGTAGTGCGTCACCGTGTCGCCGAGCCTGTCGACCAGGCGCTCGGCCTCGCCGAGGCTCGACAGGTCGAGGGCGACGAAGAGCTTCTCGCGCGGATCGCTGTTGCGCAGGGTCATGGGGCGAGGCTCCGGGCAGTCGCGACGAGCGCGCGGCAGCAGGCGGTGAGCATGCCGCGGGTGCGGTCGTCCTTGAGATGGCCGTCCTCGTTGAAGGCCTGGTGGGCCGCCGCCACGGCGCAGCTCTCCGGGATCACCAGCGCGCCGCAGCCGAGCTCCAGCACCTGGCGGGCCGCCATCTGCGAGCGGAAGCCGCCATAGCCGCCGGGCGAGGCCGAGCCGAGGGCGAAGACCCGTCCGTGATAGGCGGCGAGCGGCTTCTCGCCCTCTTCCCGGACACGGCTCACCCAGTCGATGGCGTTCTTCAGGAGCGGGGTCATGCCGGCATTGTATTCCGGGCCGGCGATGAAGATGCCCTGGTGGGCGCAGAACTGGCGCTTCAGCTTCAGCGCATTCTCCGGCACGCCCTCGGCGGCTTCGAGATCGCCGTCATAGATCGGCATGGGATAGTCGGCGAGCGAGATGAGCGACACGTCGACATCGAGCAGGGCGAGTTCCCGTGCGGCGGCGGCGGCGAGGCGCGCATTGAACGAGCCCGTGCGGATGGAGCCGGCAAAGACGAGGATGCGGACCAAGGCCGTTCTCCGATCGATGAGGTTGGGCCCTTGTAGCGGCGCCCGCCCGGCGCGTAAACGCGCAGGGCCCCCGCCTCGACAGGGCAAGTCCGCTCGGGCTTGATGGGGCAGGTCAGCCGGCAGCGCATCGCATGAAAGTCCTTTTCGTCCACCAGAACTTCCCGGCCCAGTTCAAGCACCTCGCCCCTGCGCTCGCGGCCGCCGGCCACGAGGTCGTCGCCCTGACGCTGCGCCGGCAGGCGCCCGCCGCCTTGAAGGGCGTGCGTGTCGTCACCTATGCGGTCACGCGCGGATCGAGCCGCGGCATCCATGCTTGGGCGGGGGATTTCGAGACGAAGGTCATCCGCGGCGAGGCCTGTTTCAGGGCGGCGCTGCAGCTGCGCGACAAGGGCTTCTTGCCCGATGTCATCGTCGCCCATCCCGGATGGGGCGAGAGCCTGTTCCTCAGGCATGTCTGGCCGAAGTCGCGCATCGGCCTCTATTGCGAGTTCTTCTACCGCAGCGAGGGCGCTGACGTCGGCTTCGATCCCGAAACCTCCGTCGTCACCGAGGCCGAGGCGAGCCGGGTCACCCTGAGGAACGCCGCCATGCTCCTCGCCATGGACGGCGCCGACGCCGCCCTTGCGCCGACCCGCTGGCAGGCCAGCACCTATCCGGAGACCTTCCGGTCGCGCATCGCCGTCATTCACGACGGCATCGATACGGCCGCAGCCGCTCCCGATCCCGGCGCGACCTTCGCCCTCGACGGGCGCCTCCTCAGCCGGCGCGACGAGGTCATCACCTTCGTCACGCGCAGCCTCGAGCCCTATCGCGGCTACCATGTCTTCATGCGCGCGCTGCCGGCCTTGCTGAAGGCGCGGCCCAATGCCGAGGTGCTCATCGTCGGACAGGAGGGCGTCAGCTACGGCGTGCCGCGCCAGGACGGGGTGAGCTGGAAGCAGGCGATGGCCGAGGAGGTCGGGCCGTCGTTGTCAGGATCGGAGGCGAGCCGCATCCATCATCTCGGCCAGGTCCCCTATGACCGCTTCCTGTCGCTGCTCAAGGTGTCGACGGTCCATGTCTACCTGACCTATCCCTTCGTGCTGAGCTGGAGCCTCCTGGAGGCCATGAGCAGCGGCTGCGCCATTGTCGCCAGCGACACGGCGCCGGTCCGCGAGGTCATCACCTCGGGGGCGGATGGGCAGCTGGTCGATTTCTTCGACGCGCTGGGCCTCGCCCAGGCAGTGGCGGCGCTGGCCGCTGACCGGCCGCGGCAGGAGCGGTTTGGCGCGGCGGCGCGGCGCCGGATCGTCCGGGATTATGACCTGGCCTCCGTCGCGCTGCCGCGCCAGATCGCCTGGGTCGAGGCCCTCGCGCGCCGCTGAGCGGATCAGGCCTGGGTGCTGGGCTTCGCCGCGGCCTTGGCGGCTTCCTGGCTCGCCTCGGCCTCGCGGATCACCGCCATGCTCTCCTTCAGGTGGTCGAGCGAGCCGCGGCCGCCCGTAAACTCGCGGATCGCCACGACGATCAGCGCCAGGACGAAGGGTGCGATGAAATAATAGAGGCGGAAGAGGATGAAGGCCGCCACGACGGCCTCGGCGGTGAAGCCGAGGGGCGGCAGGGCGACGAGCAGCGTCGCCTCGAAGGCGCCGGCGGCGCCCGGGGCATGGGTGGCGAAGCCGAGCAGCATGGCCGAGCAGAAGATGACCGCCACGGCCACGAAGGGGGCCGGCGGGGCGTTCGGCATGGCCATCAGCAGCACGTAGAGAATCATCGCCGTGCAGGCGAGGTCGACGATGCCGATGACCATCTGCAGGAAGGTGAGCCGCGCTGTCGGCAGCTTGATCTGCCAGGTGCCCGAGCCGAACTGGCGCGGCCGCGACACGAAGAAGAGCCAGCCCGCGAGGACCGCCAGGATCAGCACGCCGACCACGCGCACCATGTCGCCGCTGATGCCGAGCGGCGCCACGACCGGCGTCACCACCCAGGGCTCCAGCACGAAGCCGAGGCCGAGCACCGTGGCATTGCCGAGCCAGAAGGTCAGTCCGGCGATGAAGCAGATCTTCACCACCTGCGGGCCGGTGATCTTGTAGCGGGAATAGACGAGGTAGCGCACCACGGCGGCGGTGAAGACCGTGGCGCCGAGATTGTGGGCGATGGAATAGCTGCTGAATGAACCGATGGCGCAGGCCGGGTAGGGGATGTCCTCACGGCCGATCGTGCGTGTGGCGAAATAGTCGTAAGCCGTCAGGGTGGCGTAGGCAGCGGCCGTGAACAGGCCAGCCAGCAGCAGCGTCGGCGCACCGATCTGGCCGATCGCCTCCCAGACCTTGGCCCAGTCGATCAGCCGCAGCTTGGTGAAGAGCACATAGCCTGCTGTGGCGAGCATCGCGACGGCGACAACCAGCAGGATGCGCTTCAGCCCGATGCGGTCGCGCAGGAAATCCAACGTCGTCTTGATCACAGGCGGCTCGGTCTCGCGGTCGGCGCGATGCGGAATCGCGCGGGAAGGGCCAGTTAGCACGGGCAGGGTTACTGGCCCATGTCATGCGACAGGCGTGTGATGTGACGCGCGCCGCGCCACACGGTCCCCCGTCGGCATGTAGACATCGCCGACGCGATGTCCAGCCAGACGTGACGTCACTGCAGGAACGGATTGCTCTTGCGCTCGCGCTCCAGCGTGGTCGCCGGACCATGGCCGGGCAGCACGGTGAAGTCGTCACCGAGCGGCAGGATCTTCTCCTTGATGCCGCGGATCAGCAGGTCATGGTCGCCGCCCGGCAGGTCGGTGCGGCCGACGGAGCCCTGGAATACCGTGTCGCCGACGAGGGCGAATTCCGACGGGGCATGGACATAGACGACGTGGCCCGGCGCATGGCCGGGCACATGCAGCACGTCAAAGGTCAGGCCGCCGACCGTGACGGTGTCGCCCTCCTTCAGCCAGCGCGTCGGCGTCACCGGCCGCACGCCCGCCAGGCCGAAGCGCTGCGCCTGGGCCGTGAGGTTGGCCAGCAGCGGCGCATCGTCCTCGTGCGATCCCTCGATCGGGATAGAGAGCAGTTCGGCGAGCTCGGCCGCGCCGCCGGCATGGTCGATATGGCCGTGGGTGAGCAGGATCTTCTCCGGCAGCACCTTCAGATCGGCAATCGCGCCCTGGATGCGCGGCAGGTCGCCGCCGGGATCGACGATGGCCGCCCGCATGGTGTCGGCATCCCAGACGATCGAGCAGTTCTGCTCGAACGGGGTCACCGGAACGATCGCAACCTTCAACGTCGCCATGGGCTTTCTCCTGGTCCCGTCCGGCTTAAGGCGAGGAGCGCGCCGCGGCAAGCGCCAGACCCCTGTCACGAACTGCAAGACAACTTTATTGCATTCCACCGTCCGGAGCGTCTATAAGCCCCCCGTCACCGCTCATCCATGAGCCGTCGATCGAACAGTCGCAGAGCGCATTCGATCAGTGAGGCGGATGAAGCTCCGATAGTCGTTGCCTGATGTGATCGGCGCGACTGATCTTACTGAGGACAACAAAAAGACATGATCCAACTTCGCGCGTTTGCGCAGCGCAATGCCATTGCCGTTGCTGTCGTTGCTGGAGGCCTTGGCCTTCTTCTTTCCTCCCATCGCCTGCAGGCCAGCGAGGCCGATCGCGCCGACGCCAACTGGGCACAGCTCTATGCCGCCGGGCAGCCGTCGCCGAACGCCCTTCCAACCCGGGCCGCGCCCTCCGCAGCCGCGTCCGCCGCCTCCGAGCCGACCGAGATGGCTTCCATCCGCCGCCGCGTCACTGAAGTCGCCGCGCGCCACGGCGTTCCGGCGAGCCTCGCCCTCGCCGTCGTCCGGCTGGAGAGCAACATGCGCTGCCAGGCCCGCGGCCGGCACGGTGAACTCGGACCCATGCAGATCAAGCCGACCACCGCGCGTGGCCTCGGCTATACCGGCCCGGCCTCGGCGTTGAACTCCTGCGGCGCCGGCCTCGAATGGGGCATGCGCCACCTTGCCGTCGCCTACCAGCGCTGCGGCTCGGCGGCGGGTGCGGCGGCGCTCCACAACCGCGGTCTCGGCGCCTCCTGCGGGCGCACCGCCTACTCGCACCGCGTGACGCGGCTGATGGCGAGCCTCTGACGATGGCGGGCGCGGCGGCGACACGCCGCGCCACCTCATCCGCCGGCGAGAGCCTTGAGCCGGCCACGCTCGACCTTGCCCATGGCCGTGCGGGGGATCGCAGGCACCTCGACAATCCGCGCCACGGGGATGTCGGGGAGCCGCGCCTCGCACCACGCGATGAGGTCCGCCGCGTCGAGGTGACCGCGTGGCACCACCGCGATCCACACCTCCGGGAGTCCTGACGCTCCCGTCACGCCGAAGGCCGCCGCATCAGCGAGGTCGCGCCGTGTCGCCAGCCACTGGTCGATGCGGTCCGGGGCGATCTTGTTGCCGCCGGCATTGATGACCTCGTCGCTGCGCCCGGTGATGATGAGGAGGCCCTCCGCGGTCAGACGGCCGATATCGCCGGGATAAAACCAGTCCTCGCTGCGGTCCGGGTGGATCGGGCCCGGCTCGAAGGGACGTCCGCCTGCCACCGCCATGATGCGGATGCGGCCCTCGTGATCCGGTGGCAGGGGACGGTCCTCATCGTCCACCACCTCGACCCGCCGCCCCGGCAGCACATAACCGACCGCGCCGGGCGTCGACCGCAGGCGCTCGAAGGGCGCTGCCGCCGTCTTGCCGGCTTCCGAGGAGCCATAGCTGATCGCCACGGTCCGGCAGATCCGCCGCTGGATCTCGTCGACGAAGACCGGGGTGACGAGGCTGCCGGCAAAGCCGATGAAGCGCACGCTCTCGCAGGTGGCCGGGGTGTCGTCCATCGCCGTCAGGATCGCCCGCACCTGCTGGGGCGCGGCGAAGATCGAATCCACCTTGAACAGGTCGATGACCCGGAGTGCCTCCTCGCCGGACGTGGCGAAGCAAATGGTCATGCCTGAGAGAATGTGGCGCATCACCTCGTTGAAGCCCCAGAGCATGGACGTGCCGACCAGCACCAGGCTGCGGCCCGAGCCCTGCTCCCAATGGCAGAGGATGTTGGTGCGGATGCGGGCCAGCGTCTCGCCCACGGTGGCCGCGACGAGCTTCGGATGACCTGTGGTGCCCGAGGTCGTGGCGATCCGGCAGAGCCGGCCGGGATGGTCGTGCTCGGGAGAGGAGGGGGGTGGCGGCAGGTCGGTGGGCGCGAACCAGTCATCGCCGGGCCGGATGCGCCGCGGCCCCCCCGGTGGGACATCGGCGGTGGTGACAAGGGCGCTGGCCCCCAGGCGCGGAAGCTCGCTGATCTGGTCCGGCCGGATCGAGGCGGTCACGGCCCCGAGCTGCAACAGGGCAAGGGTCGCGATCACGTCCCGCACGGGGCTGTCGAGCATGATGGCCACCGTGTCGCCGGCCCGCACGCCCTCGGCATGGAAGCGGCGGCTCAGCCAATCGATCCCCTCGCCGAGCATGCCGTAGGTGACGACGCGATCGGCCCAGACGAGCGCGGGCCGGTGGGGCGTCGCGCGACCCTGGAACATGGCGGCTTCGGCGAAGATCATCGGTGGTCCATGGCATGGCATCCGCGGGTGGGAGCGGCGGCACGCGCCATGCTAGACGGAGACGGTCGGCCGGCAAGAGCGCGAGACGTGGCAAAGCCAGGACAGGATCGGCGGAACGGGACAACGGAAGCGATGGTCAGCCGGCGGCAGCTGCTGGGCTGGGCCATGATGGCCGCCGGCTTGGGGAGCCCGGCATCGGCGCAGACTGCTGCGCTGCCCCAGCGTCCCGTCCGCATCATCGTGCCCTTCTCCGCCGGGACGACGCTGGACGTCATGGCGCGCGCCCTGTCGGCAGCGCTCGAACCGGTCATCGGCCAGCGTCCGCTCGTGGTCAATCGCGACGGCGCGGCGGGATTCATCGCCCTGTCGGAGATGGCGCAGGCCGAGGCCGATGGGACCACCTGGCTGTTCAGCGGACCGGGCCAGTTCACCATCCAGCCGCACATCCGACGTCGCGTCGCCTTCACGTTGGATGATTTCGCCCCCGTCTGCCAGCTCTACGAGACACCCTTTGCCGTGGTGGCGAGCCGTCGCAGTCCCGCGACAACCTTCGCAGCGTTTCTCGACCGGGCGCGGTCCGAGCCGGGCCGCATCCGCTTCGGCCATTACGGGCCGGGCTCGGCGACCCATCTGCTCATGGTCATCTTCGCCCGGCAGCATGGCCTGACCTTCCTCGACATTCCCTACCGCTCGCAGGGCCAGCTGGTGCAGGACCTGTTGACCGGCGAACTCGAGGCGGCCGTCCTCGCCCCCGGCTCCTACGAGCCCGACATCGTCCGCCACCTCGTGATCCTCGGCACCAGCCGCTATCCCGACCAGCCGGATGTGCCGACCATCGTCGAGATGGGCCAGCCGCCGCCGCTCGCCTCCTTCGCCGGCATCTACGTGGTGAAGGGCGTGCCCGAGGCGGCGCGGGCGGCGATCGAGGCGGCCTGTCTTGCCGCCGCCGCCGATCCGGTGTTCCGGGGCGCAGCCCTTCGCGCCCGCGTCGAGGCGGCGCCGCTGCCAGCAGGTCCTTTCACGGATCGCATCCTCGCCCAGAGCCGGGAGGTCCAGGCCCTGGTGGCGGAGATCGGTCTGAGGATCGACTGAAGGGCCGTCAGAACCGGTAGGCGAAGCCGGTGCGCACCTGCGTGTGCGACGAGCGGACACGCATGAACTTCGTCGGCGTAATCGCCCCCGGCAGGGAGGTCAGGCGGGCACTGCCGAGGTCGGTGTAGAGCGCCTCGAACCGGAACGACCAATACCGAGAGACGAGGTACTCGACGCCACCTCCCGCCGTCCAGCCGACCCGTGTCTGGTTGATCGCCCAAAGGGTGGGTGACCCGAGTGCCGCCTGGTTGATGGCGCTGGTGTTGACCTGGCCGATGCCAATGCCGCCGGTGACGTAGAGCAGCAGGCGATCGATGGGCAAGCCGGCTCGGGCCCGAATGGAGCCCACGACACCAGGTCGCGTCACGAACAGGTTGTCGCCGTTGATCTGGGAGCGCGAACCGCCGGAGCCGGTCGTCACGGTCAGGTCGCCCTCGACGCCCACCACAAGGTTCGGTGATACCTGCCAGTTGTGCCCGGCGAAGGCTCCGAACAGCGGGCCGGTCGCCGAGATGGTGCGAGACTGGCTGGCACCAAAATAGCTGGTGAAGCCAGTGTTTTCATCGGTCCAGCGATTGCTGGCCACGCCGACGCCGAGCACACCGCCGGCATAGGCGCCCGTCCAGTTGGCGGCAGGCGCGGGCAGCGGCTGCGCCGTCGCGTCACGCGCCAGGAGCGCGCAGAGAGCCACACCGGAAAGGAAGCTGAGACGGAGCATCTGGGCCCAGAGGCAAGGAGTGGGGCTGGCCATGCACTGTTCCCATCCTTATCCGCAACAAGCGCGATCCCGGCAAGGGGCATTGTGGCAGGAGACGACCGGATGCCGGCGGACGATGCCCGCTCGCAACAGTCGGGGCGGCCGCGCGACAGCTTTCGCCAAAGAAAAACCCCGCGCGGATCGCTCCGCGCGGGGTCTGATGGCGTCGGGGCATCAGCCCCGGGCGATCACTTCTTGTCGCCGGTGCGGGCCTTGAGGGCCGCGCCGAGGATGTCGCCGAGCGAGGCGCCCGAGTCGGCCGAGCCGAACTGGGCCATGGCTTCCTTCTCCTCGGCCACTTCCAGCGCCTTGATCGACACCTGGACCTTGCGGGCCTTGCGGTCGAACATGGTGACGCGGGCGTCGAGCTTCTCGCCGGTGGCGAAACGCTCCGGACGCTGGTCGCCGCGGTCGCGGGCGAGCTCGGCGCGCTTGATGAAGGCGGTGAGGTCGGTGCCGACGATCTTCACGTCGATGCCGCCTTCCTTCACCTCGATCACCTCGCAGGTGACGACCTGGCCCTTGCGCAGCTCGCCGGCATCCGCGAACGGATCCGAGCCAACCTGCTTCAGGCCGAGCGAGATGCGCTCCTTCTCGACGTCGACGTCGAGAACCTGGGCGCGCACGATGTCACCCTTCTTGAACTCGTCGATGACCTGCTCGCCCGGACGGTTCCAGTCGAGGTCGGACAGGTGGATCATGCCGTCCACATCGCCCTCGAGACCCAGGAACAGACCGAACTCGGTTTTGTTCTTGACCTCGCCCTCGACGACGGTGCCGATCGGGTGGCGCTCGATGAAGGCCTCCCACGGGTTCTGCAGGGTCTGCTTGAGGCCCAGCGAGATGCGGCGCTTGGACGAGTCGACCTCGAGCACGGCGACCTCGACCTCCTGGGAGGTGGAGACGATCTTGCCGGGATGGACGTTCTTCTTCGTCCAGCTCATCTCGGAGACGTGGATGAGGCCCTCGATGCCCGGCTCCAGCTCCACGAAGGCGCCGTAGTCGGTGATGTTGGTGACGCGGCCCTTGAACTTGGCATTGATCGGGTACTTGGCTTCGATGCCCTGCCACGGATCGTCCAGCAGCTGCTTCATGCCCAGCGAGATGCGGTGCGTCTCGTGGTTGATCTTGACGATCTTGACCTTCACGGTCTGGCCGATGGTCAGCACCTCGGACGGGTGGTTGACGCGGCGCCAGGCGATGTCGGTGACGTGCAGCAGGCCGTCGATGCCGCCGAGGTCCACGAAGGCGCCGTAATCGGTGATGTTCTTCACCACGCCGTCGATGACCTGACCCTCTTCGAGGTTCTGGACGAGCTCATGACGCTGCTCGGCGCGGGTCTCTTCGAGAACCGTGCGGCGCGACACGACGATGTTGCCGCGGCGACGGTCCATCTTCAGGATCTGGAATGGCTGCGGCGAGTTCATCAGCGGGCCGACGTCGCGGATCGGACGGATGTCGACCTGGCTGCGCGGCAGGAAGGCGACGGCGCCGTCGAGATCGACGGTGTAGCCACCCTTGACGGTGTTGAAGATCGTGCCGGTGACCTTCTCGCCGGCGTTGAACGCCTTCTCGAGCTTGACCCAGCTTTCCTCGCGGCGCGCCTTGTCGCGCGAGATCACGGCCTCGCCGAGGGCGTTCTCGACGCGCTCGAGATAGACCTCGACGACGTCGCCGATCTTGATGTCGCCTTCGCGGCCCGGGCCGGTGAACTCCTTCAGGGCCACGCGGCCCTCGGTCTTCAGGCCCACGTCGATGATGGCGAGATCCTTCTCGATCCCGACGACGGTGCCCTTCACCACCGAGCCTTCGTTCATCTCGGTCTTGCTGAAGCTCTCAGCGAGGAGCGCGGCGAAATCGTCGCGGGAGGGATTCATGCTTTCGGCATTCGCCATGGAGTGGTCGTCCTTGAGGGCCCGTTGCTGCGCCGGGGTTGATGGTGGCCGCCGGCTCCGCGAGGGCCGGACGAGGGGCTTTGAATCACGACCGGACGCGGCCGAAGACGGCTCGCGGGCGCAACCCAGGCGGAAGGCGGCTTGGATATCGCGGCGGACCGGGACGGAACCGGCGACGGACCCCGTCCTGAGGCGGCGGCCCGTCGGGGGCCACGGCGAGGACGCGAGGCGGGCAGGGCGCTCGGCCGAACCCGGGTGAAGCGGACTTCACCTCTGCGTTGCCGGCAGGTCCGACCATGGGTCGATCTGCCGAATGGAGCGCCAATACAGGAAAGATCAGGCCGCGACAAGCGCGCGGAATGCCTCAGCCCCGCTTGCGGTCGAAGCTGAACCGGTGGGAGCGCTTCAGCTCCAGCACGAAGGCGACGAACTGCGCCGCCGACAGGATCTCCTCCTTGCCGGAGGGATAGTGGACGAAGAAGCGCGACTTGTCGGGATACATGAGCACCCGCGCCTCGAGCCGCGGCTCGGCGCCGCTGCCGCGCTCGGGGATGGTCATGATGTCGCCCCAGCGCACCCGAGGCTGCTCGGGTGGGGCGGCGACGAAATCGAAGCCCATGTCGCCCAGAATGTGCTGCGGGGGCTCCGGCTGGTGGGGGTCGGACATCGCGGACATCGGCGGCAAGGGGACGACAAGGCCTTCCGCCACGGGTTTAGACAGCCGGACGGACCGGCGCAACCGTCTTGGGCGCGGCGATTTCGCCGCCGCAACCCCCGCGGTTGCCGTGCCCCTGCGTCAGGAGAGGGGACGGTTGAGGCCACCCAGCTGGGCGGTGAGGCGCTCGATCGAGGCGGCGGCATCGTCCAGCGTGTGGGCGAGCAGCGCCTCGCGCTCCTCCGAGCGCTCCACGACGGCCGCGCGGGCCTCGCGCAGGGCCTGCAGCTCGGCTTCGGCCGCCTTCAGCCGGCGACGGGTGTCGGCGAGCTCATCCGCCACCATGATCGCCGCCATGACGGTCAGCCGCGTGTCGCCGATCTCGCCGAAGGCGCCCTTGAGCTGGTCGACCTTGCCGTTCACCTCCGCGGCGAGGCGCAGGAGATGATCCTCCTGCCCGTCGTCGCAGGCCATGCGGAAGGAACGGCCATTGATGGTCACGGACACATGCGCCATGGACTGCCGGCTCCCTCAGCTCTCGTAGCGGGAGAGGACCCCGCGGATCGCGTCCATGGTCAGGTCGAGGCGGCGGGCCACCTCGCGATTCACCGATTCCAGCCCCGCGACTCGATCGGCCGAGCGGTCGAGATCCTCGGCGAGACGGGCGCGGTCGGCCTGCAGGGCATCGACCTGCTTCTGCACCACCGCCTGCTGCCGCTCCGCCTCGACCTTCCGGGCAACGGCAATTTCCAGCGCCGCGAGCGCTGATTTCAGCCTGGAGGCCGAGGCCTCGAGGCGCGATGGTCCGGTGGTGGATCCCACGCTCGGTCCTGTGTGGTTTGAGCCCGGTCGGGGTCGCGAGCCGAAGACCGTCCGGTGGCTGCGTGGAAACTAAGCGAGGCGGTCGAACAGCGTCAACGGCCGCGGCCACCAATGACGACGGCTTCATGACCAAACGGCAAGTCGGGCATTTTCCGCCCCGCGGGGCACGATGTCTCCCCCTCCCTGCCTTCGCAGCCATTGACTCAGGGGCCGTCGCTGCTAGGACACCGGCCCGACGACCCGGAACCGTGATCTCCGGGCCTTTTCCATCGGAAGCGTGCCGGAACCGAGCCTCCGGCGCCGCCAGGAGCCGAGCTGATGCCCACCGACACCCTCCCGCGTTCCGAGCATGACAAGCTGGCCAACGCGATCCGCTCGCTGGCGATGGATGCGGTGGAAAAGGCCAAGTCCGGCCATCCCGGCATGCCCATGGGCACGGCCGACATCGCCACGGTCCTGTTCTCGCGGTTCCTGAAGTTCGACGCCTCCACGCCGGACTGGCCGGATCGCGACCGCTTCGTGCTCTCCGCCGGCCACGGCTCGATGCTCGTCTATGCGCTGCTCTATCTCACCGGCGCGCCGGAGATGACCCTCGACGAGATCAAGAACTTCCGCCAGCTCGGCTCGAAGACCCCGGGCCATCCCGAGAACTTCATCACCAAGGGCATCGAGACCACCACCGGTCCGCTCGGCCAGGGCATCGCCACTGCCGTGGGCATGGCGCTGGCCGAAAAGATGCTGGCGGCCGAGTTCGGCAAGAAGGCCGTCGACCACCACACCTATGTCATCGCCTCCGACGGCGACCTGATGGAGGGCATCAGCCAGGAAGCCATCGCCATGGCGGGGCACTGGAAGCTGAACAAGCTCATCGTGCTCTTCGACGACAACGACATCTCGATCGACGGTCCGCTCTCCATTGCCGACTCGGTCGACCAGCTGAAGCGCTTCCAGGCCGCCGGCTGGCGCGCCGAGCGCATCAACGGCCATGACCCCGAGGCCATCGCCGCAGCCATCGAGCGGGCGAAGAAGTCGTCGAAGCCCTCGCTCATCGCCTGCAAGACGGTGATCGGCTATGGCGCGCCGAAGAAGGCCGGCACCTCCAAGGCCCATGGCGAGCCGCTCGGCGCCGACGAGTTGAAGGGTGCCAAGGAGAAGCTCGGGATCGCCCCCGAGCCCTTCGCCATCGCCCCCGACGTGCTCGACGCCTGGCGCAAGATCGGCGCCCGCGGCGCGGCCACCCGCAAGACCTGGGAATCGCTCTTCGGCACCCTGCCGCCGAAGAAGCAGGCCGAGTTCCGCCGCCGCATCGCCCACGAGCGGCCGGCCAAGCTCGCCAAGGCGCTGGCCGCCCACAAGAAGGCGCTGCTCGCCAACCCGCAGCACATTGCCACCCGCAAGTCCTCCGAGCTCGCCATCGAGGCCATCGTGCCGGCCATGCCGGAATTCCTCGCGGGCTCGGCGGACCTCACCGGCTCCAACAACACCAAGGCGAAGTCCGCGGTGGCCTTCTCGGCCAAGAACCCCAAGGGCCGCTACATCCACTACGGCATCCGCGAGCACGGCATGGCCGCGGCCATGAACGGCATCGCCCTGCATGGCGGCTTCGCCCCCAACGGCGCGACCTTCCTCGTCTTCACCGACTATTGCCGCCCTGCCATGCGCCTCTCGGCGCTGATGGGCACCGGCGTCGTCTATGTGATGACCCACGATTCGATCGGCCTCGGCGAGGACGGCCCGACCCACCAGCCGGTCGAGCATGTGGCCTCGCTGCGCGCCATGCCGAACATGCGGGTCTTCCGCCCCTGCGACGCCATCGAGGTGGCGGAGTGCTGGGAGCTGGCGCTGAACCGCATCGACGGCCCGACGACCCTGGCGCTCACCCGCCAGAACCTGCCGCAGCTGCGCACCGACGTGAAGGTGAACCGCTCGGCCGCCGGCGCCTATGAGCTGGTCAAGGCCGAGGGCAAGGCCCAGGCGACCCTCTTCGCCTCGGGCTCCGAGGTGGAGATCGCGGTCGCCGCCCAGAAGCTGCTGGCCGCCAAGGGCGTGGCTGCCCGCGTCGTCTCCGTCCCCTCGCTCGACCTGTTCCTCGAGCAGCCGGCCGATGTGCGCGCCGCGGTCATCGGCTCTGCGCCGGTCAAGGTCGCCATCGAGGCGGGCGTCCGCCAGGGCTGGGATGCGCTCATCGGCCATGACGGCGTCTTCGTCGGCATGACCGGCTTCGGCGCCTCCGCGCCCTACAAGGAGCTCTACAAGCATTTCGGCATCACGGCGGAAGCCGCTGCCGAGGCTGTTCTGGGCCGGATCGGCTGATCCTGCCTTGTGAATGACGAGATTGGGCGCCAGATCGCGGCGTCCGCCCCGCGACGAGGGTCCGTGACCAAAAGGCGGACCGCATGAAGGAGAGGAATGCGATGACCACCCGGGTCTTCATCAACGGCTTCGGCCGCATCGGCCGCAACGTGCTGCGCGCCATCGTCGAGGGCAAGCGCAAGGACATCGAGGTGGTCGGCATCAACGACCTCGGTCCGGTCGAGACCAATGCGCACCTGCTGCGCTTCGATTCGGTCCATGGCCGCTTCCCGGCCGAGGTCTCGGTGGACGGCGACCACATCGTCGTCGCCGGCAAGCGCATCAAGGTCACCGCGATCAAGGATCCGGCCGAGCTGCCGCACAAGGCGCTGAACGTCGACGTGGCGATGGAGTGCACCGGCATCTTCACCACCCGCGACAAGGCCGCCGCCCACCTCAAGGCCGGCGCCAAGCGCGTCCTCGTCTCCGCCCCCTGCGACGGCGCCGACCTCACCGTCGTCTACGGCGTCAACCACGAGCAGCTGACCAAGGACCACCTGGTCGTCTCGAACGCCTCCTGCACCACCAACTGCCTCGCCCCCGTCGTCGCCGTGCTCCACAAGACCTGCGGCATCGACAAGGGCTTCATGACCACGATCCACGCCTATACCGGCGACCAGCCGACCCTCGACACGATGCACAAGGATCTCTACCGCGCCCGCGCCGCGGCGCTGTCGATGATCCCGACCTCGACGGGCGCGGCCAAGGCCATCGGCCTCGTCATCCCCGAGCTGAAGGGCCGCCTCGACGGCACCTCGATCCGCGTGCCGACCCCGAACGTCTCGGTGGTGGACTTCAAGTTCATCGCCAAGCGCAAGACCTCGGTCGAGAAGATCAACGAGGCCATCCTCAAGGCCGCCAAGCGCGGCCCGCTCAAGGGCATCCTCGGCTTCACCGACCAGCCCAACGTCTCCATCGACATGAACCACGACCCGCATTCGTCGATCTTCGCCCTCGACCAGACCAAGGTCATGGAGGAGAAGCTCGTGCGCGTCCTGTCCTGGTACGACAACGAGTGGGGCTTCTCGAACCGCATGAGCGACACCGCCGTCGCCCTCGCGAAGCTGATCTGACCCAAGACCCCGGGCCGCCTGTTCCCACAGGCGGCCCTTTTTCCGATCGGGATTGCCTGAATGACCGCCTTCCGCACCCTCGATGACGCCGATCTCAAGGGCAAGCGCGCGCTGGTGCGCGTCGACCTCAACGTGCCGATGGAGGACGGCAAGGTCTCGGACCTCACCCGCCTCGAGCGCATCGTGCCGACGCTGACCGACCTCGCCGATGGCGGCGCCAAGGTCATCGTCCTCGCCCATTTCGGCCGGCCGAAGGGCGTCGATCCCACCCAGTCCCTGAAGGCCGTCGTGCCCGCCCTGGCCGACGTGCTGAAGCGCCCCGTCGCCTTCGCCGCCGACTGCATCGGCGAGGTCGCGGAGAAGGCCGTCGCGGCCATCAAGCCGGGCGAGATCCTGGTGCTGGAAAACACCCGCTTCCACAAGGGCGAGGAGAAGAACGAGCCCGATTTCGTCAAGGCGCTGGCCGCCAATGGCGACATCTGGGTGGCCGATGCCTTCTCGGCAGCCCACCGCGCCCATGCCTCGACCGAGGGCCTTGGCCACATGCTGCCGGCCTATGCCGGGCGCACCATGCAGGCCGAGCTGGAGGCGCTGTCGAAGGCGCTCGAGAAGCCGGAGCGGCCGGTCGTCGCCGTGGTCGGCGGCGCCAAGGTCTCGACCAAGCTCGACCTGCTCGGCAACCTCTCCAAGAAGGTCGACATCCTCGTCATCGGTGGCGGCATGGCCAACACCTTCCTCGCCGCCGAGGGCAAGGCGGTCGGCAAGTCGCTCTGCGAGCATGACCTTCTCGATACCGCCCGCACCATCGTTGCCGAAGCCGCGAAGAACGGCTGCCGCATCGTCCTGCCCGTGGACGTCGTCTGCGCCAAGGAATTCAAGGCCAACGCCGCTCACCGCGTCTGCGGCATCGATGCGATCGCCGCCGACGAGATGATCCTCGACATCGGCCCGCAGTCGGTCGAGCACGTCGTCTCGCTCCTCGGGCGCGCCAAGACGCTCGTCTGGAACGGGCCCTTCGGCGCCTTCGAGCTGGAGCCCTTCGACAACGGCACGGTCGCCGTGGCCGAGGCTGCCGCCGAGCTCACCGAGGCCGGCAAGCTCGTCTCCGTCGCCGGTGGCGGCGATACGGTCGCAGCACTCAACCGGGCTGGCGCGGGCGAGCGCTTCAGCTATGTTTCGACGGCCGGCGGCGCCTTCCTCGAATGGCTCGAGGGCAAGCCGCTGCCGGGTGTGGACGTGCTGAAGGCCTGACGCGTCGGGACCACCGCCGGGGCCGGGGGGCTTCCGCGAGAAAGGTCGATGACGCGAGGCATGCCGCGCCGCATCTTTGGCATCCTTCTGACTGTGGCCTGCCTCGCCGGCCTATCGGCAGCGCGTGCGCAGGACACGCGCCCGACCGTCCTGCTGCTCGACGGCCTCTTCATCTATGTCCACCAGACCTATGTCGGCGTCTCCGCGCTGGCCCCAAGGCTTGAGGAGATGGGCTACCGGGCCGTGGTCGACACCCATCTCATGGCGCGCACCAGCACCGAGGAGCCCGCCCTCATCATCGGCCATTCCATGGGCGGCACCAGCGCGCTGAAACATGCGGCCCAGATGGTGGCGGCGGGCAAGCCCGCCCCGGTCATCCTCACCATCGATGCCGCCTTCGGCTCGCCGCCCTGTCCGGTCGCCCGCTGCACCAACTATTTCAGCCCCGGCTTCCCGAAGCTGGAGGGCGCCGAGAATGTCGATGCCTGGCAGGCCGGCGCCTTCATGGTCAACCACGCCATGCTCGCCACCAACGAGACGGTGCAGCGGCTCGTGCTGCAGAAGGCTGCGGCATTGCTCGCCGAGCGTCAGGCCGCCGAGGCGGCACGGCGGACCGCCGAACTGGCGCCGGGCTTCACGCCGCCGACCAGCGCTCCGGTTCCTATGCCGCGACCACGGTGACGCAGGGCTCCTCCAGCGGAAAGGACGGCTTTTTTTGGCCGCGACCTTGCGCTAGAGGGTCGCCACCGCGCGTTCCAGAACGACAGGACGGAAACCACCCATGGCCCGCATCACCCTCCGCCAGCTGCTCGACCACGCCGCCGAGAACGACTACGGCGTGCCCGCCTTCAACATCAACAACATGGAGCAGGCGCTGGCGATCATGACGGCCGCTGACGCGGTGGATGCGCCGGTCATCATCCAGGCCTCGCGCGGCGCGCGCTCCTACGCCAACGACATCATGCTCAAGCACATGATGGACGCTGTCACCGAGATCTATCCGCATATCCCGGTCTGCGTGCATCTCGACCACGGCAACGAGCCGGCGACCTGCATGACCGCCATCCAGGCCGGCTTCACCTCCGTCATGATGGACGGCTCGCTGAAGGCCGACGGCAAGACCCCCGGCGACTGGGACTACAATGTCGGCGTGACGAAGAAGGTCACCGAGATGGCCCATCTCGGCGGCATCTCGGTCGAGGGCGAGCTCGGCGTGCTCGGTTCGCTTGAGAGCGGCATGGGCGAGGCCGAGGACGGCCACGGCGCCGAGGGCAAGCTCTCCCACGACCAGCTGCTCACCAATCCCGACGAGGCCGTGAAGTTCGTCCAGGAGACCAAGGTCGACGCGCTCGCCATCGCCATGGGCACCTCGCACGGCGCCTACAAGTTCACGCGCAAGCCGGACGGCAAGGTCCTCGCCATGCACGTGATCGAGGAGATCCACCGCAAGCTGCCGAACACCCACCTCGTGATGCACGGTTCCTCGTCGGTGCCGCAGGAGCTGCAGGATATCATCAACAAGTTCGGCGGCCAGATGAAGCCGACCTGGGGCGTGCCGGTGGAGGAGATCCAGCGCGGCATCAAGCACGGTGTCCGCAAGATCAACATCGACACCGACAACCGCATGGCCATGACCGGCCAGATCCGCAAGGTCCTGTCGGAGAACCCGAGCGAGTTCGACCCGCGCAAGTACCTGAAGCCGGCCATGGAGGCGATGACCGCCCTCTGCAAGCAGCG
This sequence comes from Phreatobacter oligotrophus, assembly GCF_003046185.1. Classification (NCBI taxonomy): domain Bacteria; kingdom Pseudomonadati; phylum Pseudomonadota; class Alphaproteobacteria; order Hyphomicrobiales; family Phreatobacteraceae; genus Phreatobacter; species Phreatobacter oligotrophus. Next base: position 146,622 of record NZ_PZZL01000001.1, read on the forward strand.
CCTGCAGGAGTTCAACACCGCTGGCCAGGCCTCGAAGATCAAGCGCGTTCTGCCGCTGGCCGACATGGCCAAGCGCTACGCCAAGGGCGACCTCGACCCGAAGATCGCCTGATCCCGCACCGCGCGGCCAGAATTGAACGGGGAGGCGCGAGCCTCCCCGTTGTCGTTTGTGCCAGGTGTCAGGAGGGCAGGGGCCAGCGGCCCCCCGTCCTCACTCGTTGGCCTTCACCTCGATGGTGAACATCGGCAGCACGGCGAAGGGCGAGCCGCGCATGCTCACCGCCAGCGCCGCCAGCGGGATGTCGCCCTTCGGCTTCAGCGTGATGGCGAGCGAGCTCGGATCGTCGATGAACTCGCCGATCGCCTCGCTGATGGTCTCGGCCAGCGCCCGGTCCTGGATGAACTGGCCGATGAGGGCGGTCGCCTGCTCCTTGAGCTGCTCCTTGAAGTCGTCCTCGTTCACGCCGGCCTGCTGGGCGGAATGGGCGATGAGCGCCGCGACGCCGCCGTCCTCGGTGAAGGTCAGCGTCGTCGCGCCGGCCTTGGCGGAGAGGCCGAGCACCGCCGCGGAATTCGGCAGGCCCTCGATCTGCGCCCGCTCGAGGCCGCCGATGGCGGTCACGAGCTTCAGCGAGCCGACATCGTCGACCTCGATGGTGATGTTGCGGGCGCGCAGCTCACGGGCCGTGTCGACATATTCGAGGTCGATCTCGGCGGCGAGCTTCACGAGGTTGGTAAGGCCGATCGGGGCCACCTGCGCCCGCTGGGCACCGGTGATCGGCGCCTCGAAGCCGGTCAGCTTGGCGCGCAGCCGCGACGGCATGAGGCCGATGCGCTGGCCGCTCTCCACCTCGAAGCGGCCGACCTTGGCGAGACGGGTCGTACCCTGCTTGACGTCGATGTCCTCGGCGACCACGCGGCGGATGTCGGGATAGGCGGTGGGCGGCACCGGCTGGCCCGCGGAGAAGCGGCCCTCCGAGAAGTCCTTGGCCAGGGCCAGGAGGCCGGTGGCGTCGATGCCCTCGACCGTGATGCGGCCGATGCTCGTGTCCTGGTTGTTCGCCGAGACCTGCATCCCCGCGAATTCGAAGGAGGCGATCTTGCCCTGCGAGACACCGGCAAGGGCGAAGCGGTTCATCACCACCGGCTGGCGCGCCTCGGTCTGGCCGCGGAAGCCGGCCATCTCGACCCGCTCGATGTCGAGGCGGGCCAGGAGCTCGGCGAGCAGGCCCATGCTGCGGCGGCGCGTCTCCTCGTTGGTGGAGGAGGGATCGATCTCCTGCATGGCCTGGCTCAGGGCCACCAGCGAGCGCTCGCCGGGACGGGTGGAGATCTTGCCGAAGGTGATGGACTCGATGGTGAAGGGGGTACCGTTGGTGCCCGTGCCACGGATCGTGCCGAGGCTGCCGCTCTCCAGCGCCACGGCGGTGGCGTTGCCCGTGCGCACGCCGGTCGCCGTGTCGAGGCCGATGAAGCGGCTGGTGCCGATCTCGACGCGCGAGCCGGTCTGGCCCTCGGTCGGGCTGGTCACGATGCCGCCGATCACCAGTTCGCCGACGCGGCCGCGCTGGTAGTTGGTCAGCCGCACGTCGCGATAGGCAGCCTGCTCCATCTTGCCGTCGCGCCGGCGCTGCAGCGTCAGGCTCGGGACGGTGATGGTCTGGGCGGAATAGCCGGTGATGGTCGCCTCGTTGGCGCCCTGGAAGAACGGCTCGCGGGTGGCGAGGCTGCCGAGCAGCGCGGCGAGCGAACCCTGCGCGCCAGCGATCTCGACGCTGTCGATCTTGTAGGACTGGCCATCGGCGGCGGTGCCCTCGACGCCCTGCAGCACGACGCGCGAATTGGTCAGCGCATCCGTCGCGCCGATCCCGCCGGTGACGGTGACGGTGGCGATCTTCACGCCGATCGGCCGCTCGCCGGTGGAGGAATAGGTGATGTTGGCGAGCACGGCCGCGCCGCCCTCGTCGCGGCTCTCGCCGACCGCGCCGGAGCCGATCTGCAGGCCGGGCAGGGCCGCCATCGCCGCCCGCGACAGGTCCTCCGCGGGCCCGGCAAGCGCTGACGAACCGAGGGCGAAGAGCACAAAGGCGGAGAGCCGCAACGAACGGGTTGATCGCATCATCGGTTGGATCCTGACGTCTGGATGGACCTGAACGGCCATCACCATAGCATGGGCTCAGTTGATTTCCCGCCGCGATGGCCGCATGGAAACGAGGCTCCTGCGGAGATGTTTCAGAACGATGTCGGTTCCGCGGCATCGCCTGGGCGACCGCTTTTTCGCCGCTTTCACCGCTAGGGTGCCGCGCCATGCCCGCCGACCGTTCCACCGACGCCGCGCCGACCCAGCTCGTGCTGGTGACGCCGATCCTTGGCGATCCCGCCTCTTTCGCCGCATCGCTGGAGACGGCGCTGGCTGCGGGTCCTGTCGCCGCCGTCATTGCCCGTTTCGAGGCCTGCGACGACAGGACGCTGGTGAACCGCATCAAGGCGCTCGCCCCCCTCGTCCAGGGCCGTGGCGCCGCCCTGATGGTGGAGGCGCCCGTCGAGGTCGCTGCCCGGGCCGGCGCTGACGGCATCCATCTCACCTATGCGCCCGAGGCGCTCAGCGACGCGGTCTCCCGCCTCGCGCCCCAGCGGATGGTCGGTGTCGGCGGCCTGCGCTCGCGCGACGACGCCATGGCGGCCGGCGAGGCCGGTGCCGACTATGTGATGTTCGGCGAGCCCATCGTCTCGCGCCATGCCGAGAAGAATGGCCAGATGCCGCCCTTCGCCGCCGTCGTCGAGCGGGTGGGCTGGTGGGCCGAGCTCTTCGAGGTCCCGGTCGTCGGCCTTGCCCAGGATATTGACGGCGTCGCCGCGCTGGCTCGGGTGCGGGCCGATTTCGCCGCCATCGGCGAGCCGGTCTGGAGCCATGACGGCGGGCCCGCCGCCGCGGTCACCGCGGCGCTTGCCCTGATCGCGGCGGAGACGCCGGCATGAGGCGCGCCGCGCTCCTCGCCGGGCTTGGTCGTGTTGCCGGGCTTGGTCTCGTCGCCGCACTTGGCCTTTCGCTCGCGGCCTCGGGCGCCGTCGCCCAGACGCGCCCGCCCGCGCGTCCCGCACCGGCGGCGCCCGCGCCGGCCGCCCGTCCGGAGCCGCCGAGCGTCGAATCGGCCTATGCCGCTTGGCAGCGCGGCCGTTACCTCACCGCCTTCCGCGAGGCGACCGAGCGCGTCGAGGCCCTCGCCGATCCGGTGTCGATGACCATGCTCGGCGAACTCCACGCTGCCGGCATCGGCATTCCCCAGAACGAGGAGCGGGCGCTCGGCTGGTATCGCCTCGCCGCCGAGCGCAACGAGCGCAACGCCATCTTCTCCCTCGGCATGTTCCACATCGAGGGCCGTGCCGGCCTGACGCGCGATCCCGCACTCGCCCGGCCCTTTTTCGAGCGCGCCGCGGCCCTCGGTCATGTCGCAGCCGCCTACAATCTCGGCCTTCTGGCGCTGGCCGGCCAGGGCGGGGAGGTCGACCCCGCCGCTGCCGCGCGCTGGTTCCAGCGCGCCGCCGACCTCGGCAATGCCGACGCGCAATATGCCTTCGCCGTCATGCTGAAGGACGGCAACGGCATTCCAGCCGACCTGCCGCGCGCTGCCAGCTACATGCAGCGCGCCGCCCTTCAGGACCTCCTTGAGGCGCAGATCGACTTCGCCGTCATGCTCTTCAACGGCCAGGGCCTGCCGAAGGACGAGGCCCGCGCCGCCAGCTTCTTCCGCAAGGCGGCGCTGCGGGGCAACCCGCTCGCCATGAACCGCTACGCCCGCCTGCTGGCCGCTGGCCGCGGCACCCGCCCGGACGCGAAGATGGCGGCGCAATGGCACATCACCGCCCATATGCTGGGGGCTCCCGACTCCTGGCTTCAGGACTATGTTCGCAACATGGACCCCGTGCAGCGCGAGGCCGCCGAGCAGGGCGCCCGCGACTGGCTGCGCTGAGGCCGGACCCCGCCGGACTTGACCCCCGGTCCCTTTCGCGGGCATGACCGCCGCGAACCATCCGAAAGACCGATATGCTCCGCTCAGCCCTTCTCAACGTCATGGTCGGCGCCGCCCTCAAGGCGGGACGCAGCCTCAAGCGCGACTTCGGCGAGGTCGAGAACCTCCAGGTCTCGCTCAAGGGCCCGGCCGATTTCGTCTCCGCCGCCGACCGCAAGGCCGAGCAGATCGTCAAGACCGAGCTGATGAAGGCCCGCCCGGGCTACGGTTTCATCGGCGAGGAGGGCGGCGAGGAGAAGGGTTCCGACAGCACCCATACCTGGATCGTCGACCCGCTCGACGGCACCACCAATTTCCTCCACGGCATCCCGCATTTCGCGGTGTCCATCGGCCTCGTGCGCAATGACGTGCCGGTCGCCGGCGTCGTCTACAACCCCGCCAACGACGAGCTCTATGTCGCCGAGCGCGGCACCGGAGCCTTCCTCAACGACCGCCGCCTGCGCGTCTCGGCGCGGCGCAAGCCGGAGGACAGCGTCGTGGGTGGCGGCATTCCGCACATCGCCCGCGGCGACCATGTCCAGTTCCGCAACGAGCTGAAGGTGGTGCAGTCGCGCTTCGGCGGCGTGCGCCGCATGGGCGCTTGCGCCCTCGACCTCGCCTATGTCGCGGCCGGCCGTTTCGACGGGTTCTGGGAGCGCGGTGTCAGCCCCTGGGACATCGCGGCAGGCATCGTGCTGATCCGCGAGGCCGGCGGCTTCGTCACCGATTGCGACGGCCATGACAACATGCTGCTCACCGGGACGGTGTGCTGCGGCAACGAGCCGATCCACAAGGAACTGCTCGCGGCGGTGAAGGAAGGCCAGCGGGGCTGAGATGGGGCAGGCCAAGCGGCGCAGGGAAGCCGGCGACCGGATCTCCCACTGCCGGACCTGCACCTATTGCTGCTCGCTGCCGCGCATCGAGGCTCTCGACAAGCCCGCCTACCGTCCATGCACCCATATTGCCGGGGGCGGATGCTCCATCTTCGGCCAGCCGGAACGTCCGGCTGCCTGCCTCGCCTATGCCTGCGCCTATCTGACGGCGCGGATGACCGAGGCGCCCGAGCGCAACCGCATCCCCCATCCGCTCGATTGCGGCGCCTATTTCCACCGCGATCCCGTGGAGAAGGTGATCTTCCTGTTCGTCGATCCGGCGCGGCCGCTCTACTGGAAGACCTCGGCGCTGCTGGTCGATTTCCTGAAGATGCAGGTCGGCGCCGGTTTCGCCCTGTTCGTCACCGATCGCGGCCGCGAAATGCTCATCCGCGACGTCGCGACGCTCAGCGAGGTGCTGGCCCGCGACATGGTCGCGATCGCCGATCGCGACGGCCGCCCGCTCGACGTCCCGAGCTTCCGCGAGGCAAAGGCGGCGCCTTTCGCCTAAATACCACAGGTTGTGTGGTGTCCTTTACCCCGCTTTAAATGACCCTGCGGCAGTCTGACGCTTCCGGACGAGGCTTCATGTACTGCGAGATCTTCGACACCGGGATCGACGAGAGGGCCCACGCCCCCGTGATCCGCCGTCTCTATGCCAGGTGGCAGGCGCTGCGGGCCGAAGGCCCTGCGGTGCCCTTCTCCTATTTCGCCCCCCAGACCATGGGCCCCGCGGCCGACGACATGATCGTCTTCCGCCCTCTGCCCGATGGCGACATGGTCTTCGCCCATTACGGCCGCGCCCTGGTCGAGCGGAACGGCGTCGACATGACCGGCCTGCCGCACTCCCATCTCAAGGAGCCGATCGGCGCCTTCTTCCGTGACTGCAACGCCCGGGTGGCTGCGAGCGGTCAGCCGCTCTTCACCCTCCATCGCGGCAAGAGCGCGGGGCCGGTGCACCTCTGGGAGCGCCTTGTCCTGCCCTGCCAGGACGAGACCGGCGAGACGCTTCTCGTGGTCATCGCCTTGCCCCGCCTGTACCGGGATGACCTTCTGGCCTCCCTGCTCGATGCCTCCCTCGATGCGATCGTCGCTGTCCGCCTGATCCGCGACGAGCAGGGCCGCGTCACCGACGGCGAGTTCATCACCGCCAACCGGCTGGCCGCCGAATGGTCGGGGATCAGCGTCGAGGCCATGCTGCAGACGACGATCCTGAAGTTGCGCCCGGACCTCAAGGATGCCGGCCTCTGGGATGCCTATGTCCAGGCGGCCGAACTGCGCTCGCCGCTGCAGCTGATCACGCCCTGGACCATCCTTGGTCGGCAGTGCTGGATGGAAGTCGCCTGCGTGCCCTTCGGCGACGGCTTCACCCTCACCGTCACGGACGTGACCGAGAAGAAGAAGGCCCTGGACCGCGAGCGGGAGGCGCAGGGCGAGCTCGCCCGCGCCAACGAGGCGCTGAAGGAGGAAATCCGCCGCCGGCAGGACCTCGAACTTGAGCTGAGCCGTCTCGCCACCCGCGACAGCCTCACCGGCGTCCTCAACCGCCGCGCGGTCACCGAGGGCCTCCAGCGCTCCATGGCCACCGCCGAGCGCTATGGCCACCCGGTATCGGTGCTCGCCATGGACCTCGACCATTTCAAGCGCATCAACGACGAGCACGGCCATGCCGGTGGCGACGCCGTTCTGCGCCATGTCACCGACCTGCTGACCCATGGCCTGCGCGAGGACGTGGACCTTGTCGGCCGCCTCGGCGGCGAGGAATTCGTCATCGTGCTCCCGCATGTCGGGCTCACGGACGCCGCGGCTGTTGCCTGCCGGATGCGCGCGGTGATGGCCGAGACCGGCGTCATGCACGATGACCGGCCGATCGTCTTCAGCGGCTCCTTCGGCGTTGCCTGCTGGGATGGGCGCGAGACGATGGATCGCCTCCTCAGCCGCGCCGACACGGCCCTCTACCGGGCCAAGGCCGCCGGCCGGAACGCCGTCGCCGTCGACGAGGGAGCCGGCGAGATCGTCGTTGCCGTGGCCCCGCCGCAGGCGCCGCTGCAGCCCTTGTCCGAGCCGTTCACGCCCTCCACCCGTCAGGGCACCGGTCCGCGCGGCTCGCGGTCAAAGGCGGGCAGCTAGCGCCTTCGCCGCCGCAGCCGGCTCGAGGGCCGCGAAATCCGGCATCTGGTGCCGGAACCAGGTCTCCTGCCGCTTGGCATAGGCGCGCGTGTCCTTCTGGCCCCGCGCAATCGCCTCGTCGAGGCTGGCCTCGCCCCTGAGAAAGGCGATGAGCCCCGGGACCCCATGGGCGCGCATCGCGGGGAGCGCGGGATCAAGGCCGCGCGCCGCGAGCCGCTTCACCTCGTCCAGCGCGCCCTGCTCCATCATCGCCACGAACCGCGCGTCGATGCGATGGCGCAGGCTGCTGCGCTCCACGCTCAGGAACACCGCCGCGACCTCGGCGCCGGCGAGGAACCCCGCCTCGCGGCCATCCTCCTGCCAGGCGGCCAGTGGCCGGCCTGTCGCCACCATGACCTCCAGCGCCCGGATGATCCGCTGCGGGTCGGACGGCCTGAGCTTCGCGGCGGTGCGCGGGTCGATGGCGGTGAGGCGGGCATGGAGCTCTGCGGCCGGAACACCCTCGGCCTCAGTGCGCACCCTGTCGCGGACCTCCGCCGGCACCTGCGGAATGGCCGAGAGGCCTTCCCGCAATGCCTTGAAGTAGAGCCCCGTCCCGCCGACGAGGATCGGCAGTGCCCTGTCCGCCTCGGCCCGGCCGATCTCCTCGGTCGACGCCGCAACCCAGCGCCCGACCGAGAAATTCTCCGCCGCATCCACCGTGCCGTAGAGCCGGTGGGGGGCGAGGGCCATGTCCTCCGCGCTCGGCCGCGCGGTGATGATGGAGAGGTCGCGATAGACCTGCATCGAATCGGCGTTGATCACCACGCCGCCGAACCGCCGCGCCAGGTCCAGCGCCAGGGCCGACTTGCCGCTCGCCGTCGGACCTGCGATGAGGACGGCCCTCGGCCTTGCCTGTCCAGCGGAACTCCTGACTTGACCCACGTCGCGACCCTCATCGCCCATCCGCAGCGGCCCTGCCTGACTGAGGAGGCCATCGCCACCGCGTCAGCGCGCCTGCCGGGGGCAGGAGCGCCGGTGACGCTCGATGCCGGCATCGCCGCCGACATTCCTTTCGCACCCGCCGCGGGCGCCGACAACCGCGCCATCGCCGATGACCTGCGCGCCGCGCTGGCGGGCATGGCCCTCGACGTCGCCGTCCAGCCGGCGGCGGGGCGCCGCAAGAAGCTGTTCCTCGCCGACATGGACTCCACCATGATCGGCCAGGAATGCATCGACGAGCTCGCGGATCTCGTGGGCTTGAAGGAGCATGTCGCGGCCATCACCGAGCGCGCCATGCGCGGCGAGATCGCCTTCGAGCCGGCGCTGCGCGAGCGCGTGGCCCTGCTGAAGGGCCTCGCCGCCGATGTGGTCGAGGATGTCATCCGCGAGCGCATCACGCTCACCTCCGGCGGCCGCGAGCTGGTCGCCACCATGAAGGCGGCAGGCGGCTATGCCGCGCTGGTCTCCGGCGGCTTCACGCTGTTCACCGCACGCATCGGCGCGATGATCGGCTTCGACGAGAACCGCGCCAATCTCCTCGAGGTGGCCGAGGGCCGCTTCGCTGGAACCGTTCGCGAGCCGATCCTCGGCCGCGAGGCCAAGCGTGAGACCCTCATCGAGCTGCGCGCGCGCTTCGGCCTGTCAGCGCACGAGACCATGGCGGTAGGCGACGGCGCCAATGATCTCGCCATGCTCGGCGAGGCGGGGGCCGGCGTTGCCTTCCACGCCAAGCCCAAGGTGGCCGAGGCCGCCGCCTTCCGCGTCGACCACGGCGACCTGACGGCGCTGCTCTACATGCAGGGTTATCGCCGGGCCGAGTTCGCGGGCTGAGAAAAGGGCGGGCATTGAGGCCCGCCCGTCCAGACCATCAGCGCCGAAAGGGCGGGCGTTGAGGCCCGCCCGTCCCAAACGTCAGCGAAGAGTCAGCGCCACGAAGCGCCGGTCGCCCTGGGCATTCGCCACCAGGAACAGCGCGGAGCTGCGGCCCTCGCGGCGCAGATCCTCGATGCGGCGGGTCACGTCGGCGGGCGACACGACCGGCTCGTTCTGCACCTCGAGGATGACGTTGCCCGGCTCGATCGACCGCTCGGCGGCGCGCGAGTTCGGATCGACCTGCGTCACCACCACGCCGCGCACGTCCTCGCGCAGGCTGAAGCGCTGGCGAAGCTCCTGGGTCAGGCCGGAGAGCTGCAGGCCGAGGGCGGAGACGGTCGGGTTCTGCGGCCGCGGCGGCTGGCCGCGCGGCTGGTCGCCGGTCGAGGCCTGCTGGATATTGCCCTCGCGGCGGCCGAGCGTGACGGTGAGCTGCTCTTCCTTGCCGGCGCGCACGACCGTGACCGGCACGGCCTTGCCGACCGCCGTCTCGGAGACGATGCGCGGCAGTTCGCGGGAATTGCGCACCTCGCGGCCGTCGAAGCGGACGATGACATCGCCCGTCTTGATGCCGGCCGGGCCGGCCGGACCGTTCGGCTCGACGCCGGCGATGAGCGCGCCACGGCGGCCACCGAGGCTCAGGCTCTCGGCGATCTCGTCGGTGACCTCCTGGATGCGGACGCCGAGCCAGCCGCGGCGGGTCTCGCCGAACTCGCGCAGCTGCGCCACCACGGGACGGGCGGTGTTGGCCGGCACCGCGAAAGCGATGCCGATATTGCCGCCGGACTGCGAGAAGATCGCCGTGTTGATGCCGATGACGTCACCGGCCATGTTGAACAGCGGGCCGCCGGAATTGCCGCGGTTAATGGCGGCGTCCGTCTGGATGTAGTTGTCGAAGGGACCCGACTGGATGTCGCGGTTCTTCGCCGAGACGATGCCGGCGGTCACCGTGCCGCCGAGGCCGAGCGGGTTGCCGATGGCCATGACCGGCTCGCCGATGCGAATGCGGTCGGAATCGGCGAAATTCACCGCCTTCAGCGGCCGGGTCGGCTGGACGCGCAGCACCGCGATGTCGGTCTCGCGGTCGCGGCCCACCAGTTCAGCCTTCAGTCGCGTGCCGTCGTTGAAGATGACGGTTATCTCGTCGGCATTGTCGATGACGTGGTTGTTGGTGATGACGATGCCGCTCGCGTCGACCACGAAGCCCGAGCCGAGCGACGACTGGCGACGCTGGGGCTGCTGCTGCTGCTGACCGTTCGGGCCGCCCGGCGGGTTCTCGCCGCGGCGACGGAAGAACTCCTCGAAGAGCTCGTCAAACGGCGCGCCCGGGCCTGGCTGCTGGGGCTGGCCGGGACGGCGTCCCTGCGGCGGCTGGCCGGGGCGCTGCCCCGGGGCGGTGTCGACGCGCGAGGAGGTCGAGATGTTCACCACCGCGTCCATCACCCGTTCGGCGAGGTCGGACAGGTCGATGGCCTGCCGGGCGGTGGCGGGAGTGGCGGCGGGCGGCGACAGGGCGAGGCCGGCACCGAGGGACAGGGCAAGGCTGGCGGCGGCAAGGCCGCTGCCGAGGCGGGCGATCATCGGGGATGTCCTGCGACGGGAAAGGGACGGGGAGGGCGGCGCGGCCGGGCGATCAGGGGATACGACTGTCATGGCGGGCTCCCTGTCGTGCCGTGAGGCGAGCCCCTTGTCTGGAGCCCGCCTGTTTCGGCGGCGTTGCGTCGAAACCAATGAACCACGAAATGGGGCGACATGGCGACCGCGGAAAGTCCGCCATCGTCGCAGGCAGCGCCTGTTCACACCGGTTTGAAGGCCTCATCCACCGGCACCTGCAGCGCGATGGCCAGGCGGTTGGTCTCGGATGCCATGGCGACGATCGAGACGAGCTCCATGAACTGCGCCTCGCTCATGCCTTTCGACCGCGCCGCGGCGCTGTGCGAGCGGATGCAGTACTCGCAGGAATTGGCCATCGAGACGGCCACATAGATCAGCTCCTTGGTGAGCGGATCGAGCGTGCCCGGTCCCATGACCTGCTTGAGGCTCTCCCAGGTGCGCCTGAGCGCCGGCGGATCGTTCGCCAGCGCGCGCCAGAAATTGTTGATGAAGTCGGTCTTCCGGGTGGCCCGGATGTCGGCGAAGACGGCCGCTGCCTCCGGTGACAGGTCGGCATCGGCCAGCAGCCGCACGGTGGACATCAGGGCCTCCTCACGCCGCGATCTCTTCGATCAGGCCGCCGAGGATCGTGCCGCGCGGCAGGATCGAGCGGATGTCGCAGAACTCTTCCTTGGTGTGGATGCCGCCGCCCCAGACGCCGAGGCCATCGAGCGTCGGCACGCCCATTGCGCCGGTGAAATTGCCGTCCGAGCCGCCGCCCGACTGCATGTGGTCGATCGGATAGCCGTGCCGGTCGGCAATGGCCTTGGCCTTGGCATAGAGCGCCATGGTGCCCGGTCCCGCCGTGAAGAGCGGGCGCACCGGCCCGGCCTCGATGGTGATCTTGGTGTTGGGGAAGGGCGGGCGCAGGGTCCGCAGCCGCACATCGATGTCGGCGACGTCCTCGGGCGTCGCGGCGACGCAGAGCACCTCCGCCGAGCAGAGCACCGGCACGACGTTGACCCAGGTGCCGGCATTCACCCGGCCGACCGCGAAGGTCTGGCCGCGCTCGTAGTCGGACCAGTCCTCGATGGTCTCGATGATCCGCGCCATGGCGCGGATGGAGCTGACGCCGCGGCTGATGGCGGCGCCCGCATGGGAGGGCCTGCCGTGCACGTGGATCATGTAGCGCACCACGGCGTGGCGGCCGGAGGTGACGAAATGGTCGCGGCCGGGCTCCGGCACCAGCACATGGGCGTGCTTGGCCGCCTCGGCCTCGATGACCGGGCGCGAGGACGGCGAGCCGACCTCCTCGTCGGGGATCAGCACGACGGTGACGGTACGCCGCAGGCGCCCGCCGTTCTGGCGGATCAGCTTGCCCAGCATGTGCAGGGCGAGCACCGTGCCGCCCTTCATGTCGGTGACGCCCGGCCCGTAGAGCCGGTCGCCCTCGCGGCGGATGGGAAGGGGACCGGCCAGCGTGCCGACGGCATGGACCGTGTCCACATGAGCGAGGATGAGCAGGCCCGGCCCAGGCTCGGCGCCGGCAAGGCGGCCGATGACGATGTCGCCGAAGCCCTGCTTGCCGGGAATGCGCTCGATGTCGAAGCCGAGGATGCCGAGATCGCGGGCGCCCTCGTCCATCATCAGGTTGACGGCCGCCGCGTCATAGGTCGGGCTCTCGATCGAGACCCAGCGGATGATGTCGGATACGACCTGGTCGACGTCGGGTGTGACGGGCATGCCTGGCTCCTGCGGGATCGGGTGCAGGGCAGGCTAGCAGGCGGGCGCGTGCCGTCTACGGGCGTTGCGGCTCACGAGCTATGATGCCGAAATTCGGGCCGCCGAAGCGCTGTTCGATCTGCTTGATGCGGTCTTCATGGTCGCGCCAGTTGAACTGGCTGGTGGAGCGCTGGCCCGGCGGCGGCGCCGCGGGACCCGGCGCGACCGTCACGCCGCGCGCCAGCGGCGAGCCGATGGCGGTGAGATGGACGACGGCCCGGCGGCAATATTCCTGCGACAGCGGGCTCGTCTGCGTCTCGTCCCAGCCGGCGCGATACTTCATCAGCGCCTGGCAGAGCTGGCCGCCCGAGCGCTCCCAGGCACCGGCGAGATAGGTCATGCCGAGGCGAACATTGGTTTCGGGCTCGAACAGGTCCTGCATGGTCCCCGTGAAACCGAACTGGCGCGCGACGGCGGGGCGCACCTGCATGAGGCCGATCTCGTCGATCAGGCCGACGGCATGCGGGTCATAGGCGCTCTCGACCGTCACGACGGCATCGGCGAGGTCGATCGGCACCCGCAACTCGGTGGCAAGCCGCCGGACCAGCTCGAAATGGGCGGCGCGGCCGACGGGATAGCGCTTGTCGGAATAGGCGCGGCCCTCGAAGCGCCGGTGCGGCGCCTCGGCAAAGGGGGCTTCGAGCTGCGGAGGGTTGGCGGCAGCGACCGAGGCCTCCGCCTCAACCGGTGCGGGCGGCGCGGCGGCAGGCGCAGTCGGAGCGGGCGTCCGGCTCGGCGGCAGCGGCGCATTGATGATGGCGGGGTGGCCCTCGGGCAGGGCCGGCGCGCGGCTGCGGGCCGCCTCGGTCTCGCGGAAGACGTCGTCGAAGCGGGACGGGGCGGTGGCCGCCGCGGCGGGCGGCGCAGCCACAGGCGGAGATGCCGGAGCAGCGGTAGCCGGCGGGGGGCTCGGCATGGGCGGGCTCGCCACCGGCGGGCTTGCGACCGAAGGGGGCGGGACGGGGGTCGGCGGCGTGGTGGCGAGTTCAGGCGCGGGCGTATCCCCGGCCTCCGCCTCGTCCGGCCGTGGTTCAGGCAACGGCGCGACCCGGGGCGCGCGGACCACCGGCGCAGCGGGGCGGGCCGGTCGCGCGGCAGGCGGCTGCGCGACGCCCGGCGGCGTCAGGTCGAGCTGGGCCGTGGCGATGGGCGCCGCCAGCGCGACCATAAGGACGGACAAGGGGATCGGCCGAAGTCCACGGTGCATGACCGCAGTCTAGAACAAGGCGGCGCCTCCTTGCCACCCGCCTTCGCCGTGGATCAGTCGCGCATCCGGTCGAGCGTCGCACGGATATGGGCAAGCGGGGCCAGCGATTCGGCGAAGGCAGCCTCGCCCGTGGCCGCGAGAACGCCGGAAAGGACCGGCGCGAGGCGGGCGATGCAATCGGCGTGCATGGCCCGCCCGGCCTCGGTGATCGTCACCTTGCGGCCGCGACCGTCGCTGTCGTCTGGGACGATGGCGACGAGGCCCTTCGGCTCCATGCGCTGCAGCGTCGAGGTCATAGTGGCCTTGGTCACCTGGAAGGCGCGGGCAAGGTCCGAGGGCCGCTTCGGCCCCCCGAGCCGGACGAAATGATTGAGCACGGTGAACTGCGCGAGGGTCATGCCGTCGGGCATGACCCTCTCGAAGGCATTGCCGGCGAGCTGGGCGATGATGCCGATCTCGTTGAAGACGCGGAACACCAGGTCGGTCGGCGCTGGGGTGGGGTCGGCTGTCATGCGGTCCGGATTCGGGTCGAGGCGGGCCAGCGGGGCGTCTGCGGCACCGCCGGACCGTAGCCCAACCGCGCCAGCATGTGCAGCCGCCGCGGCGCGCCGGTGCCGAGCAGCGCGTCGAGGCGGGCGCGGGGCCCGTCCATTTCGGGGAATTCCTGCAGCGCCTGGCTGACCGGATGCAGGCAAAGACCGAGCGCGGCGACGGTGAGGTTCGCCCGCAGATAGGCCCGTCCCGCGGCGAAGGTCCCCACGCGGCTCTCATCCGACGCGACCACGGTGAGGTAGGCTGGCGCTGCGGCCAGCATGGTGCGGTACATGTCGGCGCCCTGGCGGGAGGCGGAGGAGGCGGGATCGGCGAGCTGTTCGCGTGACAGCTGGCCGATCAGCGACAGTCCTTCGAGGAAGGGCCCGCCAAGCGAGATGCCGTCGGGATTGGCCTCGATCTCGCGTCGGCCGATCCGCATCAGGTTGACGCTCTCCATGTGGGTGCGCTTGGTCGCGGCCTCGATCTGCCAGGCCGACCAGGTGAGGTCCCGCACCATGCCGACCCTGCCGGGATCGGTCACCGCCGCGACCCGGATCGTATCGGTCGAGAGTATCTCCAGAGCCGCGATGCCCGTGGCCGGCACCGGGCGGGCCATGTCGAAGGGCCGCTTGGTCGAACGCCGCTGCGGGATCTGCTGAAAGAGCGGGTCGGCGGCCAGCCCCGCCTCGCGAACGAGGCGCCAATGCGCGATCGGCCGCTGGTCGAGACGCGGGCCCGGCTCGCCCGCCGGGAAGGCCTCGACCTCCAGCCGGTAGCCGATCGCCGTGGCGGCGATGGCGGCCATCTCGGTGAAACAGGCGAGGCCGATCAGGATCTGCCGGTCATGGGGATCGGTCTGGGGCAGGCGGCGGTCGAGATCGCACCACAGGGTCATGGTCAGCGGGCCGGTCAGCTCGACGATCCAGGGCTGGCGATTGTGCGGATTGGGCGCGAGAACCGCGTGGTTCAGCACGAAGCGGCGGGGATCCGGTTGCGCCGCCGCGGCTTCCGCCCAGGGGGCGAGCGCAGCCGTGGGCGTGCGGGTCAGGGCGAAGGCGGTGACGCCGGTGGCGGCGACGAGGCCGGTCGCGCCGGCGGAGATGAGGAAATGACGGCGGTTCATCGAAGGTCTCCATATGGTTCGATATCTAACTAGTAGTTTGATATCGAACGAACGGGCCTTCGTCAAGATGATTAGATATCGAACTTCATGGCGCCCGGCCGTGATGCCGGATCAGCCGCGCGACTTGCCCCAGGAGGCGCTCGCCTGGACCATGCTGGGCAGGTCCGGCCGCTGGGCCATGGCGGGCGCGTGCGGAGGCAATTCCGGCATCCGCCCGCCCGCCTTCTCGACCAGGGCCTGCACCCGCTTGGTGATGGAGGGATGGGTCGAGAACAGGTCGGCGAAATCGTCCGGATCGTTCTCGAAGCACATGTCCATGATGCCGGAGGGCACGCCCTCGATGTCGGCGCGGCCGGAGATCTTGAGCAGCGCCGAGATCATCGCGTCAGGGTTCTTGGTCAGTTCCACCGCCCCGGCATCGGCGAGATATTCGCGCGACCGCGACAGGGACAGGCGCACGACCACGGCGAGGATCCAGGACACCACGACCAGCGCCACGCCGATGAGGACGACGACGAGGGCGCCGCCGCCCTTGCGGTCATCCGACGAGGAGCGGATGCCACCGCGCAGGAACATGCGGAAGACGAGCTCGCCCACCAGCGAGATGACGCCAGAAATGACCACGGCGATGATCATCAGCTTCACGTCGCCGTTGCGGATATGGGTGAGTTCGTGGGCGAGGACCGCCTCGATCTCCCTGTCGTCCAGCGTCTTGATGAGGCCCGTGGTGACGGTGATGGTGAACTGCTTCTCGTTAACGCCCGAGGCGAAGGCGTTGAGCGCGTCGCTCTCCAGCACCATCAGCTTCGGCGTCGCCATGCCGCGGGAGATGCAGAGGTTCTCCAGCATCCGGTGCAGCTTCGGCTGGTCCACGGCCGTTGCGGGCGCAGCGCCGGTCATCGAGCCGATGAGACCGACATTGAACCGGTAGCCGATGAACACCCAGACCGCGGTGGCCGCCGTGACGAAGGGCAGGGCGATCACGAAGACCCGGAAGGTCTCGCGCCAGACCTCGGCGGTCAGGTGATGCGCCGACATCCCGTAGCCGATCAGGATGACCCCGAAGGTCAGGAGATAGGCGAGCAGGAACAGCCCGGCCAGCAGGAAGCCCGACCGGATGCGGTTGTTGCGGATATGGCCGTAGAGCCCATAGGCCTCGCCCAGCATGGCCTTGTGTCCGGTCAGAACTTGACGGTCGGCGCCTGTTCGATCTGCGCCCGCGTCTCGGCGCCGACATCGAAGAACTCGCGCGGCGTGAAGCCCATGGCGGGCGCGAAGAGCACGGCCGGGAAGGCCTGGATGGAGGCGTTGAACTCGCTCACCGCATTGTTGAAGAAGCGGCGGGCGGCGGCGAGCTTGTCCTCGACATTGCCGAGATCGACCTGGAGCTGCTGGAAATTGGCGCTGGCCTTGAGGTCGGGATAGGCCTCGCCCAGGGCGAGGAGCCGGCCGACGGCGCCGGAGAGCTGCTGCTCGGCGGCGGCCTGCGCGGCCGGGCCCTGGGCGCCCTGCGCGGCGTTGCGGGCAGCGATCACCGCATCCAGCGTCGACTTCTCATGGGCGGCGTAGCCCTTCACCGTCTCGACGAGGTTGGGGATCAGGTCGTGGCGCTGCTTCAGCTGCACGTCGATGTCGGCGAAGGCCTGGTTGACCCGCTGCCGGAGCCCGACCAGGCCGTTATAGACGAAGATCACGTAGATCGCGGCGACGACGACGATGCCGAGGATGGCCCAGCCCATGACGGTCTCCTGTTCAAGGTTCGGGCTGAGGGTCTCGCAATCCCGTGTTTCAGGTCAATGTCGAGCCTGGCCCGATATGGCGAGGCCCCGGACACTCTCGCGCCGGGGCCTCTCAATATGTCAGTCGGCCTGTAAGCCGGGTTCTGTGGGGCGGGATTGCTCCCGCGTGACGGCCATTCCTCTAGGCGGCCGATTGCTCGGACGCTCTGGCAACCTACCCGGACGACGGCGCGGATCCACGCCCGGGGTTGCCCCCTGTCGTCCCTATTCGGTTTTGCTCCCGGTGGGGTTTACCAAGCCGCTTCCGTTGCCGGTCGCGCGGTGGGCTCTTACCCCACCTTTTCACCCTTGCCGGGGCAAGCCCCGGCGGTTTCGTCTCTGTGGCACTGTCCCTGGGGTCGCCCCCGCCGGACGTTATCCGGCACCGTGGTTCCGTGGAGCCCGGACTTTCCTCCCCCGCACCCTTTCGAGCGTTGCGGCGGCGGCCGTCCGGCCGGCTGACCGGGCGGTGCATGGGGCCTCCCCACCGGTCATGTCAAGCTGCGCCCCCCGCATCACGCGGACTCGCGCCCTTTCGGTGCGCCGGGGCTGGCATTGGGAGATGCGGGCGCCGGCGGGTCGCTCGCCGGGAACGAATCCTTCAGCGCCTTGTCGAGAAGGGCTTCGTTCTCGCGATGGGCGGTCGCGTTGGCCGCCTTCGGCATGGCGGGCCCCTTGCCGGCGATGGCCTCGTCGAACTCGCGGGTGCCTTCCCGCTGGAGCGCAGCCGGGTCCTTGGCCGGATGGGTGATGGTGGTATCGGCCTCGTTGGCCATGGATCCCTCCTTTGTCGTCAGCGAGAGGAACCCGCGGGCGCGGCGCAGGTTCCGCGACCTTTGAGGGGCCGCGGGCCTCTGCTAAGCCTCGGGGCCCACCCATGAGGTCCCCATGCCCTCGCAGCTTCTCGCGCCCCTCTTCGGTTCGCCCGCCATGGAGGCGGTCTGGTCGGACGAGGCGGCTGTCGTCGCCATGGTCGCCTTCGAGACGGCGCTCGCCGCCGCGCAAGCAGAGGCCGGCATCGTGCCGCCGACCGCCGCTGCCGCCATCGCGGCCACCGATCCCGCTGCGCTGGATGTCGCGGCGCTTGCCGAGGCCGCGGGTGTTGCCGGCAACACGGCCATTCCGCTGGTGAAGATGCTCACGGCGCTTGTGACGACCGCCGATCCGGACGCTGCCAAGTGGGTCCATTACGGCGCCACCAGCCAGGACGCGATGGATACCGGGCTGGTGCTGCAGCTGCGTGAGGCCTTCAAGGTCATCGAGGCCGATCTCGCCCGCGCCATGGCTGCCGCGGCAACCCTCGCCAGGGCCCATCGCGACACGCCCATGGCGGGCCGCACCTGGCTGCAACAGGCCCTGCCCATCACCTTCGGCCTGAAGATGGCCGGCACGCTCGATGCGCTGATGCGCCATCGCGACCGGCTCGCCGAAGCCCGCCCGCGCATCCTCAGCCTCCAGTTCGGCGGCGCTGCCGGCACGCTCGCCTCCCTTGGCGACAAGGGGCCGGAGGTCGCCCGCCTGCTGGCCGGGCGCCTCAACCTGTCGCTGCCCGACACGCCCTGGCACGGGCAGCGCGACCGCATCCTCGAAGCCGCAAGCCTCATGGCGGGTCTCGTCGCGACCTCGGCCAAGGCCGCCCGCGACGTGGCGCTGATGATGCAGACCGAAATCGGCGAGGTGCTGGAGCCGGCGGCCCCCGGCCGTGGCGGCTCCTCGACCATGCCGCACAAGCGCAACCCCGCGCTCTCCGCCACCATCCTCGGGGCGGCGGGCCTGGCGCCGCAGCTCCTGGCCACCATCGCCGCGGGCGGGGCCGGCGAGCACGAGCGCTTCGCCGGCGGCTGGCAGTCCGAATGGCTGGCGCTGCCCGAACTCGCGCGCCTCACCGGCGGCGTGGTCGCGAAACTCGCGGAACTGCTGGAAGGGCTGGAGGTGAAGCCCGAGCGCATGGCCGCCAATCTCGCCGCCACCCGCGGCCTGCTCATGGCCGAGGCGGTGCAGATGGCTTTGGCGCCCGACCTCGGCCGCCTCGTCGCCCATGACCGAATCGAGGCGGCCTGCCGCACGGCCGTGGCCGAGGGCAGGGACCTCATCGACGTGCTGGCGGAGGATCCGCAGATCACCGCCCATGCCGGCCGCGATCGCCTCGCGGCGCTGCTCGACCCGGCGCACTATCTCGGCGCGGCGGGGACCTTCGTCGACCGGGTCTTGGCGCGGTACGCGGGCATCGGCAGGGACTGAGTCCTGCCACCCCTGGACCCCCTTCCCCTCGCTTCGCTCGGCCGGGGGTGACGGGAGGAGGCTCAGCGGAGGTCAAGACTGGGGAGAGGGGCGCGCATAGCGCTTCGAGCCACCCAAACGGCACGACGCCGGTTTGCAGGACCGGACGTCAGCCCCCGTAGAGCCCCTTGTAGGTATCGCGCAGGACGTTCTTCTGCACCTTGCCCATGGTGTTGCGCGGCAGGTCATCGACGATGATGACCTTCTTCGGCAGCTTGAACTTGGCGAGCCGCGCTTCCAGCGCCTGGAGGATCGCGCCCGCGTCGAGCTTCGCGCCCGGCACCGGCACCACGACGGCGGTGACGCCCTCGCCGAAATCGGGGTGCGGCACGCCGATGACGGCGCTCTCGAAGACGCCGGTCATGCCGTCGATCTCGGTCTCGACCTCCTTCGGATAGACGTTGTAGCCGCCGGAAATCACGAGATCCTTGCCGCGGCCGACAATGTGGACGTAGCCCTGCTCGTCGATCTTGCCGAGGTCGCCGGTGATGAAGAAGCCGTCGGCGCGGAACTCCGCGGCGGTCTTCTCCGGCATCCGCCAGTAGCCCTTGAAGACATTGGGGCCCTTCACCTCGATCATGCCGATCTCGCCCTTCGGCAGCTCGGCGCCGGTCTCCGGCTCGGTGACGCGCAGCGACACGCCCGGCAGCGGGAAGCCCACCGTGCCGGCGATGCGCTCGCCGTCATAGGGGTTCGAGGTGTTCATGTTGGTCTCGGTCATGCCGTAGCGCTCGAGGATCGACTGGCCGGTCTTCTCGCGGAAGGCGCGGTGCGTCTCGGCGAGGAGCGGGGCTGAGCCCGAGATGAACAGGCGCATGTGGCGGGTGGCGCCGGGCGTCAGTCGCGCGTCCTGAACGAGGCGGACATAGAAGGTCGGAACGCCCATCATGGTGGTCGCCCGCGGCAGCAGTTCGAACACCGTGTCGGCATCGAACTTCGGCAGGAACAGCATGGAGGCGCCGGCCATCAGGATCGTGTTGGTGGCGACGAAGAGGCCGTGGGTGTGGAAGATCGGCAGGGCGTGCAGCAGCACGTCGTCGCGGGTGAAGCGCCAGTAGTCCTTCAGGGTCAGGGCGTTCGACGCGAGATTGTCATGCGTCAGCATCGCGCCCTTCGAGCGCCCCGTCGTACCGGAGGTGTAGAGGATGGCGGCAAGGTCATCCGCGCCGCGCGACACCGTGTCGAAGACCGCCGGCAGGCCCGACGCCTTCTGCCAGAGCGAGCCATCCCTGCCCCGCCCGAGCGTCTCCACGGCGGGGACGCCGGTCTTGGCCGCGACCTCGGCGATGCCGTCGCGCTTGCTGGGATCGCAGACGACGAGGGCCGGCTCGGCGTCGGAGAGGAAGTACTCGATCTCCGCCAGGGTGTAGCCGGTGTTCAGCGGCAGGAAGACGGCGCCGGCCCGCACGCAGGCGAGATAGAGGAAGATGGCGCCCGGCGACTTCTCGACCTGCACGGCCACCCGGTCGCCCGGCTTCACGCCGCTCGCGACCAGGGCATTGGCGAAGCGGCCGGTCGCCGCGAAGAGGTCGTCATAGGTGAAGACCGTGCCGTTGTCCGTCTCGATGAAGGTCTTGCCGGGGTCGGTCGCATAGAGGCGGACGAGGTCGTAGAGATGGTTGGCCATGATGGAACGCGGGTCTCGGCTGTCAGGCACGCTCAGGGGAGGGCGGACCATGCCGCATCCCGTCCCTCAGGTCGAGAGGGCCGTCAGCTGGCGGCGAGCGCCTTGGCGAGATGCTGGGCCGGCAGGCTGACGCGGACCTGCGTGCCGGCGCCGGGCTTGGAGCGGATCGTCAGCGCGCCGCCATGGAGGTCGACGAGCTTCTTGACGAGGGCGAGGCCCAGCCCGGTCTCGCTGCCGTCATTATCGCGCTCGGCGAGCGGGTCGAGGGCCTCGGCCAGCTGGCCGGGCGAGACGCCGCCGCCCGAGTCCACCACATCGATGACGAGCTCGCCCCCGGGGCCCTGCTTGGCTGAGAAATTGACCATGCCGCCCCGCGGCGTCGCATCGATGGCATGGGCGACGAGTTCGCCCATGATCTTGCGCATGGCAACCGCGTTCGCGCCCATGCCCGCAACCTCGGGCGTCCAGACGACGCGGAAGCGGATGGCCTTCGATTCCGCCCGCGGCCGGTGCAGCAGGTTCATCTCGCCGATGAGCTTTTCCATCGGCGCAAGATCGCCGGCAGGCGGACCCTCGATGGCGGAGGCCTGGGCATAGTCGAGCACATCGGCGAGACGGCGGGCGAGGCGGGCCGATTCCTCCCGTGCCGCCTCGATCAGCGCGTCGATGTCGCCCTGGTCACGGCTGGAGGCCGCCCGCCGCGCCATGAGGTGCAAGCGTTCGATCGGCTGGCGGAACGTCCGGCCGAGGAGCCGCAGGATGCCCGAGCGCACGCCCTTGAGGTTTTCCACCGCGATGAGGGCGCGCGCCACCTGGTCGGTGAGGAAGGCGACCTCGCGGTTCACGGCCTCCAGCTTCTCGTCCTTCTCCTGCATCTCGGCGGAGAGGCGGGCATTGAGGTCGTTGGCCTGGTCGGCTGCGGCCTCGGCCAGGCTCAGCTTCTCCTTCACGCCGCGGATCTGGGCGTTGAAGATGTCGATGGCGCGGTTGTACTCGCGGGCGATTTGGCCGAGCTCGCCGTCGGCATCCGCCTCGAGATAGAGGAAGGACTTGCTGTTGAGCTGCAGCGCGCCGAGCTGGCTGACCAGCATGGCGACGTCGGTCGTCATCGCATGCTCGGTGACATTGAGGCCGATGCGCTCTTCCTCCGGCGTCACCCGGAGGGCGAGGACCTGGCGGAGCGCGTAGCCGCAGCCCGCCATCACCGCGATCGCCCAGCCCGTGAGGGCAAGGAGGCCGGCCAGCTGGATCGCCAGCATCACCGGCAGGTCGTCGACCATGCAGAAGGCCACGGCGCAGACGCCAACCGCACCGCCGAAGAGATGGGCCGAGGCCATGCCGAGGGCATCGTCGATGCGCATGGCCTCCAGGAGACGGCTGCCGACCAGTGCCGCCGCCGCACCGGCGACGCCGGCGAGGACCGCGCCGGCCGGGTGCATGAGATGGGCCGCCGCCGAGGCCGCGACGACGCCGGCCAGCGCCGCCTGGATGATATGCACCACCGTGACCTGGCGGGGGCGGATCTGGTTGGCGATGAAGGCGGCGAGGATGGCTGCGGCGCCCGACAGCGCGAGGTTGATGACGGTGGGGGCGACGGCATGGCCGCCCGCCATGGCCTGCGTTACCGCGACACCGAACCAGCCGAGCCACAGCAGCATCACGCCGAGGGCGGCGAAGGGAAAGCTCTGGCTCTGGACGATGAGGGTGCGGCGCGACCCCGAAAAGCGGCCTGTGCGCGGGCCGACCACCCAGGCTGCGGCGAGGGCCGCAGCGCCCGCGGCGGCATGGATGGCGCCGGCCCCCGCAAGGTCGATATAGCCGGCGGCCTTGAGCCAGCCGGGCGCCGCCCCTTGCGCGAAGGCCCAGTGAACCGTGACCGGCACGACCGCCACCGTGAAGACCGCGACGAGGGCCGCATAGCCGCGCAGCGTCGCCCGCTCGGCGAGGGGTCCGGACAGCACGGTCGCGGCAGCAGCGACGAGCGTGGTGGCGAGGATGAGATCGGCGCCGCCATCGGCCGGCAGGAAGGGGCCGCCACCGGCAAAGGCGCCGCCGGCATTCATGATGCCGAAGCCGACGGCCCAGGTGGCGAGCACGGTGATGGCGATCTGCACCAGCGCCTTGGCGGCGGCATTGACGCTGTGCTTGGCGCGCACCAGCCCGCTCTCGAGCGTCACATGGCCGGCCATCACCAGGCTGACGCAGGCGATGACGAGAAGCGGCAGGACGAGATCGGGCGGCGAAGCTGCCATGAACGAGACCGGGAGCGAGGCACGGCGCCCGCGGTTTCACTCTGGGGTGGTGTGGTTAACGTGAAGTTACCACTGCCTGAAAACATCGCGATCAGAACCGCTTAAATGCGGTGTCAGTGCTCCGTCGGCACGATTGCACGATGCTGGGCCCGCCAGTCGCGCGGCCTGACGAACTCGCCGGCCCACAGCCCCCGCCGCGCATCCCGCGCCGCCGCCTCGTCCTGGTAATAGGCGCCGAAGGCCACCGCATGGCCCGCCAGCACCTGGGCCCGTCCCAGGTCCACCACGTCGACCCGGCAGATGGCGACGGTGCGGCCATAGCGGTCGATGTCGCGGCGCTCGCAGGTCAGCGGCTGGCCGGCTGCCAGGGCAATCAGCGAGCGATGGGCCTCGCGCCCGCAGCGCACCTCCCGGCCGTCGCGCTGGCAGCGCTGCGACAGCTCAGGCGCGTCGATGCCCCAGAGCCTGACCTCGACCCCGGCGACGACGAGGCTGTCGCCATCGATGATCCGCGCATGGCCGGACACGGTGCGCGGCGAGCCCGCCTTGCGCCAGGCATGCTGGACGACGAGCGCGGTGATGCCGGCGACCGCCGCCAGCAGCCAGAGAAAGCCGGTCTGGGGCCGCAGGCTGCGAAAGCGCGAGAAGCGCAGGAGGGCGGGCACGGTCATGGCGCGGTCGAGGCACGGGGTGGGCCGATCGGGCGGTCCAGGTCGAGCGGACGGAATCGGCGGCACAGTCTGTTCATGTTTCGTTTACCATGGATGTCGACCCGCCGTTAATCAAGCTCTGCCACATTTCGACCTCGGTTGACGTTACGTTGCGTGGAGAGGGCCCGCGGATGGGCATGGAGGGGGCAGAGGGGCAGCCGGACGAGCGGCAGGCCGAGCGCGCTCGCCAGCACGCGCAGAACCGCAAGCGCACGCTGCGTCAGGTTCGCGATGCCCGCGACCGCCTCACCTCCACCACCGGCAACAAGCGCTCCTTCGACTACGAGCTGATGCGCGCCTTCGCGCAGAACAAGCTCTCCGCTGCCCTCGCCATCGCCCTCATCGCTGCCGCCACCGGCTGGGTCGCCGGCTGGGTGACCAATCCCGCCATGGGGGCGGGGGCCGCTCTCATCGTCATCACCGCCCACGGCTTTTGCGTCCTCGTCTCTCGGTCCTTCCTCAAGGTGCCGCCGGACCGGGCCGACCTGCGCTCCTGGCGCCTGCGCTTCGTCGTCGCCGAAACCATGCTGGGTCTGTCGTGGGTGCTCGCCTTCCTCGTGGTGATGCGCACCGAGGTGCCGGAGGCCAGCACCTTCCTGCTGGTCGGCATGCTCATCGTCGTCGCCGTCTCGGCGATGATCGGCTCGACCGTTCCGGTGGCGACCTTCGCCTCCTCCCTCCCGGTTTCCTGTCTGGTGGTGGCCTATTTCCTGCTGATGCACGGCATGCAGGGCGTGGTGCTCGGGGCCATCGCGCTGGGCACGCTGATGTTCTTCGCCATCATCTCCGCGCGGCTCTACCAGACCAACCTCGCCACCATCGAGGCCCGCGCCGAGAAGGATGCGCTGATCGGCGAGCTGGAGACCGCCAAGACCAATTCCGACGAGGCGCGGCGCAATGCCGAGATGGCCAACATCGCCAAGTCGCAGTTCCTCGCCCAGATGAGCCATGAACTCCGCACGCCGCTCAACGCCATCCTCGGCTTCTCCGAGGTGATGAAGGGCGAGATGTTCGGCCCCCATTCGGCGCCGCAATATGCGGAATACGCCAATGACATCCATTCCTCCGGCCAGCACCTCCTGTCGCTGATCAACGAGATCCTCGACCTCTCGCGCATCGAGGCGGGCCGCTACGACCTCAACGAGGAGGCGATCACGCTGTCCTACGTGGTCGAGGACTGCCATCACCTCCTCAAGGTGCGCGCCAAGAACAAGGGCGTCGCCATTGTCGAGCGGTTCGAGCCGGACCTGCCGAAGATCTGGGCCGACGAACGCGCCGTCCGGCAGATCGTCCTCAATCTCATGTCCAACGCCATCAAGTTCACCCCGGCGGGCGGCGAGATCACGCTGAAGGTCGGCTGGACGGCCTCGGGCGGCCAGTATGTCTCGGTGAAGGATACCGGAGCCGGCATTCCGGAGGACGAGATCCCCATCGTCCTGTCGAATTTCGGCCAGGGCTCCAACGCCATCAAGAATGCCGAGCAGGGCACCGGCCTCGGCCTGCCCATCGTGCAGGGCCTCGTGACCATGCATGGCGGCACCTTCACGCTGAAATCGACGGTGCGCATCGGCACCGAGGTCACCGTGACCTTCCCGTCGGAGCGCGTGATGGAAGCCCTGCCGGCCATCGCCAGCCCGGCGACCAGCCCGTCGGGCACGCCCCTGCCGATCGTCATGGAGCCGGCCGCGGTTCCGGATGCGCCCAACGTTACCGCCCTGCGCCGCGCCCTGTTCGGCCCGAGGCGCTGATCCTCCCCCGTCTGGCCGGTTGACCCTGGCGGCTTCGCCATGACCATCCTCCCCGCCGAAACCGGCGCCTGACAGCCGGTGCGCGGGAGGACTATGCCATGAAGCTCTACGACACGCCGGTTGCGCCGAACCCGCGCCGCGTCCGCGTCTTTCTTGCGGAGAAGGGGATCGACATCCCCAAGGTGACCGTCGACCTCGGCAAGCTGGAGCAGAAGAGCGAGACCTATGCCGCCATCAATCCGCGCCAGAAGACCCCGGCGCTTGAACTCGACGATGGCTCGATCCTCTGCGAATCCATCGCCATCTGCCGCTATATCGAGGCGCTGCACCCCGAGCCCAACCTGTTCGGCCGCACGCCGAAGGAGATCGGCGAGATCGAGATGTGGTCGCGCCGCATGGAGCTGAACCTCCTCGCCACCATCGCCGCGGCCTTCCGCCACCTGCACCCGGCCATGGCCACGATGGAGGTGCCGCAGGTGAGGGAATGGGGCGAGCTGAACAAGTCCCGCATCATCGGCGAGCTCGCCTTCCTCGACGGCCACCTCAAGGGCCGCGACTATGTCTGCTGCGACCGCTTCACCAATGCCGACATCACCGGGATGATCGGCATCGACTTCCTCAAGCCCGCCAAGGTCGCGGTGCCCGACGAGATGGTCGAGCTGAAGCGCTGGCACGCCGCCATGGCGGCACGGCCGAGCGCCAAGGCCTGAGGCGCGCCGATGGCGGGGGAGGGGAAGCCACTTGCGGACCTCACCGCCGCCATCGCGGCCTGCCGCATCTGCCGCGACGCGCCGCGCGGCGCGCCGCTGCCGCACGAACCGCGGCCCGTCGCCTGGCCCTCTCCGACCGCGCGCATCCTCGTCGCGGGCCAGGCGCCCGGCATCCGCGTCCACGCCTCCGGCAAGCCCTTTACCGATCCCTCGGGTGACCGGCTGCGCGCCTGGATGGGGCTCGACGAGGCGGTCTTCTATGATCGCTCGCGCGTCGCCATCGTGCCGATGGGCTTCTGCTTTCCCGGCCATGACGCCAAGGGCGGCGACCTGCCGCCACGGCCCGAATGCCGGATCGCCTGGCACGACCGGCTGATGGCGGCCATGCCGGCGGTGGACCTCGTGCTGGCCATCGGTGCGACCGCGCAGGCCTATCATCTCAGGCGGCTTGGCCTCGGGGCGCTCATGCGGCCGACGCTCGGCGAGACGGTGCTGGATTGGCGGACCATTTTCGACGCCTGCGCTGCCCCCCGCGTCCTCGTCCTGCCGCACCCGTCCTGGCGCAATTCCGGCTGGCTCAACCGCAATCCGTGGTTCGCCGCCGACCTCCTCCCCGTGCTGCGGCAGGAAATCCGCCGACGCTTCTGAAGCCATACCGCAGCAACGTGCCTGCCCTTCGGTGTCGGTCTGTATTTCGTCTTGCTTCGCGGGCAGAGTGCAGGTCCTCGGGTTGGGCGATATGTCACACGGGAAGCGCAGATGAGCATGATCAAGCGGTGGATGGGCCTGCTGGTCCTCGCCTTGGCTGTCACAACCGGCGGGCAGGTGGCCCGCGCCCAGGCGCCAGCTGCGAGCGAGACCCGCCTCGCCCTGGTGCTCGGCATCGGTGCCTACCAGACCAATCCCGTGCCTTCGGCGCTGAACGATGCCGGGCTCGTCGCGCGCACCCTGCGCGACCTCGGGTTCTCCACGACCGAGGGTGCCGATCTTCCGCAGGCCGAGCTGCGCCAGGCCATCGCGTCCTTCGTCCAGCAGGTGCGCGATGCCGGGCCGGACGCGGTTGCGGTCGTCTATCTCTCCGGCGTCGGCCTGCAGCACGACAGCGACAGCTATCTCCTGACGACCGACGCGGTGATCCAGCGGGAGAGCGACGTGCCGCTGGCCGGCATCCGCCTCAACGACCTGACGCGGGCTCTCGGCGCCATCCCCTCACGCGCCAAGGTCATCCTGCTCGACGTGTCGCGCCAGCATCCCTTCGCCGATGTCGGCCCGCCGGTCCGCGCCGGCCTCGGCCTCCTCGACGCGGGCCCGTCCATGGTGATCGCGTCGGCCGCCGCCGCCGGTGCCGTCTCCGCCCCCAATGAGGCCTCCTATGGCCATTTCGCTTCCGCCCTGGTCGAACAGCTCGCGTCGCCCGGCCTGCCGGTCGATCAGGCCGTCGCGCGGGCGCGCCTGCGCGTTCACCAGCTCACCAATGGCCGCGACACCCCTTGGGAGGTCTCGACCCTGACGCCGCCGACCCCGGTTCTCAATGCCGGTTCCGAGGCGACGGGCTCGACGCCGCCCCCGCCGCCGCCGGCCGCAGCCCGGCCGATGGAGGGCCTCTCGGCCCAGGAGGCCTATGCGCTGGCGGTCGAGCGCGACACGATCGAGGGCTACCAGGCCTTCCTGCGCGTCTTTCCGACCGATCCCCTGGCCCGCCGCGTCCAGCGCCTGCTGGCCGCCAAGCGCGAGGCGCTGGTCTGGCGCCGCACCATCCGCACCAATTCCCCGCAGGCCTACTGGACCTATCTGAGGAGCTATCCGCGGGGTCCCCACGCCGAGGAGGCGCGCCTGCGCCTCGCCCGGCTGTCGGCGCCCCCCGTGCCTCCGCCGGCCTTTGATGTCGTGGTCTATGACGACATCCCACCGCCCCTGCCGCAGGTGGAGGTGGTCTATGTCGACGACTACTGGGAGCCGGCGCCGCCCGCCTTCTACGACGAGGTCATTGTGGCCCGCGAGGTCTGGCTGGGGCCGCCCGTGGCGCCGGTCTATGTGCTGCCGCCGCCACCGCCGCCGGTCTGGGGCGTGCTGCCGGTGGTGGGCGTCGCGGCGCTGGTCGCGGCTCCGATCATCATCAACCGTTTCGTGCGGCCGCCGCGTCCTCCCGTGGTGCTGCCGCCGCCGCCGACCTTCGTCGGACGCCCGGTTGGCTTCCCCGGAGGTCGCCCCGGTCCCGGTCCCGGCTTCACCGGCCCCGGATCGGGTCTGCGCCCCGGCGTGGTGCCAGGCGGACGGCCGCTTCCGGGCTCGCAGGGCGGCACCGGCCTGCCGCCGAATGTGCGGCCCGGCATCGGTGGTCCGGGCCAGCGCCCGGGCTTCGTCCCCGGCCAGGGCGGCCCGGGTGCCGGCCGGCCTGGCGTTGGCGGGCCGGGTCCCGTCGTGCGTCCCTTCCCCAATCGTCCCGGCAATCAGGGCCCCGGCCTGGGAACCGGCGGACCCGGCGGCCGTCCCGTCGTGGGAGGCCCCGGTGGGCGACCCGGCGTCGGTCCCGGCGGCCGTCCGCGTCCTGACCTCGGTGGTGGCGGCGGTCGCCCGCGTCCCGATTTCGGCGGTGGCGCCGGCCGCCCACGTCCCGATTTCGGCGGCGGCGGCGGTCGCCCGCGTCCGAACTTTGGCGGTGGTGGCGGCGGCCCGCGTCCGAACTTCGGCGGTGGCGGCGGTGGTCCGCGTCCGAACTTCGGCGGTGGCGGCGGTGGTCCGCGTCCGAACTTCGGCGGTGGCGGCGGTGGTCCGCGTCCGAACTTCGGCGGGGGCGGCGGTGGTCCGCGCCCGAACATGGGCGGTGGCGGCGGTGGCCCGCGTCCGAACTTCGGCGGTGGCGGCGGCGCGCGTCCCAGCGCCGGCGGCGGCGGCGCTCGTCCCGCACCGCGCCGGCCCGGTGAGCGGCGCTGACGGCTCATCCCGTCGACATGACAAGGGCCGGTGCAATGCACCGGCCCTTCGCATTCAGGAACAATGGTGGGGCGCGCGAGCGGACCCTGTGGTCCGTCTCACATCACTTGCGCTCGAGGCGGGCGAAGAGGCTGGACGTGTCCCAGCGGCCGCCGCCCATGGTCTGGACCTCGGCGTAGAACTGGTCGACCAGCGCCGTGACCGGCAGCTTGGCGCCATTGCGGCGGGCCTCGGCGAGGCAGATCGACAGGTCCTTGCGCATCCAGTCGACGGCGAAGCCGAAGTCGAACTTGTCCTGGTTGATGGTCTTGTAGCGGTTCTCCATCTGCCAGGAGCCGGCGGCGCCCTTGGAGATGACGTCCACCAGCTGCTCGATGTCGAGGCCGGCCTTGCGGGCGAAATGCAGGCCCTCGGAGAGACCCTGCACCAGTCCGGCGATGCAGATCTGGTTGACCATCTTGGCGAGCTGGCCGGCGCCCGGACCGCCGAGGCGGCGGCAGGCGCGGGCGAAGGCCATGATCACCGGCTCGGCGCGGGCGAAGTCACCCTCCTCGCCGCCGCACATGACGGTGAGCACGCCATTCTCGGCGCCGGCCTGACCACCGGAGACCGGCGCGTCGACGAAGCCGAGGCCGAGGGCCTTGGCCTTGGCCTGGAGCTCCCGCGCCACATCGGCCGAAGCCGTGGTGTTGTCGATGAAGACGGCGCCCTTCGCCATGGCCTGGAACGCGCCGTCGGGACCGATCGTGACGGCGCGCAGGTCGTCGTCATTGCCCACACAGGCGAAGACGAAGTCCTGGCCGGCAGCGGCCTCCTTTGGGGTGCGGGCGGCGGTGCCGCCATGCTGGGCCACCCAGGCCTCGGCCTTGGCGAAGGTCCGATTGTAGACCGTCACCTCGTGGCCGCCCTTGGCCTTGAGATGGCCGGCCATGGGGTAGCCCATGACGCCGAGACCGAGAAACGCGACTTTCGCCATGACCTGAAGCTCCGCTGATGCCCGCCAATTGAGGGACGCTTACCATCCCCGCGGCGGGCGGCAGGTCAAGCCTTGAGGGTCTGCGAAAGCGCCCGAAGACCCCCTTATACGTACAAATACGTATCCATGCGAAAATCTAACCCCGCACAATCAGCAATGCTGGCATGCGTCTGTGAATTATGGTTCTGTCGCCGCCCACGAGTCCGGCCAACGGACCGCTGTTCGATCAGTTGCGGGATTAAAGAGGGAGACCTGAGCTCATGGAGCGCCGCACTTTCATCAAGACCGCCTCGGTGGCTGCCGCCGCATCCGCCGTCGCCGCCCCGGCCATCGCCCAGACCGCCCCCGAGGTGAAGTGGCGCCTGACCTCGTCCTTCCCGAAGTCGCTCGACACGATCTATGGCGCCGCCGAGATCTTCTCGAAGGCGGTCGCGGAGATGACCGACAACCGCTTCCAGATCCAGGTCTTCGCGGCGGGCGAAATCGTCCCCGGCCTGCAGGCCATGCAGGCGGTCCGTGACGGCACGGTCGAGGCCTGCCACACCGCCTCCTACTACTATGTCGGCATCGACCCGACCTTCGCCTACGGCACGGCGATCCCGTTCGGCCTGAACTCGCGCATGCAGAATGCCTGGCAGTTCCAGAACGGCGGCATGGAGCTGATGAACGCCTTCTATGCCAAGCACAACATCTACGCCATTCCGGCCGGCAATACCGGCTGCCAGATGGGCGGCTGGTTCCGCAAGGAAATCCGCACGCCGGCCGACCTCAACGGCCTGAAGATGCGCATCGGCGGCTTCGCCGGCCGCATCCTGCAGAAGCTCGGCGTCGTGCCGCAGCAGGTTGCCGGCGGCGACATCTACCCGGCGCTCGAGAAGGGCACGATCGACGCGGCGGAGTGGGTCGGCCCCTATGACGACCAGAAGCTCGGCTTCAACAAGGTCGCGCCGTTCTACTACTATCCCGGTTGGTGGGAAGGTGGGGCCATGCTCCACAACATGTTCAACGTGGCGCGCTACAACGCGCTCCCGGCGAACTACAAGGCGATCCTGCTCAACGCCTCGCACCATGCCCACACCTGGATGCAGGCCCGCTACGACGCGCAGAACCCGGCGGCCCTCCGCCAGCTCGTCGCCGCCGGCACGCAGCTGCGGCCCTTCTCGCTCGAAGTTCTCGAGGCCTGCCTCAAGGCGACCAACGAGGTGAACGCCGAGACCGCTGCCGCCAACGCGGACTTCAAGCGGATCATGGATCACGCCAACGCGTTCCGCGGCGAGCAGTATCTGTGGTGGCAGGTGGCCGAGTACACCTACGACACCTTCATGATCCGCTCGCGCGCCCGCGGCTGACACCCGGCGACGCCAGAGAACAGGCCCCGGCGGAGCGATCCGCCGGGGCCTTTTTTATTTGCACCTGACGTTGAACGTCATGGCGGCGCCTTCAGCGGGCGTTCATCCGGTGCCTGCACACCATCGTCCATCGATCCTGGAGGATGAGCGATGCGGGCCATGGCGGTGATGGTGATGGGATTGGCGATGACGCTGGCAGGCGGCGAAGCGGGAGCACAGACGCGCGTCAGCTTCCCCAATTCCGCCGGGGTCGAGATCGTCGGCCGGCTCTTCCTGCCGGCGGGAAGCGGCCCCTTTCCGGCGGTGATTGCCCTGCATGGCTGTGGCGGCAGCAACAATTCCCGCGGTGAACTCGTCCGCCGCGAACGCGACTGGGCGGATCGCTGGGTCGCCGCCGGCCATGCCGTCCTGCTTCCCGACAGCTTCTCCTCCCGCGGCCTCGGCGCGCAGTGCACGGTCGCCGACCGCGAGGTGCGCCAGAGCGTCGAGCGCGTGCAGGACGTCCTTGCCGCCCGCGCTTTTCTCCAGGCCCGCCGCGACATCCGCCCCGAGGCCATCACGCTGGTCGGCTGGTCCAACGGCGCGGGCACAGCCCTCTACGCCATCAGCGCACGCAACCGGCCAACCGACGGGCGTCCCGACTTCCGTCGCGCCATCGCCTTCTATCCCGGCTGCCGCAATGTGCTCGCCCGCGGCATCGCCCCGCGCCTGCCGCTGACCATCCTCATCGGCGATGCCGACAACTGGACGCCGCCCGGCCCCTGCCGCGACTACGTCGCCATGGCGCGCGCGGCCGGCGCGAGCGCCGACATCGTCACCTATCCCGGCGCCTATCACGGCTTCGACGCCCCGGATCTGGCCGTCCGGGAGCGCCGCGGTCTCGCCTTCACCGCCGATGGGTCGGGGCGCGCCATGATCGGCACGGACCCGGCGGCGCGCGCCGATGCGATCAGCCGCGTCGGAGCGCTTCTCGCGCGGTGAGGGAGCTTCAGGGGCGGTAGCCCGGCGGCTGCTTCAGCCAGGGCTGCTGCTTGATCTCGCTGCGGCCGAACTCGAACAGCGCGTTCATGTAAACGGGGTCGAAGGGCTTCTCGTAGGGCACGGTGAAGCGGCTGGAGATATAGGCGAGGTTGAAGTCGACATTGTCGCGCCGCGTCATCAGGTACATCCGGTAGATGTCGCCGATGGCGTTGGACGTGATCATGGTCGAGATCGACCGCGCCGCGATGGGCAGCAGCCCGCGCTTCACATCCTCCGAGAGCTCCTGGGTGCGGCCGTTGCGGATGATCCAGGCGGTTCGCTGCGTGCGCCGTGCGAAGGCGGGCGCCTCGCGCAGCGGCGCGTTGCTCGGATAGAGGAACACCTGGGTGGTCGCGCCGCCGTCGACATGCATCTCCTGGCGCCGCGCGCCGTTGACGGTCACGTCCATCATCACCGGCGGGAAGGCGCCGGGGATGGAGGCCGAAGCCAGCAGGATGTCGCGGATGGCCTGGACCCGGGCCGGATGGTCGCTGGCCGCGATGGCGCCGATGTTCCAGGCGATCGGCTGGCCCTGGTCGAGATTGGTCGTGCCGATGAGGAGGATCCGGCCCTTCTGATATTCGCCGGCGATCTCCGCCACCATCTCCGGCGTGACGTAGGAGGCGATCAGGTTGGCGAGCGGCCGGCTGTCTGCCACCGAGTCAGACCCGATAATGGTCAGGATCGGCAGGATCTGGGCGATGTTGTCGCGCTGGACCGTGGTGTAGACCGCCTTCAGCTGCTCGTCGTAGCGGCTGCCGAGGAAGGCGAAGGGCGCGGTCAGCGCGCCGGTCGAGACGCCGGTCACCAGGCGGAAGGACGGCCGTGTGCCACGCTCGGTCCAGCCATAGAGCAGGCCGGCGCCGAAGGCTCCGTTCTCGCCGCCGCCGGAGATCGCGAGCATGTGCTCGACCGTGCCGCCACCGGCCATCAGCCGCCGCCGTTCAGCCGCGACGAACATGGCCGCCAGGGGAGCCGGGTCGCCGTTGAGGGCGAAGCGGGCGTCGGGAATGCCGAGGAAAATGGCCTCGCGGGCGACTTCCCGCGGCACGGCCTCGAGGCGCGGCTGGTAGGCGCAGCCGGCCAGGGCGAGTGTCGCCGCCAGGAGCGCGGCTGTCAGGACGCGGGGGATCGTCAGGCGCATGAACCACTCCGTGGCCCAACCGTTACCGGCCTCACGTGGCGGCGTCTAGGGCGCAAAGCACACGGGCCGCGACGTGGTCGCGGCCCGGTTAACGATCCTCAGTTGCGCGGCGCGGCCGGCGGCTCGAGGCCGGGCGGCGGGCCGCCAAGGCCAGGCGGCGGGCCGCCGAGGCCGGGCAGTCCACCCGGTCCCTCGAGACCCGGCAGGCCGCCGCCGAGGCCCGGCAGGTCGATGCGGATCTCGACCTTGGACGGGTCCACCTGCGGGCCGGTCGCCTTGTAGTGCATGACCATGCCGGGGAAGATGATGACCAGCGCCACCATGATGCACTGGATCACCACGAAGGGCACGGCGCCCCAGTAGATCTGCATGGTGGTGACCGGCTCCATCCGGTTGCCCGTGACCTTGTCGGTATAGGGCTCCTTCGGCGCGACCGAGCGCAGGTAGAACAGCGCGAAGCCGAAGGGCGGGTGCATGAAGCTCGTCTGCATGTTCACGCCGAGCATGACACCGAACCAGATCAGGTCGATGCCGAGCTTTTCCGCGGCCGGTCCGAGCAGCGGAACCACGATGAAGGCCAGCTCGAAGAAGTCGAGGAAGAAGGCGAGCAGGAACACCATGATGTTGACGACGATCAGGAAGCCGACCTGGCCGCCCGGCAGCGACACCAGCAGATGCTCGACCCAGATGTGGCCGTTGACGCCGTAGAAGGTGAGCGAGAAGACGCGGGCGCCGACCAGGATGAACAGCACGAAGGCCGACAGCTTGGCGGTGGACTCGGTCGCCTGGCGCACGAGGTCGAAGGACAGGCGGCGCTTCATGATGGCGAGGATCATTGCGCCCGCCGCACCCATGGCGCCGCCCTCGGTCGGCGTGGCGAGGCCGATGAAGATGGTGCCGAGGACGAGGAAGATGAGGCCGAGCGGCGGCACCATGACGAAGGTGACCTGCTCGGCGATGGGCGAGATGAGCTTCACGCCGGAGAAGCGCTCGACGAGGCCGACGACGATGGCATAGGCGAACCCGAAGGCAGCGGCCTCGGCGATGAGCGACCAGGTCTCGTGGCCGCCCTTCTTGAGGAAGAAATACGCGACCGCGAGGGCGGCGGTGGCGGCGATGGTCAGGATGAGCCGCTGCGCGCCGAAATAGTAGTTGCAGACCGCGGCGATGAAGGCGACCAGCACCGCCACCGACATGGACAGGATCACGTAGTCCGCGCCGCCCTTCACGCTGGTCTGGTTCATGATGAACACCGCGACGAGGGCGGAGAACAGCACGAGGATCCCGAGCTTCCAGGTGCCGCGCTTGCCGTCGGGCTGCATGTAGAGGAGCGCCTCCTTCGGCAGGCCGGGCGCATTCTTCGGCTGGGTCACCGACACCAGGAAGACGTAGCCGGCATAGAGCAGCGACAGGACGATGCCGGGCACGAAGGCGCCCTCGTACATGTCGCCGACCGAACGGCCGAGCTGGTCGGCCATGACGATGAGCACGAGGGAGGGCGGAATGATCTGCGCCAGCGTGCCGGACGCCGCGATGACGCCGGAGGCGAGCCGCCGGTCATAGCCATAGCGCAGCATGATGGGCAGCGAGATCAGGCCCATGGAGATGACCGAGGCCGCGACCACGCCGGTGGTGGCCGCCAGCAGCGCGCCGACGAAGATGACCGCATAGGCAAGGCCGCCGCGGATCGAGCCGAAGAGCTGGCCGATGGTGTCGAGCAGGTCCTCCGCCATGCCGGAGCGCTCAAGAATGAGGCCCATGAAGGTGAAGAACGGGATCGCCAGCAGCGTGTCGTTGTTCATCGTGCCGTAGATTCGCTCCGGCAGGGCCTGGAGGAAGTTCGGCTGGAACAGGCCGAGCTCGATGCCGATGATGGCGAAGAACAGGCCGTTGGCCGCGAGCGCGAAGGCGACGGGGTAGCCGAGCAGCAGGAAGACGACGAGGGCTGCGAACATGACCGGGGCCATGTTGGCGCGCAGGAAGCCGCCGAAGCCGGCAGCATCGGTCGCCGCTTCCGCCGGTCCGGCGAAGATGAACAGGGCGAGGAAGGTAAGGGCGGCGGCGATAAGCGCGCCCGAGAGGGGACGGCGGAGATTCACGGTGGGGCTCCCGGTACGCATCACTTCTTGGCCGCGTCGAGCAGGCCCTGGGCCTTGGCGACTTCGAGCAGGCGGGCAGCTTCCGCCTCGGCCATCTCGTGGTGGCCGCCGCCCTGAACGTCCTCGAGTTCGCCGCGCATGATGGCGATGCGCTTGATGAGCTCGCTGATGCCCTGGAACAGCAGCAGGACGAAGCCCGCGACGACCAGGAACTTGGCCGGCCAGACGACGAGGCCGCCGGCATTCATCGACTGCTCGTTCTGGCTGTAGGACTTGAGGAAGAAGGGCCAGCTGTCGATCAGCAGCAGGATGCAGAAGGGCATCAGGAACAGCGTGTGGCCGACCACGTCGATCCAGTTGCGCACCCGCTTCGGGAACAGGCTGTTCACGACGTCGATGCGGATATGTTCGTTGGCGAGCAGGGTCCAGGCGGCGCAGAGCATGAAGACCGCGCCGAACAGGTACCACTGGGCCTCCAGCCAGGCGTTCGACGAGGTCGAGAACACCTTGCGGATGATGGCATTGCCGGCGGAGATGATGACCGCGACGAGGATCAGCCAGCTCACGGCACGGCCGATGGCGGTGTTGATCGCGTCGATGACGCGGCTGATGGAAAGCAGTCCCTGCATGCCGGGCAACTCCCTGGAGGCCAACGCAAAGCGGGCCGCAGGGCGGGGCAGGGCCCCGACACCGGCATGGGCGATCGATCGTCGCCCCAAGAGACGAGCAACCGATCGCGGCCGCACGTCCCGAAGGCGGGAGCGCCGTGCTGCGATTGTCGTCCGTCTGTTGTCCCGCTGCCGGCCCCGCGGTTTTTGTGCGATGACCGGTCCGGCGCCAAAGCGCCATGGCCTTCCTATGGCACGCCCCCGTCACGCACAATAGGGTTTCGGTAAGGAATGGGCCGAAAGGCTGACGCTGTTCGCAAGAACCGGCGCGTTTTGTGGGGAAAACGCGCAAGTTCCCGTCGTCACGGGAGTGTTGCCTTCGCCTCCACCTCGGCGCGGCGCACCTTGAGGCGCACCCGCTCGCGATGGAGCGTGTAGAGCCCGGCCCCCACGATGAGCCCGATGCCCGCCCAGCTCGCGACGTCCGGCCATTCGCCGAAGACGGCGATGCCCGAGACGATCGCCCAGACCATCACCGTGTAGCGGAACGGCGAGACGAGCGAGACCTCGACGCCGCGGAAGGCGAGGATCATGGCGTGGTTGCCGGCGACGACGACCGTCGCCGCTGCGAGCAGCAGCCCGACATGCGTGAGGCTCGGCGTGACCCATCCCTGGAACGGGATCATCGCCGCGCCGAAAAGCCCGACCGCGACGCAGGTCGTCAGGGTGATGACGATGGTCGGGATGCGCGGATCGATGAAGCGGGTGACCATGTCGCGGATGGCGCAGAAGAAGACACTGAGCAGGGCCATGACCGTCGCCGAGCCGGCGAGGAAGCCTGCACCCCCCGGCTTCACCACCAGCAACATGCCGAGGAAGCCCGCGGCGACCGCCGACCAGCGGCGCCAGCCGACCTGTTCGCCCAAGAGCGGCCCGGACAGGGCGGTGATGAGCAGTGGCGTGATGAGGAAGATGGCGGTGATGTCGGCGATGGGGAGCGCGCCGATGGCGGAGATGAAGAGAAACGCGACGAGCGCTTCGAGACCGGC
Source organism: Phreatobacter oligotrophus (assembly GCF_003046185.1). Classification (NCBI taxonomy): domain Bacteria; kingdom Pseudomonadati; phylum Pseudomonadota; class Alphaproteobacteria; order Hyphomicrobiales; family Phreatobacteraceae; genus Phreatobacter; species Phreatobacter oligotrophus. Next base: position 184,011 of record NZ_PZZL01000001.1, read on the forward strand.
GCGCGCGGCCACCAGCGGCGAGGCGACGCGGCCGATGTCCCTCAGGTGCCCCGCGGCGACCAGCCAGCCGAACACCATGACCGCCGCGAAGGCGCCGCGGATGGCGATGATCTCGCCGGAGGGCAGATCGCGCGCGACGATCTTCACCAGCGTATCGTTGGTCATGAAGCAGGCCATCGCCGTGCACATGGCGATGATGCCGCGACGGTTGCCGTTGGCTTCGACGGGAGGGGCGGTGAGCATGGCGATGTCAGGCCGCGAGGCGGTCGAGGCGGAAGAGGGACAGGTCGTGACGGCTGGTCCCCGCCGTCGCGAGGTCGGCCAGGACCTCGCCCATGACACTCGCGAACTTGAAGCCGTGGCCTGAGCAGGGGGAGGCGATCGTCACCTGCGGCAGGCCCGGCAGGGTGTCGACGACGAAATGCTCGTCGGGCGTATTGGTGAAGAGGCAGCAGCGCAGCGCCAGCGTGGGGCCGTCGGCATCGGGGAAGACCTCGGCGAGGACGCGCCGCAGCGCCTGCTCGTCCGCCTCGGTCGGCTCGCGTGACAGGCTGTCGGCGTGGCCATGCTGGCGCAGGTGATTGTACAGGCCGATCTTGAAGCCGGGCACGCCGAAGACCGGGAACTGGTAGCAGGAGCCGTGGCGGGACTCGACGATGGAGACGGGGAAGGCGCCGAGCGCGAAATGCGCCGGCACTTTCGGCTGGAACCAGCCGAGCACCTGGCGCTCCGGTATGGCGAGGCGCGTGAGCGCCGGCACATGGTCGCCGATCCAGGCCCCCGTCGAGAGGATCAGGCGGCCGGCCTCGTAGGTGCCCCGCGCCGTGGTGACGCGCACGCCGCCGCCGGCCGTCGGCTCCCAGCCGAGGATCGGCTCGCGCGCGCGGATCTCCGCGCCGCGCGCCATGGCCATGGTCACGTGGGCGATGATCGCCCGCTCGCTCATCACGAAGCCCGCATCGGCCTGGTAGTTCGCCACATGGCCCTCGGCGAGGCGATAACCGGGGAAGCGGCGGCGCGTCTCGGCGGCGTCCATGAGTTCGTGGGGCAGGTCGTGCTCGCGGCAGGCCGCCAGTGAGCCCGTGACCACACGCCCGTCCGGCGCGCCGGCATCGAGACCGCCGGTGATGTGGAGGAGTTGCTCGCCGAAGGCCGTTTCGGTCTCGCGCCACAGCTCATAGGCGCGGCGGAGCAGCGGCACGTAGAGCGGATGCTCGAAATAGGCGAGGCGGATGATGCGGTTGATGCCGTGGGACGAGCCCATGGCGTGGGGGATGTCGAAGCGCTCGAGCCCGAGGACCCGCTGGCCGCGCCGCGCCAGTTCATGGGCCGCAGCAGAGCCCATCGCGCCGATCCCGGCGACGATCACGTCGTAATGGGCCACGCTGTCGCGCTCCGGTGTTTCTTCCCCGGCCCATCAGCTAGCGCCGTGGCGCTTCGCCGTCGAGCGCCAGCGCGTCGCATCAGACCCGCGCCGTCACTCCACCGGCTGCTGGTAGCTCTGCTGGATCCCTTCGCGGATGATGTCGTAGACGATCTGGTCGGCCGTCCGCTTCTCGGCAGCGCGGATCTCGTCGGCGTTGAGGCGGGCCTCGGTCTCGATCAGGGCGGTGTCGCCGCGGTTCTGCACCGCCATCAGCGAGACCGTCATCGCCACATCGACCGCGAGGACCAGTGTGACCGCGGCCAGCCAGGTGGCCTGGGCGGGAATGCGGAAGCGCCGCTTCAGGGCCGTCGGCGCCTGCGCGATATCAGCGGACGACGCGCCCGCGACGGGGGAGGGCGCCTCCGCCACCGGCGGCGCGGCCGGGGCGGCATGGTCGACCGTCTCGAACTGCGGGCGATAGCTGCCGGGAACCATGCGGATGCGCAGCGTGTCGAGCGCCCCCGGCCCGGCATAGTAGAGGTCGAGTGCCTGGCGCAGCCGCATCGCCGCGACCCGGACGGTCGAATCCCGGTCCGGATCGAAATCGGCACCGCGACCGAGCGCCTCGACGGCGATCGTGTAGGCCTTGATGGCGCGGGCATTGCCGTCCAGCGTCGTCTCGACGACATAGGTCAGCATGGTTGCCAGCAGGGATCCTTCGGGCACGAAGGAGGAACGGGTAATCCGCCGCAGCGCGTCCCGGACGAGAACGGGATCGGCCGGCGGCACGGATGAGCTGGTCATCGCAGGTCGCCTCATGGGTCGGATCCGCAAGGCGGCCGACATGTCCTGTTGGATGCGGTGAGCCGTGTGCGTTCCGCCACGCGGTACGACCCTCATGAAGGCGCGGCTTATGGCCGCCGAATTGTGACCAAAAGGTGTCTTTTGCCCTTAGGGAAGGCGCGATCCTGCCATGCAGAATAAATTTGACAGAAACTTCCCCGCCGGTATCCCGCGGCGCAAGGATCGTTCAACCGCCGGTCATGCTCATGTGGCGCGAGACGGAGGGCCGCCGCGTGCGCCGGTCGATGACGAAGTCATGGCCCTTCGGCTTGCGGGCGATGGCCGAATCGATGGCGGCGTTGAGCAGGTCGTTGCCCTCTGAGGCCCGCAGCGGCGCCCGCAGGTCTGCCGCATCGTCCTGGCCGAGGCACATGTAGAGCGTGCCGGTGCAGGTGATGCGCACGCGGTTGCAGCTTTCGCAGAAATTGTGGGTCATCGGCGTGATGAAGCCGATGCGCCCGCCGGTCTCAGCGACCTCGACATAGCGGGCCGGGCCGCCAGTGCGATGCTCGCTCTCGGCGAGGGTCCAGCGCTCGCCGAGCCGTGCCCTGACCATCGACAGCGGCAGGTACTGGTCGAGCCGCGACGGCTCGATGTCGCCCAGAGGCATGACCTCGATGAACGAGATGTCCATGCCCTTGCCGTGGGCCCAGGCGACGAGCCCCTCGATCTCCGCCTCGTTGACGCCCTTCAGCGCCACGGCGTTGATCTTGACGGCGATGCCGGCCGCGAGCGCCGCATCGATGCCCTTGAGCACCGCGTCGAGATCACCCCAGCGGGTGATGGCGCGGAAGCGGTCGGCATCCAGCGTGTCCAGGGAGACGTTGATTCGCTTCACGCCGCAGGCGGCGAGATCGGCTGCGTGGCGCGCGAGCTGCGAGCCGTTGGTCGTCAGCGTCAGTTCCTCGAGCGCACCGCTCTCCAGATGGCGCGACAGGGACCGCACCAGGGTCATCACGTCCTTGCGCACCAGCGGCTCACCGCCGGTGAGGCGCAGCTTGCGCACGCCCTTGGCGACGAAGGCCGAGCAGAGGCGATCGAGTTCCTCGAGGGTCAGAAGGTCCTTCTTCGGCAGGAAGGACATGTTTTCGGCCATGCAATAGACACAGCGGAAGTCGCACCGGTCTGTGACGGAGACGCGCAGATAGTCGATGGACCGCCCGAACGGGTCGATCATCGGCACCTGCTTCACGGACGCTGCGGCGTCAAACATCCCGTCTCTCCCCAGGCACGTCGCGGAATTACGCGGCCCTTGGTCGGCTTATTTAGGGGCATAGGCGCGCCAAGTCACGGGGGCGCGTTGAAGAACCGCACGGAACAGTCTACCTGTCGGCTCCTGCCGGGACCGATATTGACGAGGGGGAGAGTCGTCCAATGGCCGAGATCAGCGCCGTCGAAAGCGCCACCGGCCGCGGCCATGCCTGGCCGACCGAGCTCCGGCTCTCGGCCGATCGTCGCCGTCTGACGGTTTCCTATGACGACGGGCACATTTTCGCCCTCGACGCCGAATATCTGCGTGTCGAGAGCCCCTCCGCCGAGGTGCAGGGGCACACACCCTCCGAACGCAAGTTCGTCGGCGGCAAGCAGGACGTCCAGCTCATCGGCATCGACCGGGTCGGTCACTACGCGGTCCGCCTGACCTTCGACGACATGCATTCCTCCGGCATCTACTCATGGGACTACCTGTATGAGCTCGGACGAGACCACGACGCGATCTGGAGACGCTATCTCGACGGCCTCGCGGCCGCCGGCGGCACCCGGCAGCGCCCCGGCCGTTGAGCTGGCGCCCGCCGATCGCGAGCGGCTCGATGAACTCGCAGCCGCCCTCGACGGCTTCAGCCTCGAGCGTCCCGAGCCCGCGCTGACGGCGATGGGCGCGGACGCTCCCTCGGTCGCTCCCCCGGTATCCATCGACCCGCCGGCCGAGCCCTTCGTGCCGCCGGCCCCCGCGCCGACGCCGGCGCCGACGGTGCTCCCGCCCGTCGCCGAGCCTGAGCCGGTGGCCGCAGAGCCCCTTTCCCCGCCCCCGCCGCGTGCCTTCGCACGCGCTCCCGCTTCTTCCCTGCCGACGAGCTCCACCGCCATGGTCCCCTGGATCGAAACCAAGCAGTTCACCCTCGATCTCTTCCCGAACTGGACGAAGACGGAGGGCGACAAGGAGTGGAGCCTCGGCGCCGTCACGGTGGATGTCTCCGACATCACCGCGCGGCTCGACAAGCTGATCGCCTCGCTCAACGAGGACCAGTGGGAGATCAAGATGGTGGTGCCGCTCGACAAGAGCCTCACCTACCACGAGCACCAGAAGGTGGTCCGCCAGGGCAATCGCCGCGAGGCCGAGGCCGTGCTCGGCGCCTTCGGCCTCGGCTGGGCCGCCGGAACCACCGCCTCGCTGCTCGTCGTCTGCCAGCGCACCGAATGGCTCGAGGCCGCCGACTACCGCGCCCGCATCGATGCCCGCAACGCCCGTCTCGCCGATGCCCGCCGCGAAGTGGATCGCGCCGCCGCGATCGAGCACAACAACGCCGTCAACGCCAAGATCACCGCCGCCCAGGCGCTGCTCGATGATCTCAGGACCAATGGCGTGAAGACGAAGAAGTCCGGCTTCCTGCGCGGCGAGAAATTCGTCGTCGACACCCAGGAATTTGCCAATCGCACCGAGGCGGAATCGGCGCTGCGCGCGCGGATCGGCGAGCTCGAGGCCGACCTCGCCTCGCTGCCCCGCCAGCTCAAGCCGCTGCCCTGAGACGCGGCGACCGCCGGGACGCGTGGTCATCGTGCCGCGCATTCCGGCGGTTGCGCACCGGACAGGTCATGCTAGCCTCCCCGGCGAGAAGGGCGGTCGCAATCGCCCCCACACGCCATCAGGAGGTACCATGTCCAAGGCCATCGACCGGCGCACTGCGCTCGGCCTGACCGCCGGCGCTCTCAGCGCGCCCTTCGTCGCCACGTCCGGCTTCGCCCAGACCTATCCCGCCCGGCCCGTCACCTGCATCGTGCCCTTCGGTGCGGGCGGCTCCACCGACGTCATCGGCCGCATCGTCTGCGAGCAGCTGAGCCAGCGCCTCGGCCAGAGCTTCGTCATCGAGAACCGCGCCGGTGCCGGCGGCAATGTCGGCGTCGCGGCGCTCGCCCGCGCTCCCGCCGATGGCTACACGATCGGCATGACGACGATCTCGACCCACGGGATCAATCCGAACCTCTTCGGTGATCGGCTGCCGTTCAAGCCGATGGATGACTTCGAGTTCATCGGCCTGTCCTCGTCGCAGCCGAACTTCCTCTGTATCCATCCCTCCATCCCCGCCACCAACCTCCAGGAACTGATCGCCTACCTGAAGGCCAATCCGGGCAAGGAGAATTTCGGCTCCTCCGGCATCGGCACATCGATCCACCTGTCGGCCGAGCTCTTCATGCAGCTGACCGGCACGCGCATGACCCACGTGCCCTTCCGCTCCTCGGCGGCCCTGGTCCAGGCGCTGATCACCGGCGAGGTGAAGCTCTCCTTCGACAATTTCACCTCGCCCTTCCCGCACTACAAGGCCGGCACCATCCGCGGCATTGGCGTCACCTCCGCGACGCGGGCGGCCATCGCGCCGGAGATTCCGCCGCTCAACGACACGCTGCCGGGCTTCGACATCACCTCCTGGAACGGCTTCCTCGCGCCGAAGGGCACGCCGAAGGAGATCGTCGACCTCCTCGAGAGGACGCAGATGGCCCTCCTCCGGGATCCCACCGTCGTCAAGCGCTTCGAGGAGATGGGCGCCGCCGCCATTCCCTCTACCGGCGCGCAGATGCGCCAGAAGGCCGTCTCCGAGATCGCCCAGTTCAAGACGATCATCGAGAAGGGCGACATCAAGCTGCAGAACTGACGTGACCTCGCACCACCGGGCTCAGGCGCGGTGGTGCTCCCGGCTGTCGGCGGGCGCCTCGTCGCGATGGCCGTCCATGTCGTAGTCGCGCAGCACATGCGCGACCCGCAGCCTGTAGCCCGCGAACATGCCATCGCGTCCGGCGGCCTGGGTGGCCCTGTGCAGGCCGTGGGTCCGCCAGGCCTTGACCGCATCCTCGTCGCGCCAGAACGACAGCGAGAGCAGCTTGCCGGGCGTCGTCAGGCTCTGGAAGCGCTCCACCGAGATGAAGCCGTCGATGGTTTCGAGATGCGGGCGCAGCCGCGCCGCATGGTCGAGATAGCCGGGCAGGTGCCCCTCGGCCGGCATCACCTCGAAGATCACCGCGATCACGTCATCCTCCCCGTTTTGTATTGTGCATAAGACATGGCCCAGGGCCTGTCACGGCTGGGCGTCCTTCTGTCACAGGAACCCGCCCCGATGCTTCGGGTTCTCCCTGAACTGTCCGGGCTGGGCTTTCCAGGGAGGATCGACGATGAAACGTGTTCTGTTCGCCGCTGCCGTCGCCACCGCCATGGGTGCCGGCGCGGCCATGGCCGCCCCCGCGGTCGTCACCACCGATCTCAATGTCCGGGCCGGCCAGGGGACGAACCACCCCGTGGTGGGCGTGCTGCCTGAGGGCAGCGTCGTCGAGACCCGCGGCTGCGGCGACGGCTGGTGCTTCATTCCGCAACTCGGCGGCTATGCCAGTTCAAGCTATCTCCAGCCTGCCGGCCGCGGCGCCATGCGCGTGGAGCGCGGCCCGCGCGTGGTCGAGCGCTATGAGCCCTATGCAGGCCCGATGACGGGCGATCCCGTCTGGCGCGACGGCTATGATGACGAGCCCTATATCCGCGGCGGCGGCATCGGCTTCAGCTTCGGCACGCCCGGCGCCTATGTCGGCGGCTGGCGCTACTGACGTGATCCCTGCCGGGTGGCAACCGGCCATAACGGGGACGATGGACGCGGATGATTTTGCCGGTTTCTGTCCGCGGCACCGACGCATAGGCATGCGGAGCATCTGACCTGTTCCCGGCAGGTGGCCCGCCGTCCTCCCCACGAGGGCGGCGGGCCTGTCTTTGACGCTTGGGTTCGGCCGTGCTCCCCTGACCGGCATCACCAGCCCCGCGAGTCGTCCCATGACCATCGGCCTGTTCTTCGCGACCCTCGCCGCGGCGATGATCTATGTGCTGACGCCGGGGCCTGCCTTTCTCGCCCTGTTTGCCCTTGCCGCGAAGGACGGGCGCGTCTCCGGTACCTGGTTCGTCGCCGGCCACCTCGTTGGCGACGTGCTCTGGGGAACTCTCGCGCTCGCCGCCATCGTCGGCGTCAACCAGCTCGGGCCGCTCCTCTTCGAAATCCTCGGCCTGCTCTGCGGCGCCTATCTCATCTTTCTCGGCGTCAAGGCGATCCTGGCCAAGGAGGCGTCCGGCAGCGCGGTGATCGGTGGACGCCATCCCCTGGTGGCCGGCCTGCTCTTCGGCGTCACCAACCCCAAGGCCTATCCGGTCTCGGTCGCCATGTTCACCGTTCTGGTCGGGCACTATGCGGGGCTGCTGACCTGGGACATGGCGCCGCTCGTCATGGCCGTCGCCTTCCTCGGCTTCGTCCTCGCCGACGTCATCCTGGTCGCGGTTGCGGGCCTGTCGCCGGTGCGCCGCTTCTTCCTCACCCACGGGCTGATCGTCACCCGCCTCGTCGGGCTGACCTTCGTGCTCTTCGGCGCCAAGTCCATCGCCGATGCGGTGCAGAGCTATCGCGCCCGCGCCTGATCGGCTAATCCCGCGGTCATGACGGCCGCGCCGACCTCAAAGCCCTTCGCCCTCCTGCCCGATGATCCCGCCCGCGCGGTGGTGATGCTCATCCTCGCCTTCACGGCCCTGCGCATCGCCTTCGCCATGCTGCTCGGCTTCGGCGTCGACGAGAGCTACACGCTCGGGCAGGCGCGGCGGCTGGCGCTCTCCTATTTCGACCATCCGCCGCTGCATCTCTGGCTCGCCCATGTCTCCATGCTGGTCTTCGGCACCACATGGGCGGTGCGCCTGCCCTTCATCCTCATGTTCGCCGGCACGTCCTGGCTGATGTTCCGCCTCACTGAACGGCTGTTCGGGGGATGGTCAGGCGTCTGGGCGGTGCTGGCGCTCAACTGCTCGCTCTTCTTCCTCGCATCCCCCGGCGCCTGGATCGTCCCCGATGGTCCGCTTCTCCTGTTCCTGGCCGCGGGCATGCTCTCCCTGGCGCAGCTCTTCTTCCCCAAGCGGGGTGAGACACCCTCGGCGTGGCGGGCCTGGGCCCTGGCGGGTCTCTGCTTCGGCCTTGCGGGCCTGTCGAAATACTCGGCGCTCTTCGTCGTGGTCGGCCTTGCCGGCTTTCTCTTGGCGACGCCGCACCGGCGATGGCTCCTCCATCCCGCGCCCTATGCCGGCGCCGTTCTCGCTGCCCTCGTGGTTTCGCCGATCATCCTGTGGAACATGGCGAACGACTGGGCCTCGCTCCGCTTCCAGGCGGGACGCGGCGGCGGCAAGGGGCTGACGCTCGCCGCCTTCGCCCAGATGCTGGCCGGGCAGTTCGTCTGGCTCGCACCGTGGATCGCCGTGCCGCTCGCCACCATCGCGGTGCAGGAGGCGCGGCGCTGGTTCGATCCCCGCCGGCTGTTCCTGCTGGCGCTGGCCGCGCCCACCATCCTCTATTTCACGATCCAGTCGCTCTGGTCGGGCTGGGCTCTGCCGCACTGGCCCATGCCCGGCTGGTTCTTCCTCTTCCCGCTGCTTGGCGGCTGGATGGTGGCGAATCCCGATGCCAGTCCTTCGCCCCGCGCCTGGGCAAAATGGTGCGCCGGCCTCGCCGTGGCTCTGTCGCTCGGCATCGGCGCGATCGGCGCGACCGGACTGCTCACCCGCCTCGGCGTACCGCCGCAGGCCGATCCGACCCTCGACGCGTTCGACTGGAAGGCCCTTCGGCCCGTTCTCGCGGCCAGGGGGGTCGGTCCCCGGTCCGGACCCGTTGTGGTGGCGCTGACCTGGAACGAGGGCGGCAAGGTCGACCTTGCGGTGGGCGATGCCGCTGATGTCATGGTCATCGGCCCTGACCCGCGCGGCTTCATGTTCCGGCAGGTGCCGCGCGCCTACCAGGGCGCGGATGTGCTGATCGTCGCGCAGGCCGGGACCTTTGCCCGCCAGCGCGCCACGCTGGAGCGCCAGTTCGCCGTGCTCGGCGAGCCCGAGCGGCTGTCGATCGGCCGTGGCGGGCGCGGGGAGATCGACCTCGTCATCGTGCCCGCGCGGGGCTTGCGGTCCCTGGCGCCGGTGAGCGTGGCAATGCGGTAAGGCTGACTTTGTCGAATGCCCCACCCGCACCCTCCCCTCGCTGGGGCGAGGGGAGGGGGACCACGATGTGGCGCAGTCGTCTTGGCGGTTCGGCCAGGCCCAGCCCTTTCACCTAAGCGGGACGCCGAAGTCCCCCTCCCATCGCGTCAGCGAGGGGAGGGTGCGGGTGGGGCATTTAATCTCGGGGCGCAACGAAAGAGGGCGGCGCCTTGCGACGCCGCCCTTGGAAAGTCCTTCAGCCTTCAGCTCACTGGATGCCGCCGAGCATCATCAGCTTGATCTCGATGAACTCATCGAGGCCGTAATGCGAGCCCTCGCGGCCCAGCCCGGATTCCTTCACGCCGCCGAAGGGCGCGACATCCGTTCCGACCAGGCCCGTATTGATGCCGACCATGCCGTATTCCAGCGCCTCGGCGACGCGGAAGATGCGGCCGATGTCACGGCCGTAGAAGTAGCTGGCAAGGCCGAACTGGGTGGCATTGGCGAGCTGGATCGCCTCCTCCTCGGTCTTGAACCGGTAGATCGGCGCGAGCGGCCCGAAGGTCTCCTCGCGCGTCACCAGCATGTCAGTGGTGACGCCGGAGAGCACGGTCGGCTCGAAGAAGGTGTGGCCGAGTTCGGAGCGCTTGCCGCCCGTCTCGACCTTGGCGCCCTTGGAGAGCGCGTCCTTCACATGGGCCTCGACCTTGTCGACGGCGGCCGGCTTGATCAGCGGGCCCTGGTCGATGCCTGGCTCGACGCCGTTGCCGACCTTGAGCGCCTTCACCCGCGCGGTGAACTTCTCGACGAAGGCGTCATGCACGCTCTCCTGGACGAAGATGCGGTTGGCGCAGACGCAGGTCTGGCCCATGTTCCGGTACTTCGAGACCATGGCGCCCTCGACGGCGGCATCGATGTCGGCGTCGTCGAAGACGATGAAGGGCGCATTGCCGCCAAGCTCCAGGCCGACGCGCTTCACGGTGGAGGCGGCCTGCGCCATCAGCAGCTTGCCGACCGGCGTCGAACCGGTGAAGCCGACGAAGCGGACGGTCGGGTGCTCGCACCAGGTCTTGCCGATGGGCGCGGCGTCACCCGTGATGATGTTGATGACGCCGGCCGGAATGCCGGCGCGATGGGCGAGTTCGGCGAGCGCCAGCGCGGTCAGCGGCGTCTCGGGGGCGGGCTTCACCACCATGGTGCAGCCGACAGCGATGGCCGGCGAGCACTTGCGGGTGATCATCGCCGCCGGGAAGTTCCACGGCGTGATGGCGGCGCAGACGCCGATCGGCTGCTTGTGCACGAGGATGCGGTGATCCGGCCGGTGCTGCGGGATGATGTCGCCATAGACGCGGCGGGCCTCTTCGGCGAAGAACTCGACGAAGGAGGCGGCATAGGCGACCTCGCCCTTGGCCTCCGCCAGCGGCTTGCCCTGCTCGGCGGTCATGATGAGCCCGAGATCGTCGGTGTTGGCGATCATCAGGTCAAACCATTTGCGCAGCAGGTTCGAGCGCTCCTTCGCCGTCTTCTTCGACCAGAGGCGGAAGGCCTTGTCGGCATGCTCGACGGCCTCCGCGGCCTCCTTGGCGCCGAAGCGCGGCACATGGCCGATGGTCTGGCCCGTCGCGGGGTTGATGACCGGATCGACCGGCGTGCCGACCCATTCGCCGTTGACGTAGCACTGCGATTTGAGGAGCGAGGGGTCCTTCAGCGGCAGGGGCGTCGACTTCAGGGGGGCGTTCATGGGCGGCCTCCGGTTGCGATCTTCAGGGGAGTGGCTTTCTAGCACCGGGGCCACGGCATCGCATCCCGTCCATGGGCAGGCCAGCCACACGGAGGATGACATCGGCGCGGCCTTTCGGCATGACCTGCCACAACACCATGGAGCCGCGCATGTCCGCCCCCACCATCGTCTTCGATCTCGACGGCACGCTCGTCGACAGCTGCCCGGACCTGATCGGCACCCTGTCCTGGCTGCTGGAGCGCGAGGGGCTCGACCCCATCGTCTATGACGAGGCCCGCGCCCTCATCGGCCATGGCATCAAGCCGATGGTGGAGAAGGCCCTCAAGCTGAAGGGCAGGGGCGAGAGCCGCGACGAGATCGAGGCGGTCTACGAGCGCTACATCGCCGTCTACGAGACCCGCCTGACGCAGGAGACGCGGCCCTATCCGGGCCTCCTTGCCGCTCTCGACCGCTTCGCGGCGGACGGCATGATCCTCGCCGTCTGCACCAACAAGATCGAGCGCCTCGCCCGCCAGCTGCTCGACGAACTCGACATGAGCCGCCGCTTCGCTGTCATCGCCGGCGCCGACACCTATGGCGTCCGCAAGCCCGATCCGGCCCATCTCCTGCGCACCATCGCCGCGGCCGGGGGCGATCCCGCCCGCGCGGTCATGGTCGGTGATTCCGAGACGGACATCCGGGCGGCCCAGGGTGCCGGCATCCCCGTCGTCGCCTTCTCCGGGGGCTACACGGCCATTCCGCTGCCGGACCTCGATCCGACCGTCATCCTCGACCATTATGACGGCCTGCCCGACGCGGTCAGCCGCCTCCTGACGCGCTAAGCCGCTTCCGTATCGGCATGCGATAGGCTTAAGCGCCCGTTTACCATGTGCGGGCATGATCCCCAGATCGAACCCGGGAATTCACCCGGGCACCGGGGGGATAAGCGCGCCCATGGTTTTCGGGATCTCCGCCAGCCGTCGCGACACCGCTCCGGCCATCGAGGCCGCGGCCGGACCCGATCCGCGTGACGCCGAGATTGCGCGCCTGAAGGGCGAGATCGACCAGATTCGCGACACGATCGGCCTCGTCGAATCCGACCTCGTGAAGCTCATCGCCGAGGTCGCGGCCTCCGCCGATCATGTCCATGATGGCACCGCCGCCGCGACGCGGGCGCTGGCGGCCATCCGCGAACGTTCCAGCGCGCTCGATGGCCTTGCCGCCCGCGCCTCCGACAATTCCCGCCAGCTTGCCGCCGCGACCGAGGAATTCGGCCAGAGCGCCACCGAGATCGGTGGCCGGGTGCGCGAGGCGACCCGCTTCACCGACGAGGCTGTCGAGGCCGTCGGCCATGCCTCGCTCAGCATCGACGGCCTGCGCGCCTCCTCCGCCGAGATCGACCAGGTCGTGGCGCTGATCGCCAAGATCGCCCGACAGACCAACCTCCTCGCACTCAATGCCACGATCGAGGCCGCCCGCGCCGGTGAGGCCGGCAAGGGCTTCGCCGTCGTCGCACAGGAGGTGAAGAGCCTCTCCATGGAGACGCAGCGCGCCACCGACGAGATCGCCCGGCGCATCGCCCATCTCCAGTCCGATGCCCAGGCCTCCATCGCCGCCGTGCAGCAGATCGCCGGCGCCGTCGACGCCATCCGGCCCGTCTTCTCCAGCGTGGTGGAAGCCGTGGACGGGCAGATCCAGACGATCAGCGAGCTGTCGCGATCGGCCGGTGAGAGCGCCGCCTTCATCGGCCATGTGGCCTCAGGGGCGGGGGCCATCGATCAGGCCGCTGTCGAGGCGGAAGTGACCTCGGACGAGGCGGACGCCGCCGGCAGGCAGGCCAAGCTCCTCACCGAGAAGCTGCGCTCGCGCTTCACCATCTTCCTGCGCCAGTCGGAGATCGGCGACCGCCGCCGCCATGACCGCCTGCCCGTCGATATCGACGTGACCGTCTCGGCCGGCGGCAAGACCTGCCGGACCAAGACCCGTGACCTCTCGGAGGGCGGCATGCTGCTCGCCGCCGGCGAGGTCGACGCCGTGGCGGTTGGCGCCTCCGCCACCGCGCGGCTGCCCGGCCTTGGCGAGACCTCGATCCGCATTGCCGGCCGCTCCGCCCTCGGCAGCCACTGCGAATTCGTCCGCCCGGCGCCCGACTTCACCGCCGCCGTGAGCGCCCGCCTCACCGCCCTGCGCGAGGCGGACCGCACCCGCATCGATCACGTCGTCGCGGCGGCGGCCGAGGTCTCGCGCGCCTTCGAGGCGGCGATCGAGGCCCGTCGCCTCAGCCGCGACGACCTCTTCGACAACGACTATGTTCAGATCCCCGGCACCAACCCGGTGCAGTTCTCGACGCGCTATCTGAAGGTGCTCGAGGACATCCTGCCGCCGATCCAGGAGAAATGGCTCGGCGTCGACAAGCAGATGACCTTCTGCGCCGCTGTCGACCGCAACGCCTATCTGCCCGTCCACAACCGCATCTATTCCCACCCCCAGCGGCCCGACGATCCCGCCTGGAACGCCGCCAATTGCCGCAACAAGCGCGTCTTCGACGACCGCGCGGGGCTGTCGGCGGCGCGCAACGCCCGGCCCTATCTCGTCCAGTCCTATGCCCGCGACATGGGCAACGGCGTCACTGTCTTCATGAAGGAGATCGACGCGCCGATCCGCGTCTTCGGCCGGCACTGGGGCGGCCTGCGGATGGCCTACAAGCTCTGAGGCCGAGCGCCGGCGGACGCGGCGCGGGTTCCATGCGGCGGCCGCCGCCCAGGTCTTCGGCCGCTCCGGACAAACCCATCTTGCGCCTTAACCCTTCCTGTACGAGAGAGCGCGCATCCTGCCGCCGTGCAAAGCCCCAAGCCTGCCTGACGAGACGCCCCTCGAGGATTCGCGCATGACGACCATCAAGCTGCAGATCCCCCCCGACCTCCTCGCCGCGGTCGACCGCTTCATCGAGGAGGAGGTGCCCTCCGCCAGCCGGACCGACGCCATGGTCGCCGCGCTGCGCGCCTGGGCCGTCGGCAATGGCCTCATGCTCTCCTGGCGCGGCCCGCAGGAGCCGCCGGCGAGCTGGCCCGCCGCCGCCAATGACGGGTGAGGGCCCGGCCCATCCTCAACACGGCGGGATCTGTCCCCCGGCGGCAACCCGGTTCCGTCCCTCCCGCTTGGCGCGGTACAGCGCCGCATCCGACGTCCGGTAAAGGCTGGCGATGTCGCCCTGCTTGTCCACCGCCGCCGCCCCGACACTGACCGTGACCGGCCGGCCGAGCCCTGACCTGGTGCCGATATCGCTGCCGAGCCTTTGGCGCAGGGCCTCGGCATAGATCAGCGCCTCGCCGATCCCGATGCCCGGCAGGAATACACCGAACTCCTCGCCGCCGAGACGGCCGGCAAAGCTGCCGGAGGGCAAGGCGGCCGCGAGCGCGTGGCCAACCACCACCAGCACGTCGTCGCCGGCCGCGTGGCCGTGCTCGTCGTTGATCGCCTTGAAGTGGTCGATGTCCAGCATCAGCAGGCACCCGCCCGCGGATTGCAGGGCCTCGTCGATGGCGGCGAAGAAGGCAGTGCGGTTGAGCAGGCCGGTGAGGCCGTCTTTCCGCATCATCTCCTCCAGCGAGCGCTTCGCCACCGCGAGTTCGGCATTGCTGGCGGCGAGGGCCTGATTGAGCGCGGCGATCCGGTCGTTCTTGCGGAAGGACCAGTAGACGAGGGGCGGCGCGATGATGAGGGGGCAGACGGTGGCGAGCGTGAAGGCGACCCGCGGCTCCTTGAGGCCGATCACCAGATAGACCCCATAGGTCATGGCGACCGAGCCGAGCGACGCAAGACACGCGACGACGATGGTCAGAACGACGGCGCGCGGCACCCGAATCCCCTCCTGGCCAAAGACCCGGCACGGGTCAGCCTTCCTGCGCGCGGCCCGGTGGAGATCGGAGCAGGTGGGGGACCGTGCAAGGTGTCTGGGTCAGCAACGGCCGCGCGTGCCCTTAGGTAATGTGCATGGGCCAGCTGCGCTATGGATCGGGTTACGCGAAGCGTTGCGCTGCCCCACCCGCGATGCGCGAGGAGGGTGTGCGCTGGCCGCGCAAGGACGCGATGGAGGTGGTGAGGGACGAAGGAATGGTGGGCGCGACAGGGATTGAACCTGTGACCCCTCCCGTGTGAAGGGAGTGCTCTCCCGCTGAGCTACGCGCCCGCGCCACATGTGGCGAGGAGCCGCGTTCCTAGCGGCTCCCCCCGACCGGTGTCAAGAATGTCGGCGACGCATCGCGCCGCGCCCCGCCGCATCAGCGGATGGGATAGGGATATTGCAGCCCGCCCTTGCTCCACAGGGCGTTGGTGCCGCGGGCAAGGCCGAGGCGCGAGCCGGCGCCGACATTGCGGTCGAAGCTCTCGCCGTAGTTCCCGACATGGCGGATGATCCGGTAGGCCCAGTCATTGGTCAGGCCCAGCGTCTCGCCGAACTTGCCGTCGCTGCCGAGCAGGCGGCGGATCTCCGGATTGGTCGTGGAGGCGCGCATCTGCTCGACATTGGCACGCGTCACGCCGAGATCCTCCGCATTGAGCATGGCGAAATGCGTCCAGCGCACCAGGGCGGCGAAGTTCTCGTCGCCGCGCCGCACCGCAGGTCCCAGCGGCTCGCGCGAGATGAGCTCGGGCAGGATGATGTAGTCGCCGGGGCTGGCGAAGCGCAGGCGCTCGGCCGCAAGGCCCGAGGCGTCGGTGGTGAAGCTGTCGCAGCGTCCCGCCTCGAAGGCCTTGATGCCCTCGTCATTGGTCTTGAAGCTCACCACCTCGTAGCGAAGGTTGTTGGCGCGGAAATAGTCGGCGAGGTTGAGCTCGGTGGTCGTGCCCTGGGTGACGCAGATCGAGGCGCCGTCGAGGCCCTTCACCGAGGTGACGCCCGAGGCCTTGCGGACCATGAAGCCCTGGCCGTCATAGTAGTTGATGGCCGGCCAGGCCATGCCCATGGCCGTGTCGCGGCTCATCGTATAGGTGGCGTTGCGGGCGAGCAGGTCGACGTCGCCCGTCTGCACCACGATGAAGCGCGTCTGCGCCGTGGTCTGCACGAAGCGCACCTTGGTCGGGTCGTCGAAGATCGCCGCCGCGATGGCGCGGCACAGGTCGATGTCGAGGCCGCGCCACTCGCCGCCATCCGCCTGGAAGCCGAAGCCAGGCAGCCCGGTATGGATGCCGCAGGTGAGGAAGCCGCGCTGCTTGGCCCGCTCCAGCACGTTGATGGTCTGCGCCGCCGCGTCCCGGGGCGGCGCAGCCAGGCCGAGGAGCGCCAGCCCTCCGAGGGCCGCGAGCGTGGTGATCTTCATGTCCGTCTCTCCGCTGGAGGTCAGCCCGGCTGCGCCAGGCTGGCATCGACGGCCTCTGCGAGCCGTTCGACGATGGTGTCGATGGTCTCAGCATCGACGATGAAGGGCGGCGCGATCAGCACATGGTCCCCCCGCGTCCCGTCTGCCGTACCGCCCGACGGATAGACCATGAGCCCGCGGGCCATGGCTTCCGCCTTGATCCGTGCATGCAACTTCAGGGCCGGATCGAAGGGCTCCTTGCTTCCCCGGTCCGCGACGATCTCGATGGCCTGGAACAGGCCGCGCCCGCGGATGTCGCCGACATGGTGGTGGTTGCCGAAGGTCTCGCCGAGCCGGCGGGCGAGATGCGCCCCTTGCGCCTGCACATTGGCGAGAAGGTTGTCGCGCTTGATGACGGTCTGCACGGCAAGGCCCGCCGCGCAGGCCAGCGGATGGCCGAGATAGGTATGGCCGTGCTGGAACAGCTTGGAGCCGCGATCGAAGGCCTGGAACACCCGGCCGGCCACCAGCACCGCGCCGATGGGGGCGAACCCGCCGCCGAGCCCCTTGGCGATGGTCATGAGGTCGGGCGAGACGCCTTCCTGCTCGCAGGCGTGCAGCGTTCCGGTCCGGCCCATGCCGCACATGACCTCGTCGAGGATGAGGAGGATGCCGTGCCGGTCGCAGACCTCGCGGATGGCGCGGAAATAGCCGGGCGGGGCGGTGATGGCGCCGCAGGTGGCGCCACCCACGGTCTCGGCGATGAAGGCGATGACGCTGTCCGGCCCGAGCCGCTGGATCGTGTCCTCGAGCTCGGCGGCGAGCCGGAGACCATAGGCTTCCGGCGTCTCGCCGGGCGCCCGCCCACGGTAGTCATAGGCGGGCGAGACATGCTCGGCCTCGATGAGCAGCGGCGCATACTGGACCCGCCGCGCCGCGTTGTGCCCGACCGCCAGCGCCCCGAGGGTGTTGCCGTGGTAGCTCTGGCGGCGGCCGATGATGTGTCGGCGCTGCGGCTGACCGATCTCGACGAAATATTGCCGCGCCATCTTCAGCGCCGTCTCGATCGCCTCGGAGCCGCCGGAGAGGAAATAGACATGGCTGATGCCCTCGGGCGCGTCCGCCACCAGCGTCTGCGCCAGCTCTTCCGCCACGGCCGTGGTGAAGAAGCTCGTATGGGCATAGGCGAGGCTGTCGAGCTGGGCATGCATGGCCGCCAGCACGTCCGGGTGGGAATGCCCGAGGCAGGAGACCGCGGCGCCGCCTGAGGCGTCGATATAGTCGCGCCCCTCGCTGTCGCGGATGGTGACGCCCCGGCCCGACACCGCCACGGGGTAGTCGTGGGCGAGGCTGCGGTGGAAGACACGGGTCATGGCGCAGGTCCTTCATCGACGCCCGGCCATTTGGCGGCATCGCGTGGCCGCGCGCAATTGCGCCGGCCCGGGGAACTGCCTTGCGGCTGCGTCGTTCTGGCCACGACCACGAATTCGCAATAGTTTTGTGCGCTTCATCGCGACCGCCCCATGAAGGGCGGCACCAGATTGCAGGGGGATACGTGCAGGCGAGGACGAAGCGGAAGGCCATCCCGGCCCTGCTGCTCGCGGCGGTCACGGCCGCGGTGATGCTCGTCCCGTCGGCGCCGGCCGAGGCGCAGTCCCCGGTCTGCCTGCAGATCCGCTCGCGCATCGCGCAGCTTGATGCCGCGCCCTCGGGCGGGGCCAATGCCCGCCGCTTCGCCGCCGCCGCCCAGCGCCAGCGCGCCGAGCTTGCCAACGCCACCCGCACCTACCAGGCCGCCGGCTGCGGCGGCTTTTTCCAGAGCGGCCAGTGCGCTGCGCTGGATGCCCGCCGCCGGCAGATGCAGGCGAACCTCGCCCAGCTGGAGGCGCAGGCGGGCGGAGGGGGCATGGAAACGGCCCAGCGGGCCCAGCAGCGCGCCCAGCTTCTCGTCGCCTTCGATGCCAATGGCTGCCGTGGCGGCGGCGCCCGCGAGGCGGCCGCCCCCCAGCGGCCCGGTCTCTTCGGCCTCGGCGCGGCGCCCGACCGCGACGTCTATCGCGACTATCGCACCGAGGGCCGCCCGCAGACCGCCTATCGCGAAGGCGCGGAACCGCAGCGACCGGGCTTCGGCAATTTCATCGAACATCTCTTCGGCCGCAGCGACCCGCGCCCGCCGCCCTCCTATGGCGATGTCGCAGCCATCCCTGAGGACCAGCTGCGCCCCGGCGACGGCGACGACCGTCCGCGCAATGTCGGCCATCGCGCCGTCTGCGTGCGCCTGTGCGACGGCGCCTTCTTCCCCATGACCTCCTCGCCCCGCCCGGGCATGAGCCTTGGCCAGGAGGAGATGTGCCAGATGCAGTGCCCGGGGGCGGAGACGGCGCTGTACCGGATGCGCGACGACCAGATCGAGAATGCGGTCTCGGTAGACGGCGAGCCCTACACGGCATTGCCCAACGCCCTGCGCTTCCGCCAGCGTTTCGACGCCGCCTGCACCTGCCGCCCCCGCAACGGCTCCTGGGCCGAGGCCTTCACCAACCGCCCCGATCCGACCCTGCGCAGCGGCGATCAGGTCGTCTCCCCCGAACAGGCCCGAATCCTCTCCATGCCGGCCGAGCAGCGTTCCGCCGCCCGCGAGGAGGCCGCCGCCAGCGAGCGCGCCCGCCGCGAGGCCGAACGCCAGGCCCGCTTCGACCGCAGCCGCGGCCGGGATGGTGCGCCGCGGCCGACCATCGGCCTCGACGGCTCGATCCGCCAGCCGGTCGACGCCGATCCCCCGGCCATCCGCGGCGCCGCCACCCCGGGGCCGGCGGTTCCGGACGCCACCGTTCCCGCCGCCGCTCCGGCGCCTGAGCCGCCGCCGGAGGAACGCCGCCCCGTTCGTGTCATCGGGCCCATCTATGCGCCACGCGCCGACGCCGCGCCGGCGCCGAACGGCGGCTGACCCGCCTCCTGGAGCCCGCCACCATGGACATCCTCCTCCACGGCCTCGTCTGGCTCGCGCTCGTCGCCGCCTTCGGCTGGGTCCTGTCCTTCTGGCCGCGCTGGGTCGCCGATGATCTCGCCATGCCCCAGCGCCTCGTCCTGACGCAGCCCTGGCGGCCGGGCCTTGCCCCCTATCTCGCCCGCTGGCCCTTCATCTCGCTCGCCTTCTATGCCCATCTCTGGCGCCGCGGCCGCATCCTCGAATGGGCCATCGCCGTCATCGCCTTCGTCTCGGTCCTCCGCGCCGCCAGCGCCTTCTTCAAGACCGCCGGGGCCCTCGGCCGCGCCGCCGCCTGACGGCGGAGTGGACGGCGCGCGCCGGCCTGCGCCACACTTCCGGATAACGGTTGCAGAAGAAACCATCTGGAGGGGGCATGGCGTCGGTTAAGCTCGAGGACCTGCCGCTACGCTTTGCCTATCGGCACCATCCCGACCAGGATGCCGCGACGCCGGCCCGCCATCCCGTGGTGATCGTCGGGGCAGGGCCTGTGGGCCTCGCGCTCGCCATCGACCTTGCCACCCGGGGTGTCGCCTCGGTGGTGCTCGATGATTCCGACCGGATCGGCGAGGGCAGCCGCGCCATCTGCTTTGCCAAGCGGACGCTGGAGATCTTCGACCGGCTCGGCCTTGGCGAGCAACTGGTGGACAAGGGCATCACCTGGCAGCGCGGCCGCGTCTTCCTCGGCGAGCGCGAGCTCTACGACTTCGACCTGCTGCCCGAGGCGGGGCATCGCCGGCCCGCCTTCATCAACATCCAGCAATATTATGTGGAGGCGGCTCTGGCCGCCCGCGCCGCCAGCTTCCCCGACCTGATCGACCTGCGCTGGTCGAACCGCCTTGCGGCCGTCGCGCCCCGTACCGATGGCGCCAGCCTCACCATCGACACGCTGGACGGCCCCTACCGCCTGGATGCCGACTGGCTCGTCGCCTGCGACGGCTCGCGCTCGCCAACCCGGGCCATGCTCGGTCTCGACTTCGCCGGCGAGGTCTTCGACGACCGCTTCCTCATCGCCGACGTGAAGATGACGGCGGACTTTCCGACCGAGCGCTGGTTCTGGTTCCAGCCGCCGTTCCATGGCGGGCAATCGGCCCTGCTCCACAAGCAGCCCGACGATGTCTGGCGCATCGACCTCCAGCTTGGCCGCGACGCCGACGCGGAGGTGGAGAAGCAGCCCGAGAACGTCGTGCCGCGGATCCGCCGCATGCTCGGCCACGACGCGTTCAGCCTCGAATGGGTGTCGGTCTACACCTTCCAGTGCCGGCGGCTCGCCCGCTTCGTCCATGGGCGCGTCATCTTCGCGGGTGATTCCGCCCACCAGGTCTCCCCCTTTGGCGCGCGCGGCGCCAATTCCGGCATCCAGGATGCTGAGAACCTCGCCTGGAAACTGGCGCTGGTTCTCGCAGGCGAAGCAGGTCCGGGCCTCATCGCGACCTATGACCTGGAGCGCGGCGCGGCGGCGGACGAGAACATCCTAAACTCCACCCGCTCCACCGACTTCATCGCGCCGCCCTCGGCCGGCGAGCGGCGACTGCGCGACGCGGTCCTCGCCCTTGCGGCGGAGGCGCCCTTCGCCCGGCGGCTCGTCAATTCCGGGCGCCTGTCGGTGCCCACCACCTACGAGACGCCGCTGACCACTCCGGACGAGGATGGCTGGGGCGGCAGCGCCCGGCTCGGGGCCCCGGTGCCGGACCTGCCCCTTCATCGGCCGGGCCATGGGCCGACCCATCTGACCGCGCTCGCATCCGGCCGGTTCACCCTGCTGACTATGGGGGACAGCTGCGTCGCGCCGGCTGGCTGTGAGCACATCGTCATCGGCCAGGACGTGATCGATGAGGCCGGACTGTTCGCCGGGCGCTTCGATGCCGGGGAGGGGAGTGCCGTCCTCCTGCGGCCGGATGGGCATCTCACCGCCCGCTGGCGGCATCCCGCG
The DNA here is from genome assembly GCF_003046185.1 of Phreatobacter oligotrophus. Classification (NCBI taxonomy): domain Bacteria; kingdom Pseudomonadati; phylum Pseudomonadota; class Alphaproteobacteria; order Hyphomicrobiales; family Phreatobacteraceae; genus Phreatobacter; species Phreatobacter oligotrophus. The sequence continues at coordinate 205,342 of NZ_PZZL01000001.1, forward strand.
ACGGTGAAGATCGCACATGCGATCCAGCGGGCGAAGGGGTTCTGAATCAAGGACTTAGGCAATGCGCTTGAATCGGAATCGGCGTGTGAAGAACCTGAATCATCCTATGAGCTGCGCCCCGGGAGAGCCCTTGGTCGCAGCATGGTTGAATCACCGTGTGAACGGCGCCTTGAATCACTGTGTGAGGATGGCCCTGACTCTCCACATGAGGAGCAGCCGATGAGCGGCCTCGTCACCGACAATCGCTTCGCCGATCCCGACGCCGCGCTGCGCATCCTCACCGAGGCGCACCGGCCGCTGACCGAGGCCGAGAGCGCCGACCTCAATGCGCGGCTCGTCCTGATCCTCGCCAACCATGTGGGTGACGCGACAATCCTCGCCGAGGCCGTGGCCCTGGCGCGGCGGACGATGGATGAGAAGCGGTAGGGGGCCTCAGGCCACCGTCGAGCGACCGGACAGCCACGGACCCACCGCGCCCCAGGGACGGTCCACGACGGAACCGTGCGGCGGCCTCTCGTCGCGGGGGAGGGCGAGCGGCTGGACGTCCACCAGCGGCAGGGTCGGGCCCGAATAATTCTCGCTGATCAGCACGCCCGAGCGGATGCCCCTCACCAGCACCGCATCCGCCGGTGCGGCGGAGGAGAACCCCTCGCCTGGCTGGCGCTCGCGGCCAGTGAGGCGCGTCTCCTCGAAGGCGACGATACGGCCATTGTCGGCCTGGACGAGATAGAGGAGGGGCATCTTCTCCGCCTCCTGGAACCCGATCGCCTCCACGAAGCGCCAGCTCTCCTCCTGCACGTCGCCCTCGGCGATGTCGGCGGTGATGGCGCGCCGCAGCGCCGAGGCGCGTCCGCGCCGGGCGGCGACCTTCACCGCGCTCATGCCACTCCAGCCGGCAAGCCAGAGGGCGGCGGCGGCGAGCCAGGCCTGGTCGGATCCGAAGGTCACCCCGGTCGCAAATTGCAGGAGCCAGGCGACGAGCAGCGCCACCGGACCGATGAAGAGCAGGGAGATGAGGCCGAGGCCAAAGCCCGATCCGACCTCCGCGAGGTCGGACTGCGGATCGTGGTGCAGGCCATCGAGGACCTCCTGCAGCACCCGCCGCTCGCTGCGGTCCGAGGGCCGGCGATAGGACAGGGACAGTGGGCGCTCTCGGGTCTCGACCATCGGGTCGGCTACTCCGCCGCCTGGCTCGGCGGCTTCGGGATCATGGCAGCATGCGCATCGGGCGAAACGGAGGCGGCTTCCTGGGACCGGGCCGGGACGCCGCGCTCGAGACCGGCAATCTTCTCCTCTGCCTCGGCCGCCTCGCGCTGACGGTTCCACAATCCGGCATAGAGGCCGCCCTTGGCAAGCAATTCGCCATGCGTACCGCGCTCGGCCACCCTGCCGTCGTCGAGGACGATGATCTCGTCTGCATCGACGATGGTCGACAGGCGGTGGGCGATGACGATGGCGGTGCGGTCGCGAGAGATGCGGTCGAGCGCCTCCTGGATCTCGCGCTCGGTATGGCTGTCGAGGGCGGATGTCGCCTCGTCCAGCACCAGGATCGGCGGCGACTTCAGCATGGCGCGGGCGATGGCGACGCGCTGCTTCTCGCCGCCGGAGAGTTTCAGGCCGCGCTCGCCCACCTCGGTCTCATAGCCCTGCGGATTGCGCAGGATGAAGTCGTGGATCTGCGCGAGCCGCGCGGCCTCCTCCACCTCGGCGTCGGAAGCATCCCAGCGGCCGTAGCGGATGTTGTAGCGGATCGTGTCGTTGAACAGCACAGTGTCCTGCGGGACCATGCCGATGGCACGGCGCACCGACGCTTGGCTCACCTCGCGGATGTCCTGGCCGTCGATGGTGATGCGCCCGCCCCCCACATCGTAGAAGCGGAAGAGAAGGCGCGAGATGGTGGACTTGCCGGCGCCTGACGGGCCGACGATCGCCACGGTCTTGCCCGCCGGCACCTCGAAGGAGACGCCCTTGAGGATGGGCCGCGCCGGGTCATAGGCGAAGGCGACGTCCTCGAAGCGGATCGTGCCGCCGGCGACCTTGAGGTCCGGCGCGGCGGGCCGGTCGACAATCTCCGGCGGGCGGCCGAGGATGGCGAACATCGCCTCGATGTCGGTGATGGCCTGTTTGATCTCGCGATAGACCATGCCCATGAAGTTCAGCGGCTGGTAGAGCTGGATCATCATGGCGTTGATCATGACGAAGTCGCCGACCGTGTTGCGGCCCTTGGCGATGTCCATGGCGCAGAGAACCATGGCGACCGTCATGCCGGCGGTGAAGATCGCCGCCTGGCCGGCGTTCAGCACGGCGAGCGAGGTGAGCGCCTTGGTCGAGGCCTTCTCGTACTTCGCCATGGAGACGTCGTAGCGGGCCTTCTCGCGCTCCTCGGCCGAGAAGTACTTCACCGTCTCGAAGTTCAGGAGCGAGTCGATCGCCTTGACGTTGGCGTTGGTGTCGCTGTCGTTCATGTCGCGGCGGATGGCGATGCGCCATTCCGTGGCGTAGTAGGTGAAGGCGAGATAGGCCGCGACGGTGACGAGGATCACCACCACGTAGCGCCAGTCGAACATCCACAGCAGAACGCCGACGATCATCGCCAGCTCGAGGATGGTCGGCAGGAGCTGCAGGATGATCATCCTGACGATGGTCTCGATGGCGTTGCGCCCGCGCTCCAGCACGCGGGTGAGCCCGCCGGTCTTGCGCTCCAGGTGGAAGCGCAGCGACAGCTTGTGCATGTGCTCGAAGGTGAGCAGCGCGAGGCGCCGCACCGCGTGCATCGACACTTTGGCGAAGAGCCCGTCGCGCATCTGCGTGACGACCGCCATGAGGATGCGCGACAGGCCATAGGCGAGGGTGAGCGCGAGCGGAGCGGCAAGCACGCCCGCCCACCAGGCGGTCGAGGTGGTCTGCGGCGCTGCCAGCGCGTCGGTGGCCCATTTGAAGGTGAAGGGCACCACCATGGTGACGACCTTCGCCACCACGAGGAGCACCATCGCCCAGCCGACGCGGCGCTGCAGGTCTTTCCGGTCATGCGGCCAGATGAAGGGCCACAGGTTGACGATGGTGCGCATCAGTGCGCCGCCCTCGGCCGAGACGGGTTTCCCGGAGCCTGCGGCGGCCGGTGATGGGGGCGGAGACACGATGACTGGGTCCTTGCGGCGACGCCTTGCGGAGAAGGCTTGTTTCCTGGAAGCGATATAATCAGGAAATCGTCCCCGAGAACCCCTGACGCGCGATCCCCTGTTGCATGGCTGACCTCGGCCCTCGCTGCGTCTATGGTCGGTGACGACCTGAATCGCGCCGCGGACAGCCGCAGGCGCCTGCTTCCGGAGGCCTTGCATGGCGACCGTTCGTTCCCTTTGCGTCTATTGCGGCTCCGGCTCCGGCCATGCCGAGGCCTATGGCAAGGCCGCGGTCGAGCTCGGCGCCGCCATGGCCAAGGCCAACATCCGCCTCGTCTATGGCGGCGGCGGCATCGGCCTCATGGGCACGCTGGCGAAATCCGTGGTCGACCATGGCGGCAAGGTGCTGGGCATCATCCCGGACTTCCTGAAGCGCAAGGAGATGCCGCTGGACGCCGTCATCGACGTGGTCACCGTGCCGGACATGCACACCCGCAAGATGCGCATGTTCACCGAGGCCGACGCCTTCGTGGCGCTTCCGGGCGGCATCGGCACGCTGGAGGAACTGGTGGAGCAGCTGACCTGGGCGCAGCTCGGACGGCATGCAAAGCCCGTGGTCGTCGCCAATATCGGTGGCTTCTGGGATCCCTTGCGCGTCCTCCTCGATCACATGAAGGACGAGGGCTTCATCCGGCCGGGCCTGCAGGTGAAATATTCGATCATCGACGAGGTCCGCGACATCATCCCGGCGATCCAGAAGCAGGTTGCCGACCTGCCGCAGGAGGCGCTTGGCGCCGAGCACGACCCGGTGGTGATTGAGAAGATGTGAGGCGTTGAGGGCGATACCAGGATTTGGTATCGTCTGGTATGCCCAAGAATACCTCCGTCAGCCTCGGCGATCACTTCACGGCGTTCATCGACGAGCGGGTTGCCGAAGGCCGGTACGGCTCCGCCAGTGAAGTGCTGCGCGCGGGCCTTCGTCTGCTTGAGGAGCACGAGGCTCGTCTTGCCTCTCTTCGTGCCGCGGTGGCCGAGGGCGAGGCGAGCGGCGAGGCGCGCCCGTTCAATATGGACGGCTTCCTTGCAGCGAAGGTCGCCGAGCGCGGATGAAACTGGCGCTCACCCCGCGCGCCGAACAGGACCTGTCGGAGATTTTTGACTATTCCGCCGATGAATGGGGCACAGACCGTGCCGTCGCCTACCTGAAACTTCTCCAGGCGACCATGGAGAGGCTCCTGCGCTTTCCTGAACTCGGGCGCACCGCCGATGAGGTGGGGCCGGGCTTGCGGATTGTCCCGGCCGGCTCACACATCGTCGTCTATCGGTTGCAACCGGACGTGGTGGCCGTCGTTCGCATCCTGCACCAGCGCATGGACCTTGCCGGGCATCTCTAGCCCTCACACCCCCGCGCCGTCCTTCACCAGCTTGTAGGTGATGGAATCCGTCAGCGCCTGGAAGCTGGCATCGATGATGTTGGCCGAGACCCCCACCGTGGTCCAGGTCTCGCCGGCGCGGTCGCGGCTCTCGATGAGCACGCGCGTCACCGCGCCGGTGCCGCCATTGAGGATGCGGACGCGGAAATCGACGAGTTCCAGGTCCTCGATGAAGCGCTGGTACTTGCCGAGATCCTTGCGCAGCGCGGCATCCAGCGCGTTCACCGGCCCATTGCCTTCCGCCGCCGAGATCAGCACCTCGTCGCCCACCTTCACCTTCACGGTGGCCTCCGAGAAGGTGACGAGGTCGCCGGCGGCATTGTAGCGGCGCTCGACATTCACCTTGAAGCGCTCCACCGCGAAGAAGGCTGGCACCTCGCCCATCACCCGCTTGGCGAGGAGGAAGAAGGAGGCATCCGCCCCCTCATAGGCATAGCCGAGGCTCTCGCGCTCCTTCACCTCGTCGAGGATTCGCACGACCCGCGGGTCGTCCTTGGCGACGGTGAGGCCGACCCGTTCCAGCTCCGCCAGCACGTTGGACTTGCCGGCCTGCTCGGAGACGAGGACATGGCGACGATTGCCCACCGTCTCCGGCGGCACGTGCTCATAGGTCTCCGGCTCCTTCAGCACGGCGGAGGCATGAATGCCCGCCTTGGTGGCGAAGGCCGCCGCGCCGACATAGGGCGCATGGCGGTTCGGCGGCCGGTTGATGAGCTCGTCGAGCTGGCGCGAGATCTTGGTGAGGTGGCGGAGCTTCTCCTGGCTGACCCCGATGGCGAAGCGCTCGGCATAGGCGGGCTTCAGCAGCAGGGTCGGGATGAGCGAGGTCAGGTTGGCATTGCCGCAACGCTCGCCGAGGCCGTTCAGCGTGCCCTGGATCTGTCGGCAGCCCGCGCGGACGGCGGCGAGCGTGTTGGCCACGGCCTGTTCGGTATCGTTATGGGCATGGATGCCGAGGTTGGCGCCCGGCACCACCGCGGTCACGGCGGTGACGATCGCCTCGACCTCCTCGGGCAGCGTGCCGCCATTGGTGTCGCAGAGCACCACCCAGCGCGCGCCGCTCTCGAAGGCCGTGCGGGCGCAGGCGAGGGCATAATCGGGATTGGCCTTGTAGCCATCGAAGAAGTGCTCGCAATCGACCAGTACCTCGCGGCCGCGCCCCCGCGCCGCCGACACCGAATCCGCGATGCCCTCGATGTTCTCATCCAGCGTGCAGCCGAGCGCGACATGGACATGGTAGTCCCAGGCCTTGGCGACGAAGCAGATGGCGTCGGCTTCGGCGTCGAGCAGGGCGGCGACGCCCGGATCGTTCGCCGCCGAGCGGCCGGCGCGCTTGGTCATGCCGAAGGCGGTGAACCGAGCCTTGACCGGTCGCCGCTTGGCGAAGAGGGCGGTGTCCGTAGGATTGGCGCCGGGATAGCCGCCCTCGACATAATCGATGCCGAGCTCGTCCAAGAGCGCTGCGATCTTCAGCTTGTCCTCAAGGGAGAAATCGACGCCGGTCGTCTGCGCGCCGTCGCGCAGCGTCGTGTCGAACAGGAACAGCCGCTCGCGGCCATCGGGGAGGGAGGCGGTCATGGGATGCTGCGGTCCTGGGGCGGCCAGGCCGCCGTGTCGTGGTCCGGATGCTGGCGGGAGACGACCGAGGCGTAAAAGCCCGCAACCTTCTCCGCTTCCGCGGGCGTACGGGTGGGAAGCCCGGCGAGGTCGGCGAAGAACGGCATACGCGCCTCGAGCCCCATCTGGATGACGGGGGGCAGGGCCGCGGGATCGTCGAAGGCGCCGAGCGCGAGCTCGACGCCGTGGGCGTGCTCATAGGTCAGCGGCGTGCCGCATTCGCCGCAGAAGCCGCGGCGCACCACGCTAGAACTCTGGAAATGCTTCGGCGCCCCGCGCGTCCAGGTGAGGCCGTGGGCCGTCGCCAGAGGCGCGAAATAGCTGCCGAAAGCCTTCTGGCACATGCGGCAATGGCAGAGCGAGGCGCGGCCGAGGCTCTCGCAGGCAAAGCGCACGGCGCCGCACTGGCAGCCGCCGGTGAAACGGGCGGTCATCGCATCACCTCCCAGGTCGTCATCGGTTCGCCGGTCGCCGGGTCCTTGCCGTCCTTCAGCTGGATGCCCATGGCCGCGAGCTCGTCGCGGATCCGGTCGCTCTCGGCGAAGTTCTTGGCCTTGCGGGCGGCGAGGCGCGCGGCGATGAGATCCTCGATCCGCGCCGTGTCCTTCATGTCCGCCTCGGCGTCGGCTTCGGCCGTAAGTTCGCCAAGCCGAGCCTCGTCGAAGCCCATGAGCTGCAGCGATGCCTTCAGGCCCGCGTGGTCGCCGCGCTTGTCGAGCCCATGCAGCTCGGCGATCGCCTTGGCGGTGTTGAGATCGTCGCCGAGGGCTTCCAGCACGGTCTCCGGCACCGTCGAGGCCTCAACGCCCTGAGCGGCACGGTACCAGCCCTCCAGCGTCTTCCAGCTCTCCTCCATGGCCCGCACGGTCCAGTCGATGGGCTGGCGGTAATGGGTCTTCAGCATGGTCAGGCGCAGCACCTCGCCCGGCCAGGCCTTGCCCTGCCAGCCGTCCAGCAGTTCCTGGATCGTCACGAAATTCCCCAGGCTCTTGGACATCTTCTCGCCCTCGACCTGCAGGAAGCCGTTGTGCATCCAGACATTGGCCATCACCTGGTGGCCGAAGGCGCAGGTCGTCTGCGCCACCTCGTTCTCGTGGTGGGGGAAGACGAGGTCGATGCCGCCGCCATGGATGTCGAAGGTCTCGCCGAGGTGCTTCCAGCTCATGGCCGAGCACTCGATGTGCCAGCCCGGCCGCCCGGGTTGCGCAATACCGCAGGGGCTCGGCCAGCCCGGCTCATGCGCCTCGCGCGAGGGCTTCCACAGCACGAAGTCCATTTCCGAGCGCTTGTAGGGCGCGACATCCACCCGCGCGCCGGCGATCATGTCGTCCAGCGGCCGCTTCGACAGGCCGCCATAGCCGGGCATGGAGGGCACGGAGAACAGCACGTGGTCCTCGGCGACATAGGCGTGGCCGGCCGCGACCAGCTTCTCGCAGAGCGTCTTCATCTCCTCGATATGCTCGGTGGCGCGCGGCTCGACCGTCGGCCGCAAGGCGCCGAGGGCATCGATGGCGGCGTGGAACCGCGCCGCCGTGCCCTCGGTCAGGTCGCGGATGGTGACGCCGCGCTCGAAGGCGCGCTTGTTGATCTTGTCGTCGAGGTCCGTGATGTTCCGGGCATAGGTGACATGGGCCTCGCCATAGACGTGGCGCAGCAGCCGGAACAACAGGTCGAAGACGATGACCGGCCGGGCATTGCCGATATGGGCGTCGTCATAGACGGTCGGCCCGCAGACATACATGCGGACGTTCTTCGGATCGATGGGACGGAACTCGTCCTTCGACCGCGTCAGCGTGTTGTAGAGCCTGATCGCCATAGCCGTCTCCGCGCAAGGGCATCCGCCGCGGGCCGTGTCGGTGATCTTTTGCGCTTGAGGATGATGGCAAAGAACGGCGACCGGCCAGCGAAGACGCTCAGCCGCAAATAATCCCGCAAATGGTCGCGAAACCGTTCATGAGCGCAGAGATAGCGCAGATCGCCGCCTGAGCGTCAAGCGGCTTCTGCCGCCTCAGCCCTCGACGGAACAGGACACCCGGCCGTTGAGCTGCCGGGTGCGGAACTCGCCGTTCACGACCTCGCCGAGGCGGATCGTGTAGCGGCCGCGCCAGGTCTCCGCTTCAGGGTTGCCGCGCGCCTCGACGGTCAGTTCCACCGTGCCATGCGGTTCACCGGCCCGCTCGTGGTAGACGCGCATCCTGAGCTCCCGGGCATCGAACCAGCTCTGGGTCAGATTCTCCTTGGCGAAGGAGAGCTTGCGGAAGTCCTCCGCGACGTCGCGGCCCTTCAGTTCGAGCGCACCCTCGAACTGGAAGAGGGCGCCGCCCGTCGAGCGGCCAACCGGGCTGCCGATGGTGAACTTGGCCGAGCGGTCATCGGCCTCGCAGGAGACGCCTCCGGTGGCATGGGCCGGCGCAGCAGCAGCGAGAGCGAGAAAGGCGAGGCAGGCGAGGCGAGGGACCATGACGGGCTCCGGAAGAGAGGATGGGGGGACCTTTCGCCCATCCGTCTTTCCGTTGAACGTCACCCGATTTTCCGTTGCGGAAACAAAGCCAGCATGGCTGGGCCAACCCGGCAACGCAGGACCGGTTCGCGCGACATCGGTGGGAAGCGGGCGGCGGCGACCTTCGCGCCATGATGTCGTCCCTGTCGCGCTCCCCGCACGTGCTCTTCCTCGCGCCTCTCGCTGTTCTGGCGAGGCTGGCGCTGTGGACCGTCGTCGCCATGGCGGTTGGCCTGCCGCTTCTCTGGCTGGACTATGCGGTCCATGGCGAACGGCACCGCATCTTCGTCGAATATCTCCACCACGACAGCGGCGAGGCGACGGTGGATGGCATTGTCGAACCGGCCCTGCGGCCGATCCACCAGGCGACGATCGGCTCGGCCGTGCTGACCGTCCTGCCGGAGGATCGCCGCGTCCGCCTCGGCCTGTGGACGCCGTTCGGCGACAGCCGCCCTGCCATCGCCGGGGAACTGCGCGAGCGGTGCTATTACGATGCCCGGCTGATCGCCCACGAGGACCTCTGGCACCAGCGGCTCATGCGCTGGGCGGAGCGCCGGCGTCGGCCGACCGCCGCGGATGACGGCGATGACAGGCGTCCCCTGGCCGTGGTCGAGGCGACCTTCGCCTATTGCGACCCCAACGGCCTCACCCGCCGCGAGCGCCGGGAGCGTGACCGCCCCCAGACGGCCCGCCAATGGCTGGACCTTCTCAGCCCGCCTGCGCCGCCGCCTCGTGCCGACTAGCTGATGAAGTCGCCGCAGCGAACCACCTCGGTCTGCTGGCCCCAGGGCATGATCGGCACGGTGGAGGTCGAGTTCTGCGGCGAGCCGTCGATCAGCTTGTCCGAATAGATCATGTAGACCAGCACGTTGCGCCGGGCGTCGCAGCCGCGGACGATCTGCACCCGCTTGAAGAAGAAGGAGCGGCCCTCGCGGAACACCACGTCGCCTTGGCTAGACCGGCCGGTAATGCGGATCGGGCCGATCTGCCGGCAGGCGAGCGATACCTCCGAGAGCTGCTCGGCAAAGCCGAAGGCCCCCGCCCAGCCGCCCTTTTCCGGCACGGTGAAATGGCAGGCGACGCCCTCCACGTCCGGATCGTCGATGCCATAGGTCGCGAGCTTGTCGTTCGGCGAGAGCAGCCGGAACACTGTGGAGCGCCGGAAGATCAGCTCCGGCGATTGCGCGAAGGCGGGGATCGCCGGCACGGCAAGAAGGGCGGCGAGGGCGGCGGCGAGGATACGGCGCATGGGACAGGCTCCTGGAGGACGGCCATAGCAACGCTGCCGCCATGGTTTGGCAAGGCGATGACGCAGGGTGCAGGACCGCTAGGAACGACGGCCTCGCCCACCGGTTCCCCGCGAAGCAGCTCAGAACGGAGACGTGCCATGGACGTGAACGAGATCCATCGCGGCCGCCTGATCGACCACGTGCAGCTTGTGGTCCGCGACCTTGCCGCCAGCCGCCGCTTCTACGGCGCGGTGTTCGAGGTGCTCGGCATCCCCATCGGCGGCGAGGAGGAGACCTATTTCTGGGCTGACGAGCTGTTCATTTCCTCGGCCAGCAGCCCCGCCGCGCTCGGCGAACTCACCGGCCGCCATCACCTCGCCTTCCAGGCAAAGGACCGTGCCGCCGTCGGTGCCTTCCACGCCGCCGGGCTCGCTGCGGGCGGCCGCGACAACGGCCCGCCGGGCCTGCGCAAGTACCATCCCGGCTACTACGCCGCCTTCCTCATCGATCCGGACGGCAACAACATCGAGGCCGTGTTCCACGGTGAGCACCAGCGCAGCGCGCCCTCGGTGCGGGTGACGTTCTGACAAAGGTCGGCCGAGGAGCGTTCCGAATCGCGTCTTGTCGGATGTCATGACAAATGCAATGATCATCAATGCAGTTCGACGGCTTCGACTGGGACGAGGGCAATCTTGCGAAATGCCGCAAGCATGGTCTTTCACCCCGGGAGATCGAAGAGATTTTGTCGGGACCGATCACCCTCATCCTGCCGGACGGACGGCATTCCGGGACCGAGACCCGCAGCATCGCCATCGGACGCACGGCGACGGGGCGCCATGCCTTCGTCGCCTTCACGATCCGCGAGCGCGACGGCCGGCTCCTTCTGCGGCCGATCAGCGCCCGCTACATGCATGCCAAGGAAGTGAGGCGCTATGAGCAGCAAATTGCCCGCCTTCGCGACTGACGAAGAGGCCGAAGCGTTTCTGGACCGCGGCGACTTGTCCGAGTTCATCGCCTCGGATCGTCTGAAGCCTGCCTCCTTCGAGTTCGCGCCGAAGGAGAAGACCGTGAGCATGAGGATGCCCGAGGCGCTTCTTGATGCGGTGCGGACAGCCGCGCGCCAGGAGGGCATCCCGTATCAGCGCTACATCAGGCTGACGCTTGAGCGCGCCATTGCCGCGCGTCCCGCCCCGCTCAAGCGTGACGCGGGCTGAGCTGCCGCCCACAGTCCCGTCCCCGTTCCCCGCTTGTTCTCAGGCGCGCCGCCGCCTATCGAGAGAGGATGATCCTTTTCCCGATTCGCGAGGCCTGAGCCCATGGGCGAGCGCGTGACCCCGCCGCCGGGCGGCGACGACGGCATCGAGACCATCAACCTGCGCGACGCGCTGGAAGAGCGCTATCTCGCCTATGCCCTCTCGACCATCATGGGCCGGGCGCTGCCCGACGCCCGCGACGGCCTGAAGCCGGTCCACCGCCGCATCCTCCATGCCATGCGGCTCCTCAAGCTCGATCCGGGCACGGCGTTCAAGAAGTGCGCCCGCATCGTCGGCGACGTCATCGGTAAGTTCCACCCGCATGGCGACCAGTCCGTCTATGACGCGCTGGTGCGCCTCGCCCAGGATTTCTCCCAGCGCTATCCGCTGGTCGACGGGCAGGGCAATTTTGGCAATATCGATGGCGATAACGCCGCCGCCTACCGCTACACCGAAGCCCGCATGACGGAGGTGGCGCGCCTCCTCCTCGACGGCATCGACGAGGACGCGGTCGACTTCCGCAAGACCTATAACGAGGAGGACGAGGAACCGGTCGTCCTGCCCGGCGCCTTCCCGAACCTGCTGGCCAACGGCTCGCAGGGCATCGCGGTCGGCATGGCCACCTCGATCCCGCCGCACAATGCGGCCGAGGTCTGCGATGCCGCCCTCCACCTCATCGCCAATCCCGGCTGCACCACGCGCGATCTCATCGCCCATGTGCCGGGTCCCGACTTCCCGACCGGCGGCATCATCATCGAGGGCCGCGCCTCCATCGAGGAGGCCTACGAGACCGGCCGCGGCGCCTTCCGCACCCGCGCCCGCTGGCACCAGGAGGACACGGGACGCGGCACCTATCTCGTCGTCGTCACCGAGATTCCCTATGGCGTCACCAAGGGCCGGCTGATCGAGAAGATCGCCGAGCTCATCAACGAGAAGAAGCTGCCGCTCGTCGCCGACATGCGCGACGAGAGCGCCGAGGACATCCGCCTCGTCTTCGAGCCGAAGTCGCGCAATGTCGACGCGACCCTGCTGATGGAGAGCCTGTTCAAGCTCACCGAGCTCGAGAGCCGCATCCCGCTCAACATGAACGTGCTCATGAAGGGCAAGGTGCCGAAGGTCGTCGGCCTCAAGGAGGTGCTGCGCGAGTGGCTCGACCACCGCCGCGAGGTGCTCATCCGCCGCTCGCAGCATCGCCTCGCCGCCATCGACAAGCGCCTCGAGGTCCTCGCCGGCCTGCTCGTCGCCTATCTCAACATCGACGAGGTCATCCACATCATCCGCACGGCGGACGAGCCGAAGAAGGCCCTCGTCGCGCGGTTCGACCTCACCGAGGTGCAGGTCGAGGCGATCCTCAACATGCGCCTGCGCTCGCTCGCCAAGCTCGAGGAGATCGAGCTGCGCAAGGAGCATGAGGAACTGACGAAGGAAAAGCAGGGCATCGAGAAGCTGCTCGGCTCCGAGGCCATGCAGTGGAAGACGGTCTCCTGGGAGATCGGCAATGTCCGCAAGCAGTTCTCCAAGGAGACGCCGCTCGGCAAGCGCCGCACCACCTTCGGCGAGGCCGCCGAGGTGGATGTCGACGCGATTGCCGAGGCACTGGTCGAGCGCGAGCCGATCACCGTCGTGGTCTCCGAAAAGGGCTGGATCCGCGCCCTCAAGGGCCATGTGCAGGACCTCTCCGGCCTCGCCTTCAAGACTGATGACCGGCTGAAGCTCTCCTTCTTCGCGGAGACGACCTCGAAGCTGCTGGTCTTCTCCACCAATGGCAAGGTCTTCACGCTGGAAGGCGCGAAGCTGCCCGGCGGCCGCGGCGCCGGCGAGCCGGTGCGCCTGATGATCGACCTCGAGCAGGAGCACGACATCATCGAGGTCACGCCCTATCGCGGCGGCCGCAAGGTGCTGCTCGCCTCGCGCGAGGGCCGCGGCTTCGTGGTGGCCGAGGACGATCTCGTCGCCAATACCCGCAAGGGCAAGGGCGTGATGGGGGTCGACACGCCGGACGAGCTGGCGGCCGTCCGCTTCGTCGAGGGCGACCACGTCGCCATCGTCGGCCTCAACCGCAAGCTCCTCGTCTTCCCGCTGAACCAGGTGCCGGAAATGGCGCGTGGCAAGGGTGTCCGCCTGCAGAAGTACAAGGAGGGCGGCATGGTCGACCTCAAGACCTTCACGCTCGCCGATGGCCTCACCTGGAAGGATTCCTCCGACCGCACCTGGACCGTGTCGCAGGCCGACCTTGCCGAATGGATCGGCAACCGCGCCGATTCCGGCCGCCTGCCGCCGAAGGGCTTCCCGAAGACGAACAGGTTCGGGTGAGCCGCGCATCGCGCCGAAAATCCGGGCAAATGTGCCGCTGAACTGGCGCAAACTCGGGCTTAAGCGGCGTTCTGCCGCATGCTGAAATTCTCCCTCGCCGGGCTTCGGCCGATGCAAGGGGGAATGACCGCATGACCATCCGCACCATCCTGTCCTCGGTCTGCGCGGCGGCGCTTGTCGCCATCGGCGCGGACGCCGCGCTCGCGCAGGCGCCGTCCACCTCCGCGACGCTCGCGCGCGTGAAGGAGCGCGGCGTCCTCGAATGCGGCGCCAATCAGGGCGTCCCCGGCTTCTCCATGCCGGACAGCCAGGGACGCTGGACGGGCTTCGACGTCGACTATTGCCGGGCGCTTGCCGCCGCGATCTTCGACGACCCCACCAAGGTGCGCTTCAGCCCGCTGTCGTCCAAGGACCGCTTCATCGCCCTGCAGTCCAGCCAGATCGACGTGCTGGCGCGCCAGACGACCTGGACCATCAGCCGCGAGATCTCCCAGGGCATCGCCTTCACCGCCATCAACTACTACGACGGCCAGGGCTTTCTCGTGCGCAAGTCGCTCGGGGTGAAGTCGGCCCTCGAATTCGCCGGCGCCACCGTCTGCGTGCCGCAGGGCACGACCAGCGAGCTCAACGCTGCCGATTATTTCCGCACCCACAACATCCGCTACCAGATGGTGGCCTATGCCACGGTCGACGAGGTCATCAAGGCCTATGAGAGCGGCCGCTGCGACACCTACACGACCGACATGTCGGCGCTCGCCGGGTCGCGCTTCCTCATGCAGAACCCCGATGATCACATCATCCTGCCGGAGGTCATTTCCAAGGAGCCGCTGGGGCCCTGGGTGCGCAAGGGCGATGCCCAATGGTTCGACATCGTCCGCTGGACGCTCTTCGCCATGATCGCGGCGGAGGAACTCGGCATCACCCAGGCCAATGTCCAGGAGATGCTGAAGAGCCCGAACCCGGAGATCCGGCGCCTGCTGGGGGTGGACAGCAACTATGGCGAGACGCTCGGCCTCACCCGCGACTGGGCCCTGCGCATCATCCGCCATATCGGCAACTACGGTGAGAGCTTCGACCGCAACCTCGGCGCCCGCAGCCGCATCGGCCTGCCGCGCGGCCCGAACCGCCTGTGGAACGTCGGCGGCCTGCAATATGCCCCGCCCTTCCGGTGAGGCCCGGAGGCCTCAGGCCTCCACCCGCACCCAGCCCTCGGGCATGAGCCGTTCCTGCGGCAGGAAGCGGGCCTTGTAGTCCATCTTGGCGGAGCCATCGACCCAGTAGCCGAGATAGACGTAAGGCAGGCCCATGGCCTTCGCCCGGGCGATATGGTCGAGGATGATCAGTGTGCCGAGCGAGCGGTGCTGCTGGTCCGGCTCGAAGAAGGAATAGACCAGCGACAGCCCGTCGCCGAGGATGTCGGTGAGCACGCAGGCGACGAGCTCGCCCTTGCTGCGGCCATTGATGGCGGTGTCGGCGTCGCGGCGGCGATATTCGACGAGCCGAGTCTTCACGTGGCTGTCCTCGACCATCATGGCGTAGTCGAGCACCGTCATGTCGGCCATGCCGCCGGAGCGATGGCGGGCGTCGAGATAGGCGCGGAAGGTCGAGTACTGCTCGGAGGTCGGGATGGCCGGTCGCATCTCGCCGACGAGGTCGGAGTTCTTCAGCATCACCTTCCGGAACGAGCGGCCGGGCCGGAAATCGGCCACCGGCACGCGCACCGAGACGCAGGCCCGGCAGGTCTCGCAGGCCGGGCGATAGGCGATGGACTGGCTGCGGCGGAACCCGCCCTGGGTCAGGATGTCGTTGAGATGCGGCGCCTGCGGACCGACCAGATGCGTGAACACCTTCCGCTCCGACTGGCCCGGCAGATACGGACAGGGGGTCGGCGCCGTCAGATAGAATTGGGGCGTGTCGCGGGGTTGCTGCGTCAAGGCGGGGTCCGGTGACGAATCGCCGGGCCGGGCGGCGCGCGACGGATGCTCGAAGATAATCGGCGCTTCGCCCCGGTCAAAGGCTGACCGCCGCACGAGCCCGTGATTCAGCCCTCAGCCGAGCTGGCCCGCCGTCTCGATCCTGACCGCCGGCAGGCCCTCGGCCTCCAGCGCCGCCAGGATCTCGTGGAGATGGGCGCCGTCGCGCACCTCCACGGTGACATCCAGCTTGGTGCCCTTGGCGGGCGTGTCGAGGAAATAGCGGCGGTGCTCCACCGCGAGGATATTGGCGCCGAGCCGGCCGATCAGCGCCGCGACATGGCCAAGCACGCCCGGCCGGTCGTGGATGGTGACGCGGATGGAGGCGATGCGGCTCTCGCGCTCGAGCTCCCGGACCATGATGGAGGCGAGGATCCGCGGGTCGATATTGCCGCCGCAGAGGATCAGCCCGACCTTGCGGCCGCGGAAGCGCTCGGGCTCGGCGAGCATCGCCGCAAGGCCCGCGGCGCCCGCGCCTTCCGCCATGGTCTTCTGCCGCGTGAGATAGAGGTTCACGGCGCGTTCGAGATCGCTCTCGCTGGCGAGCACCACTGCCGAGACATGCTCTCGGACGACGGGGAGCGTTGCCTTGCCGACGATCTTGACGGCGATGCCCTCGGCAAGCGTCGGCCCCCCGATCGGGCGGGTCTCGTTGTGCAGGGCGTTCCACATGGAGGGGTAGAGCGCGGCCTCGACGCCGATCACCTCGATGCCGGGCCGCACCGCCTTGGCCGCCACCGCATTGCCGCCGATCAGGCCACCGCCGCCGATGGGCACGACGAGGATGTCGAGGTCCGGAACATCCTCCAGCATCTCGCAGGCGATGGTGCCTTGTCCGGCCATGACGTGGAGGTCGTCATAGGGGTGGACCCAGACCCGGTCCTCGGCCGCCTGGATAGCTTCCGCCCGCGCCTGCGCCTCCGACAGCGTCTCGCCGTCCAGCACCACGGTCGCGCCATGGCTGCGGGTCGCCGCCACCTTCACGAAGGGGGTCGTCTCCGGCATGACGATGGTCGCAGGGATGCCGAGGCGGCTCGCATGCAGCGCCACGGCCTGGGCATGATTGCCGGCCGACATGGCGATGACGCCGCGCCGCCGCTCGTCGGCGGAGAGCGAGGCGAGCTTCACCAGGGCCCCGCGTTCCTTGAAGGAATTGGTGACCTGCAGGTTCTCGTATTTCACGAAGACCTCGGCGCCGGTGATGGCCGAGAGCGGCGGGGCTGGGAGCATGGGCGTCCGCATGACCTGGCCGGCGATGGTCTCGCGGGCGGCCAGGATGTCGGCGAAGGTCAGGCTCACGAAGGGCCTCCGGCTGCGGATTCGTCCCCCGCAAGGTCGGGGAAGGCTTCGCGGAAGTCCACCGTCGTGGCGCGGGCAGGCGCCGGCACCTGGCCGAGCCACCAGCGCTTGAGGATCAGCAGCCGGACCGCGGAGAGCGGGCCACGCTCGGTGACGAGGCCGACAAGGTCCGGGCGTCCGTGGCCATCTTCCCCATCGAAGCGGCAGGTGGCGGAATGGACGGTGCGCGGTCGGCCCGGGCGCTCGGCGAGATAGGTGATCTTCACCCCGCCGTCGCCGGGTTCGTCGCGCGTCCCGGAAATGACCGTTCCGGCCTCGTGCAGGGCGGGCAGGACCTCGCGGCAGAGGGCGAGGCGGGCAGGGTCCACCACCGGCGTGCAGGCGCCGACGGTGAGGAGCGCTGTCGCGGCGAGGAGGCGGCCGATCACGCGGCGGCGCTGAGGAGCCCGGCGACGCGCGGCGCGAAATAGGTGAGGATGCCGTCGCAGCCGGCCCGCTTGAAGGCGATGAGGCTCTCGACCATGGCGCGCTCGCCGTCGATGGCGCCGGCCCGCGCCGCCATCTCGATCATCGCGTACTCGCCGGACACCTGATAGGCGAAGGTCGGCACGCCGAACGTGTCCTTCACGCGCCGGCAGATGTCGAGATAGGGCAGGCCGGGCTTCACCATGACCATGTCGGCGCCCTCGGCGAGGTCGAGTTCGACCTCGCGGATCGCCTCGTCGGAATTGGCCGGGTCCATCTGATAGGTGCGCTTGTCGCCGATCAGCGTCTTCTTGGTGCCGATGGCATCGCGGAACGGCCCGTAGAAGGCCGAGGCATATTTGGCCGCATAGCTCATGATCTGCACTTCGCTGAGGCCCGCGGCATCGAGCGTCGCGCGGATCGCGCCGATGCGGCCGTCCATCATGTCGGAGGGGGCGATGCAGTCGGCGCCCGCCTCGGCCAGCGCCTGCGCCTGGCGGCAGAGGATGGCGACGGTCTCGTCGTTGAGGATGCGGCCGCACTCGGTGAGCACGCCGTCATGGCCATGCGAGGTGTACGGATCGAGCGCCGCATCGCAGATGAGGCCGACCTCGGGCACCGCCGCCTTGATGGCGCGCACGGCGCGGCACATGAGGTTGCGGTGGTTCTCGGCCTCCGAGCCGACCGGGTCGCGCAGGGCCGGGTCGACATAGGGGAAGGGGGCGAGCGCCGGGATGCCGAGGCGGGCGGCCTTCTCGGCCTCGCGCACCGCCTCGTCGATCGAGACACGGTCGACGCCGGGCATGGTGGCAACGGGCGTGCGTGCCTCGTTGCCGTCGATGAGGAAGATCGGCCAGATAAGGTCGTTGGTGGTGAGCACGTTCTCGCGCACCATCCGCCGGGACCATTCGGTCTTGCGGTTGCGCCGCATGCGGGTCTGAAGGTCGAGCCGCGGGGCAGCCGGGGTCGCGGCATCGGCGGGCTTATGCAGGGCGCGAAGGGTCATGGCCGGTCTCCGCAGCGGCCTAGGCCGCCGGTCATCCTGAATATCACCCTGGAATCGTTCGGAACAGTCCCGCAGACAACGGACCTCCCACGCAAAAAGCACCCGCCGAACGGGGGTCCCCCGCCCGGCTGAATTGACCCTTCTGCGGATCGCTCCATAACCGGCGGACCGTCACGGGGAGCCGGTGCCGATGGATTTCGCCCTGACCGAGGACCAGGAAGCCTTCCGCCAGGTGGCGCGCGACTTTGCGGCCGCGGAAATGGCGCCGCATGCGCGCGACTGGGACGCCGGTTCGGTCTTCCCCGAGGACACGCTGCGCAAGGCCGCGAGCCTCGGCTTCGGCGGCGTCTATGTGCGCGAGGATGTCGGCGGCTCCGGCCTGTCGCGGCTCGATGCCGCGGTCATCTTCGAGGAGCTGGCGCAGGGCTGCGTCTCCACGACGGCCTATATCTCCATCCACAACATGGCGGCCTGGATGATCGACGCCTATGGCCATGAGGACCTCCGGCGCCGCTACGTGCCGGACCTCTGCGCCATGAACACCTTCGCCAGCTACTGCCTCACCGAGGCGGGTGCGGGATCGGATGCGGCCTCTCTTCGCACGCGCGCGGTGCGCGACGGCAATTCCTGGGTCATCAACGGCGCCAAGGCCTTCATCTCCGGTGGTGGCCGCTCCGACATCTACGTCGTCATGGCCCGCACCGGCGGGGAGGGCGCGCGTGGCATCTCCTGCTTCGTCGTCGAGAACGGCACGCCGGGTCTCTCCTTCGGTGCGCAGGAGAAGAAGCTCGGCTGGAAGAGCCAGCCAACCGCCGTCGTCGATTTCGACAATGTCCGCGTGCCGGCCGAGAACCTCGTCGGCGAGGAGGGGCAGGGCTTCCGCATCGCCATGGCAGGCCTCGACGGCGGGCGGCTCAACATCGCCGCCTGCTCGCTCGGCGGGGCCCAGTTCTGCCTCGACCGCACCATCGCCTACATGGGCGACCGCAAGCAGTTCGGCCAGGCGCTGAAGGACTTCCAGGCGCTGCGCTTCCGGATCGCCGACTACGCCACGGAGCTGGAGGCCGCCCGGCTCATGGTCCGCCGCGCCGCCGTCGCCGTCGGCGACAAGGATCCGCGCGCCACGACGCTCGCCGCCATGGCCAAGCGCTTCGCCACCGATGTCGGCTTCGAGGTGGTCAATGGCTGCCTGCAGCTCCACGGCGGCTATGGCTATCTCAACGACCACCCGATCGAGCGCGTGCTGCGCGACGTGCGCGTCCACCAGATCCTCGAAGGCACCAACGAGATCATGCGGGTGATCGTCTCGCGCGACCTGCTCGGCGCGTGATAGAGGCAGGGTATGAGCGAGCCGATTCAAGCCCCCGCCGAACCGGAAGTTCTCCTCGAGCGCCGAGGATCCGCCGGCCTCATCATTCTCAACCGCCCCAGGGCGCTCAACGCGCTGACCCTCACCATGGTCCGCGCCATGCGCCAGGCGCTCGACGCCTGGGCGGTGGATCCCGGCGTCACCCGCGTCGTGGTGACCGGTGCGGGCGGTCGCGCCTTCTGCGCCGGCGGTGACATCCGCGTGCTCCACGACCTCGGCAAGGCCGGCCGCCATGCCGAGGCGCTGCAGTTCTGGCGCGAGGAATACGAGCTCAACATCCTCATCAAGCGCTATCCCAAGCCCTACGTGTCGCTCATCGACGGCATCGTCATGGGCGGCGGCGTCGGCGTGTCGATCAACGGCAGCCACGTGGTGGCGGGCGAGAAATTCGTCTTCGCCATGCCGGAGGTCGGCATCGGCTTCTTCCCGGATGTCGGCGGCACCTATTTCCTGCCGCGCATCCCCGGCGAGATCGGCGCCTATTTCGCCCTCACCGGCGAGCGCATGAAGCAGGGCGATGCCCTCTCGACCGGGCTTGCCACCCATGCCACCGCCTCGTCCCGGTTCGAGGAACTGCGCGAGGCGCTCTGCGGCCGGGAGACCGTCGACCTGGTGCTGGAGGGCTTCGCCCATGCCTCCACCGTGCCGGCGACCGTCACCGCCCGCCGTGCCGCCATCGACGCCTGCTTCCGTTTCGATACGGTGGAGGAGGTGATGGCCGCCCTCGGCACCGCTGCCGAGGCGGGCGACGCCTGGTGTGGCGAGACCCTCACCACCATGCGCACCAAGTCGCCGACCTCCATGAAGCTCGCGCTGGCGCAGGTGCGCGCCGGCCGGTCCATGGATTTCGAGGAGGCGATGAAGACCGAGTTCCGCATCGTCTCGCGCATCTGCCACGGGCACGACTTCTACGAGGGCGTGCGCGCCGTCATCATCGACAAGGACAATGCCCCGCGCTGGCAGCCTGCCGCGGTGGAGGCCGTGACCCCTGCGATGGTGGCCGCCCATTTCGCTCCGCTTGGTGAGAGCGAACTCGTCGCCCCGCCCGTGCCGCGGTCCTGAAGCCGATGTCCGCCGCCCGCCTGCGCACTGCCAGCGACGCACCGATCCCCGCCGACGGCGAGGCGCGCGGCATCGACTGGACCCGCATCTACCGCATCTTCATGCGCGCGCTCGCGGTCATGACCATCGCCCGCGGCCTGTCGCAATGGCTGGTCATCTGCGGCGGCCCCAACGCCGACGGTCTCGGCTTCGAGGAACTGCCCCCGGGCCTCCAGGCCTCGACCGTCTTCTTCGCGGTCATCGAACTCGTGGCCGGCGTCGGCCTCTGGCTAACCTCGGCCTGGGGCGGTGTGGTCTGGATCCTCGCCACCGCCGTGGCGGTGGCCATCGACCTCGCCATGATGGGCGGCATGCAGGGCTGGGTGCAGCTCGCGGCCCGCGCCTGGCCGGCCACCGCGGCCGATGCGGCCCTGCTCTTCTTCTATGCCATCGTCGCGGTCCTCGCCGCGCGCCAGGCGGACCACACCAGCACCGAATGAGCGGCTAAGCCGCCACCCCGGCCGCGCCGGGGCGACCCCAGGGGAGGACTTCATGAGCACCATCGCCTTCATCGGCCTCGGCAACATGGGCGGGCCCATGGCCGCCAATCTCATCAAGGCCGGCCACCGCGTCATCGGCACCGATCTCGCCCCCGCTGCCGTCGAGCGTCATGTCGCGGCCGGTGGTGTCGCGGGCGCCTCCATCGCCGCGGCGGTGGCCGAGGCCGACGTGGTCGTCACCATGCTGCCCTCGGGGCGCGAGGTGAAGGCGCTCTATGGCGGGGCGCAGGGCATCATCGCCTCCGCCAAGGCCGGGGCGATCCTGATCGATTCCTCCACCATCGATGTGGACAGCGCCCGTGCCGTTGCCACGGACGCGGCGGCCCGCGGCCTCGCGATGATCGATGCCCCGGTCTCCGGCGGCGTCGGTGGCGCCACGGCCGGCACGCTCACCTTCATGTGCGGCGGCGACGATGCCGCCTTCGCCCGGGCCAAGCCCTATCTTGAGGCCATGGGCAAGACGATCGTCCATGCCGGTGGGCCCGGGAACGGCCAGGCCGCCAAGATCTGCAACAACATGATCCTCGGCATCACCATGATCGCCACCTCCGAGGCCTTCGTGCTCGCCGAGAAGCTCGGCCTCGATGCGCAGAAGCTCTTCGACATCGCCTCGAAGTCCTCCGGCCAGTCCTGGTCGCTCACCACCTATTGCCCGGTGCCGGGCCCGGTGCCGACCTCGCCGGCAAACCGCAGCTATCAGGCGGGCTTCACCGCCGCGATGATGCTGAAGGACCTGAAGCTTGCCCAGGATGCCGCCCGCTCTGCCGGGGCCGTCACGCCGCTTGGCGCCGAGGCGACCGCCCTCTACGGCCTCTATGCCGCCCAGGGCGAGGCCAGCACCGACTTTTCCGGCATCGTCAATTTCCTGCGGGGGAAGTGACCCCCACTTCCCTTAGGGAAGATGTTGGCTCGCCCCTGACCGCGCGGAAGCTTGTCACCACGGGCTTCCGCGCCGTCATCGCGCTATGATGAATGCCGGGTTTCACCGGTCGCGGGCAGTCGATGGATTGCTCTGCCGCCCCTTGGTTGACGATGCCTTTCCCGGGTCTGAACAGTCTGTGAAGATCACAGCCGATGCCCTTGGAAATCCGCCCTTCCCATCGTTGACGGAAGCTTGCCGAAAACCCGGTCGGTTGATGAAAAGACAATGAGATATTGCCGAGAGATCAACGCAATAACTTGTTGATCTAATAGTGGTTAAGCCGCCTTCATCGTGTTTGTTCGGGCGCTCTTAAAATTCACGGGGCTAGGTTGGCATCACACGAGCGGTGAACAGGGCCGCTCGGCCGAGGGTCAAAAAACAGCCCCGGCGCCAACCCGGACAAGAGGCGTCCCATGAGCATGATGACGAAGACGCGCGAGGTTGCCTCGCCGCCGATCTCCCCCGAGCGTCTCGAGCGTTTCGAGGCCATCACCCCCGTCTATATGGAGGCCCTGACGCTCATCGAGCGCCTGCACCGCCGCCTGCTGGACGTGATCAAGGATGAGTTCGACCGCCGCAGCCGCTCCGACATCAACGCCGTCCAGGCGCTGCTGCTCTTCAACATCGGCGACCGCGAACTGACCGCCGGCGAACTGCGGACCAAGGGCTACTATCTCGGCTCCAACGTCTCCTACAACCTCAAGAAGCTCGTCGAGATGGGCTATCTGTCCCACCAGCGCTCGCGCATCGACCGCCGGTCGGTCCGCATCTCGCTGACGGACAAGGGCCACGAGATCGCCGCCATCGTGCAGGCCCTCTACGCCAAGCACGTCCGCACGGTCGAGCAGGTCGGCGGCGTCAGCCTCGATGACTTCAAGGCGCTCAACAAGTCGCTGCTGCGCCTGGAGCGCTTCTGGACCGACCAGATCCTCTACCGGCTCTGAGGCGATCCATGACGCTCCTGTCCACCGACATGGCGCTGCTGCTCTCCGGCGTCGCCATGGTCCTGATCCTCGCCGAGACCATGCTCGGCGTGACCGGCACCGCGCTCTTCGTCCGCGACGAGACAAAACGTCGCCCTTGAGCCGAGGGACGTGATCTTCGACGGCCGGCCTTCCGACGGGAGGCCGGTCGTCGCCGTTCTGGGCGCCCCGTCACGGCTGCCATGCGTCCTTTCACGCATCTGTGCGGGCGGAACCCGCCACAAACGCCTTGAGTTGGTCACATTGATTGCCATAGGTGAGGCTGACGCCGCTTGGCATTCCTTAAGGATAATGGTGTTTGCTCCCCGCCGGCGGGAGCGGACCCCGCCGATGATCCGGAGCCGACCTTTGACCGATCGCTTCACCACCAGGCTTGACCGGCGCGCGCTGCTCGGCGGCATGGCCTCGCTGCCGGCCCTCGCGCTCGCCACGCCCGCTTTCGCCCAGCAGGGCCGCGCCGCCGTCGCCGAGTGGTCCGACAGCTTCGACGCCGGCTCGCGCAGCCGCTCGACGCGCAATCCCTATCCGGTCCTCGGCCCCCACACGGTGCAGGGCCTGGAGATGGC
Organism: Phreatobacter oligotrophus; assembly: GCF_003046185.1. Classification (NCBI taxonomy): domain Bacteria; kingdom Pseudomonadati; phylum Pseudomonadota; class Alphaproteobacteria; order Hyphomicrobiales; family Phreatobacteraceae; genus Phreatobacter; species Phreatobacter oligotrophus. Next base: position 228,990 of record NZ_PZZL01000001.1, read on the forward strand.
CATCGGCCAGTATCAGCAGATCGTCGCCCGCGGCGGCTGGCAGCCCGTGCCCGATCGCGAGCGCCTGCGCATCGGCGCGCGCCGCCCGGCCGTCATCGCCCTGCGCGACCGTCTGATCGCCTCGGGCGATCTCGACGCCTCGACCGGCCGTTCCGACATTTTCGACAGCTTCGTCGACACGGCGGTGAAGCGCTTCCAGACCCGCCACGGCATCTCGCCGGATGGCCAGGTGCGCGACGCCACCTTCGCCGCCCTCAACGTGCCGGCCGAGATGCGACTGCGCCAGCTCGAGACCAACCTCGTCCGGGTCCGCGCCTATTCCGGGTTCCTCGGCAATCGCTTCATCGTCATGAACATTCCCGCCGCCCAGCTCGAGGCGGTGGAGAATGGCACGGTCGTCTCCCGCCACGTCACGGTCGTCGGCAAGATCGACCGCCAGTCGCCGGTGATCTCGACCCGCGTCCAGGACATCAACTTCAATCCCTACTGGACTGTCCCGGCTTCGATCATCCGCAAGGACCTCATCCCGAAGATGCAGGCCGAGCCCGACTACCTCGCCAAGAACCGCATCCGCGTGTTCAACGGCCAGGGCCAGGAGGTCGCGCCGGAATCGATCAACTGGAATACGATGGAGGCGATGAACTATCGCTTCCGCCAGGACCCCTTCGAGGGCAACTCGATGGGCAATGTCCGCATCAACATTCCCAACCAGCATGCGGTCTACATGCACGACACGCCCTCCAAGGGCCTGTTCGGCGAGGACCAGCGCTTCCACTCCTCGGGCTGCGCCCGTGTCCAGAACGTCCGCGAGCTCATCGCCTGGATCCTGCAGGGTACGCAGTGGAGCCGCTCCGAGATCGACCGGATCTTCCGCACTACCGATCGCGTCGACGCCAAGCCGCTGCAGCCGGTGCCGGTCTACTGGGTCTACATCACCGCCTGGGCCAATCCGGACGGCCTCGTCCAGTTCCGCGAGGACATCTACCAGCGCGACGGCATCGGCCCCCAGGCCGCGACGGGCATGGGCCAGCCGGTCGCCCTGCGCTGACGGCCCCGCCGCTTCTGCTGCTTCGAAAGCCCGGCCTTGCGCCGGGCTTTTTCGTTGGCGCGATCTGCGACACTGCTACGCTTGAAGCGTAGCGGTCCTTGGGGCATCCTTGCTCGCGAGCTCATTGGCCGCGGATCGTCGCGACATGGACTTCGAGTTGGACGAGGCCAAGAGCGATGCGCGTTTTGCGTCAGATGGCTTCGGGTTCGATGTCGCGGCCCTGGTCTTCGACGGGCCGACCCTCGAATGGCCAGACGATCGGCGAGACTACGGGGAGCGGCGCATGATCGCTCTCGGGGCCGTCGACGGGATCGTTCTGGTCGTGGTCTACACCGACCGCGGTGACGTTCGCCGGATCATTTCGGCCCGCCCGGCCAATCGCAAGGAGAGGCAGCGATGGCGATTGTTCGCAGGTCTTTAGAGGAGATCCGGGCGTCCCGCCCTAAGATCGACCGTGGTCGGCTGCGTCTCGCCTCCACCGAGGCGCGGGTCGCGGCCACCATCGCGTCGGACCCTGACATGGCCCCCGACATCGGCGGGCTTGAGTTGCCGCCGGAGCCGCGTGCGCTCAGGGTTGCCGCCCGGATGACCCAGGATGAGTTCGCAGCCCTCCTGGGTATCCCGGTCGCGACGTTGCGCAACTGGGAACAGGCCCGCAACCGGCCGGACCCGGCTGCCGCTGCCCTGTTCAGGCTGATGGCCAAGGACTTGCGGCACGCCCTCCGGGCGCTTGGCGCCTGACCCATGCCCGAATCCTCCGGCCGCACAGTCTATTTCGAGCACACCGTGATCGGCGCCTATCTGCGCTGCGCTGCGATCTGCGCCGAGACCGGGACCGAGGTTGTGGTGATGGGGCCGGCGCACACCGCGCTCTCTGATCTCGAACGGCTTGCCCGTCGTAAGCTGGAGCGTCGGCTGATGCAGGATACGGGGGAGGGGTCCTGACATCGGCACAAGGTCTGGTGCCGCGCGTGCCTTCGGCCTTGGACTTGCCACCGACGCTGTGCTACCCGCTAGCCCAGTTCCTCGACCGCCACGGCGGATGTCCGCCGCCTCACGGAGCCATCCGGATGTCCTCGTCCTCCGCTGCCGCGAAGCCCTTCGACGGCTTCTTCTCCGCTTCCCTCGCCGACACCGATCCGGTGATCTTCGACGCGATCCAGAAGGAGCTCGGCCGGCAGCAACACGAGATCGAGCTGATCGCCTCGGAGAACATCGTCTCGCGCGCCGTCATGGAGGCGCAGGGCTCGGTGATGACCAACAAGTATGCCGAGGGCTATCCGGGCAAGCGCTACTATGGCGGCTGCCAGTTCGTCGACATCGCCGAGACGGTCGCCATCGAGCGCGCCACCAAGCTGTTCGGCTGCCGCTTCGCCAATGTCCAGCCGAACTCCGGCAGCCAGGCCAACCAGGCGGTGTTCCTCGCCCTGATGCAGCCGGGCGACACCTTCATGGGCCTCGACCTTGCCGCCGGCGGCCACCTCACCCACGGCTCGCCGGTCAACGTCTCCGGCAAGTGGTTCAAGGTCGCGCCCTACACGGTGCGCCGCGAGGACCAGCTCATCGACATGGACGAGGTCGCCCGCATCGCCCGCGAGGCCAAGCCCAAGGTCATCGTCGCCGGTGGCTCGGCCTATGCCCGCTTCTGGGACTTCGCCCGCTTCCGCGCCATCGCGGATGAGGTCGGCGCCTATCTCTTCGTCGACATGGCGCATTTCGCCGGCCTGGTGGCGGGCGGCGCCCATCCCTCGCCGTTCCCGCATGCCCATGTGGCGACGACCACGACCCACAAGACCCTGCGCGGCCCGCGCGGCGGCATGATCCTCACCGACGACGAGGAGCTGGCGAAGAAGTTCAACTCGGCGGTCTTCCCCGGCATGCAGGGCGGCCCGCTCATGCATGTCATCGCCGCCAAGGCGGTCGCCTTCGGCGAGGCACTCCGCCCCGAGTTCAAGGCCTATTCCCATGCCGTCGTCGCCAATGCCAAGGCGCTGGCCGAGACGCTGAAGAGCGCCGGCTTCGACCTCGTCACCGGCGGCACCGACAACCACCTGATGCTGGTCGACCTGCGCCCGAAGAACCTCACCGGCAAGGCCTCCGAGGCCGCCCTGGGGCGCGCCTACATCACCTGCAACAAGAACGGCATCCCCTTCGACCCGCAGAAGCCCTTCGTCACCTCGGGCGTCCGTCTCGGCACGCCCGCCGGCACGACCCGCGGCTTCGGCATCGCCGAATTCAAGCGCGTCGGCGAGCTGATCGCCGAGACGCTGGACGGCCTGTCCCGCGCCAATTCCGACGAGGGCAATGCCCAGGTGGAGGCGATCGTGCGGGAGAAGGTGAAAGACCTGACCGCCCGCTTCCCCATCTATTCCTGACGGGACGACGAGGCCGTGCGATGCCCCTTCTGCGGGTTCGCCGACACGCAGGTGAAGGACAGCCGTCCCACCGAGGACGGTTCGGCGATCCGTCGCCGCCGCGTCTGCACGGAATGCGGCGGCCGCTTCACCACCTTCGAGCGGGTGCAGCTGCGCGAACTCATCGTGGTCAAGCGATCCGGCAAGCGCGTGCCCTTCGACCGCGACAAGCTCATGCGCTCCATCCAGATCGCGCTGCGCAAGCGGCCGGTGGACCCCGAGCGCGTCGAGCGCCTGGTCTCCGGCATCGTCCGCCAGCTTGAGGCCTCCGGTGAGTCGGACATTCCCGCCGAGAACATCGGCCGCATCGTCATGGAGGCGCTGAAAGCCCTCGACGACGTCGCCTATGTCCGCTTCGCCTCGGTCTACCGCAATTTCCGCGATCCCCGCGAGTTCCAGCAGCTGATCGGCGAGATGTCCGAGGACGGCGAGGGCACGACCGAGCCCGGGCGCGGCTAGCGTCATGGCCGCTGGCGCCTTCACCGCGGTCGATGCCGCCCATATGGACCACGCGCTGCGCCTCGGCCGGCGTCACCTCGGCCTTGCCTGGCCCAATCCCTCGGTCGGCTGCGTTCTCGTCAAGAACGGCGTGATCGTCGGCCGCGGCGTCACCCAGGTCGGCGGCCGCCCGCATGGCGAGACCACGGCCATCGCCCATGCGCTCGCCGCCTCCGGGCCCCGCGCCACCCATGGCGCCACCGCCTATGTCACGCTGGAGCCCTGCTCGCATTACGGCCGCACGGCGCCCTGTTCCGATGCCCTGGCGCGAGCCGGCATCGCCCGCGTCGTCTGCGCCATCGGCGATCCCGACCCGCGCGTCCACGGCCGTGGCTTCCACATGCTGCGCGCCTATGGCATCGCCGTCGATGTCGGCGTCGGTGCTGCGGAGGCCGCCCTCGACCATCGCGGCCACTTCACCCGCGTGCGCCAGGGCCGGCCCTTCGTCCAGCTGAAGATGGCGCTCTCCGCCGATGGCTTCGTCGCGGCGGCCGGCGGCGCGCGCACCCAGATCAGCTGCCCCGAGGCCACCGTTCAGCTCCACCTCGTCCGCGCCATGGCCGATGCCATCATGATCGGCATCGGCACGGTGCTGGCCGATGACCCGCTGCTCACCTGCCGCCTGCCGGGGATGGAGGACCGCTCGCCGGTCCGCGTCATCATCGATTCCAAGCTCCGCCTGCCGCTGACCTCCCGCCTTGTCGCCACCGCCCGCGACGTGCCGACATGGGTCGTCTCGACGGTCGGTGCGCCGCCCGAGGCCGAGCGGGCGCTGCGCCAGGCCGGCTGCGAGGTCATGCTGGTGAGCCGCCTCGCCGACGGCTCGGTCGACATGGGCGCGGCGCTCCGCCTCCTCTCCGCCCGCGGCATCACCCGCGTCATGAGCGAAGGCGGCCCGATCCTCGGAGCGACGCTGATGCGCCAGGCGCTCGCCGACGAGATCATCGTCGCGCGCTCGCCGACCACGCTCGGCGACGGCGTCCCCGGCTTCGTCATCCCCATGCCCGAGCGCTACCGCCTCGCCGGGAGCCGCACCGCCGGCTGCGACCTCATCGAAACCTTCCGCCCCGATCCCGCCGCTTAAGGAGCCTGAGCCATGTTCACCGGCATCATCACCGACGTCGGCGAGATCGTCGCGGTCGAAGCGCGCGGCTCCGCCCGCCATCTCGCGGTGGCCTGCTCCTATCCGGCCGACAGCCTGCCGCTCGGCGCCTCGGTCTGCCACATGGGCATCTGCCTGACCGTCACCTCCCTCTCCGAGCAGGGCAACCGCACCGTCTTCACCATCGACGCCTCGGCCGAGACCCTCGCCCGCACCACGCTGGGCGACTGGCAGGCCGGCAAGAAGGTGAACCTCGAGCGCGCGCTGCGGATCGGCGACGAGCTGGGCGGCCATATCGTCACCGGCCATGTCGACGGCGTTGCCGAGATCGTGTCGCGCGATGACACGGACGGCACTGCCCGCTTCGTCTTCCGCGCCCCGAAGGATCTTGCCAAGTTCATCGCCGAGAAGGGGTCGGTTGCCCTCGACGGCACCTCGCTCACCGTCAACGGCGTCGACGGCGACACCTTCACCGTTACCATGATCCCCCACACCCTCGCGGTGACCACCTGGGGGGACGCGAAGGCCGGCGACCGCGTCAACATCGAGGCCGACATGATGGCGCGCTATGCCGCCCGCCTTGCGGATGCGAAGGCGGGGGGCTACTAGAGCGCTCCCATTTCGAAGGACTTACCATGGCCGCTCCGCGTTCCGCAGCCGAGCACGTGATCCCGACGCATGCCCGTGTGCTGATCGTCGAGGCCCGCTTCTACGACGATCTCGCCGACGCCCTGCTCGATGGCGCCAAGGCGGCGCTGACCGAGGTCGGTGCCACCTATGAGGTCCACACCGTGCCTGGCGCGCTCGAGATCCCGGCCGCCATAGCCATCCTGATGGACGGCGCGGCCGCCCGCGGCCAGCCCTTCGACGGCGCGGTCGCCCTCGGCACGGTCATCCGCGGCGAGACCACCCATTACGAGATCGTCTCCGAGGAGAGCTCGCGCGCCCTCATGGACCTCTCCGTCCAGCGCAAGCTGCCGCTCGGCAACGGCATCCTCACCGTCGAGAACGACGCCCAGGCCTGGGCGCGCGCCCGCCGCAGCGAGCTCGACAAGGGCGGCGGCGCCGCCAAGGCCTGCCTCGCCATGATCCGCCTGAAGCGCGCGGCGGAGCAGGCCTGATGTCCGACACCGCCCCGAAACAGGCCAACAAGCGCGGCACGGCGCGCCTCGCCGCCGTCCAGGCGCTGTACCAGATGGATGTGGCCGGCACCGACATCAATGATGTCATCGGCTCGTTCCAGACGTTCTGGATGGGCCGCGAGGTCGAGGGCGACACATACCTGCCCGCCGACCACCAGTTCTTCCGCGACATTATCCAGGGGGTGATGCGCGAGCAGCAGCGCATCGACGTGGCGGTGGACCGGATCCTCGCCGACGATTGGCCGCTGCGCCGCATCGAGGCGGTGCTGCGCGCCGTGCTGCGCGCCGGCACCTATGAGCTCTTCGAGCGGCCGGACGTGCCGGCCAAGGTCATCATCGCCGAATATGTCGACGTGGCCGACGCCTTCGTGGACCGCGAGGAGGTCGGCATGGCGAATGCCGTGCTCGACAAGATCGCCAAGCGCGTCCGCGCCGCCGAGCTCGGCGAGGCGCCGAAGCGCTGAGCGCTTTCCGGCGCGGCCCCACCGGGCCATGATGCCCCCGTGACTCGCCCCTCCGAAGACGCCCTCATCGCCCGCTTCTTCGCGCCGCTCGCCACCAGCGCCGGCGCGGACGGCCTGACCGACGACGCCGCGGTGATCCCGCCGGGGGAGGGGGACCTCGTCGTCACCAAGGACATGGCGATCGCCGGCGTCCACTTCTTCCCCGACGACCCGCCGGGCCTTGTCGCCGCCAAGGCGCTGCGGGTGAACCTCTCCGATCTTGCGGCCAAGGGCGCCGTGCCGGCCGGTATGCTGCTTGGCCTCGGGCTGGCCGCCGACTGGTCGGTGGATTGGCTCGACGCCTTCGCCAAGGGACTTGCCGCCGATCTCGACGCCTATGGCTGCCCGCTCCTCGGCGGCGATACGGTGAAGGTTCCGGGGCCGCTGACCCTCTCCGTGACCGCCTTCGGCCGGGCGAACCGCACGGTGCGCCGCCGCGGCGCGCGGCCGGGTGATCTCCTCTGCGTCACCGGCACGATCGGCGATGGCGCTCTGGGGCTGGTGGCGCGGCAGGCGGAACGGGACCCGGCAACGGCGCCGGGCTGGCTTGCCGCGCTCGGCGAGGATCATCGCCGCCACCTCGTCGATCGCTATCTCAAGCCCCAGCCGCGCGTCGCCCTGGCCAGGGCCGTGGCGCGCCATGCCTCGGCCGCCATGGACGTCTCCGACGGCCTCGTCGGCGACCTCGCCAAGATGATGGCGGCGTCGGGCACGGGCGCGATGGTCGATGCGGGTACCGTCCCGCTCTCGCTGGCCGCCGCTGCCGCCATCGCGACGGACCCGGCCCTCAGGATACGGGCGCTGACAGGTGGCGATGATTACGAGATCCTGCTGGCCTGCCCGCCGGCGCGGCTATCCTCGCTGCAGGCCGACGCGGGGGCGGTGGCGGTGCCCCTCGCGGTGATCGGCGAGGTGACGGGCAGCGGGAGTGTCACCTGGTCCCTCGACGGCCAGCCGCTGACCTTCGGATCGGAACGGTTCGAGCACTTTTGAGCGCTTCGCTGTTCGAGGGACCGCATTGCACTGATGAAGTGCGTCCTTCGAGGCTCGTTCGCTCCGCTCTCTCGCACCTCAGGATGAGGGAGGTCGGGTGTTGCAGACAGGTTCCTTGGCCGTCCTTGCTGCCTGCCACCCACCACCCTCCTCATCCTGAGGTGCGAGCGTCAGCGAGCCTCGAAGGACGCAGTTCGGTTCTGCCCGTGGGCCTTTGGGATGCGGCTGTCGGGTGCTCCACACCACCTCTCCCCAGCGGGGAGAGGTCGGCCGAAGGCCGGGAGAGGGGGCCCGCTGCTTCGGGAAACAATCTCCCCCTCTCCCGCCTCGCTGCGCTCGTCGACCTCTCCCCGCCGGGGAGAGGTGGTCAGCGGTGCGGTCGAGCGTCGATTAGAGGCTGCGGTGGTCAAGTCAGGACGGAGAGGGCGGTGATCTCGGGCTGACCGCACCGAGCCATCCAAACAAAAAGGCCCCGGCGAACCAGGGCCTTTCCGAAACCGCTCAAGCGGCAAACCTCAATCCCAGGCCTGGACCACGTGGCCGGGCGAGATCTCGCGATACTGGCGCACCGGCGGGACATAGTCCGGCGCGCGGACCGGGCTCTTGATCTCGTCGTTCGACACGCCGCGCTTCTGCTGGCGGCGGGAGGGATCCGGGATCGGCACGGCGGCCATCAGCTTCTTGGTGTAGGGGTGCTGCGGATTGCCGAAGACCTCAGCGCGCGGGCCGATCTCGACGATCTCGCCGAGATACATGACCGCCACGCGGTGGCACATGCGCTCCACGACCGCGATGTCGTGGGAGATGAAGAGATAGGCGAGGCCCATGCTGGCCTGCAGGTCGAGCATCAGGTTCACGACCTGCGCCTTCACCGACACGTCGAGCGCCGAGACCGCCTCGTCCGCGACGATCAGCTTCGGGCCGAGGGCGAGCGCGCGGGCGATGCAGATGCGCTGGCGCTGGCCGCCGGAGAACTCGTGCGGATAGCGCGAGGCCATGTCGGGCGACAGGCCGACGCGGGTGAGAAGGTCGGCCACCCGGTCGCGCGCCTCGGAGCCCGAGGCAAGGCCATGGGCATAGAAGGGCTCGGCAATGGCCGAACCGATGGACATGCGCGGGTTGAGGCTGGCGAAGGGGTCCTGGAAGATAATCTGCATGCGCTTGCGCATGTCGCGCAGCTTGGCGTTGTCGAGCGTCAGCACGTCCTCGCCATCGACCACCACCGAGCCGGAATTCGGCTGGATGAGGCGGAGGATCGAGCGGCCGGTCGTCGACTTGCCGCAGCCCGACTCGCCCACGAGCGCCAGCGTCTCGCCGGCATGGAGCGAGAAGGACACGTTCTCGACCGCATGGACGCGGCCCGAGACCTTGCCGAACAGGCCGGAATGGATGTCGAAGCGGGTGGTGAGGTTGGCAACCTCCAGCACCGGGCGGTCGGCGGCCTTCACCGTGTCCGGCGTCTCCACCGGCACGTCGCTCTCGCCGGTCATCTTGTCGACGACGGGGAAGCGCATCGGGCGGGCGATGCCCTTCATCGAGCCGAGCTGCGGCACGGCCGACAGCAGCGCCTTGGTATAGGGGTGGGCCGGCGCGGCGAAGATCTGCTCGGTTTTGCCGGTCTCGACCGCCTTGCCCTGGTACATGACCACGGTGCGGTCGGCGATTTCGGCGACGACGCCCATGTCATGGGTGATGAAGAGGACGGACATGCCCTCCTCCTCCTGGAGCTCCTTGATGAGCTCGAGGATCTGCGCCTGGATCGTCACGTCGAGCGCGGTGGTCGGCTCGTCGGCGATGAGCAGCTTCGGTCGGCAGGCGAGCGCCATGGCGATCATGACGCGCTGGCGCATGCCGCCGGAGAAGCGGTGCGGATATTCGTGGAAGCGCGACTTGGCGGCGGGTATGCGCACCTTCTCGAGCAGGCGCACTGTCTCGGCCTCGGCCTCCTGGCGCGACAGGCCGCGGTGGTAGATCAGCGCCTCGGCGATCTGGAAGCCGATGGTCAGCACCGGATTGAGGCTGGTCATCGGCTCCTGGAAGATCATCGCGATCTCGTTGCCGCGGACATGGTTCATCGCCTTGTCGTTGATCGTGGTGAGCTCGCGGCCCACCAGCTTGATGCTGCCTTCCACCTTGCCGCTCTGCGGCGGGATGAGGCGCATGATCGACAGGGCAGTGACCGACTTGCCGGAGCCCGACTCGCCGACGATGGCGACGGTTTCCTTGGCGCCGACCTCGAACGAAATGCCCTTCACGACCGCGTTCCACTCGCCCTCGCGCAGGAACGACGTGACGAGGTTGTTCACGGACAGGACAGGACCGGTGGAGGCGGCGGGGGCCAGGCCGTCGGCGGCAGTCTGGGACAAAGCGGTCACGTGGAATGTCACTCGTGCTGGAGATCGGAAGCGCGGCCCACGAGGGGCCACCGGGCGTGCATCCTTATGCAACGACCATTCCAATGCAACCCGCTGAGGGCATGGCCCGGATGCTGTGGATGATCATTCCTGAGGCTGCCTCCGAGGCGGGCAGCCAGCGCCTGCAAGAGCGGCAGTGACCGCGCTGCGGGACTTTTCCGGCCATCGCGCCTCGGCTAGAGACCTGCTCGTCAGGAGATCCGCCGTGGCCGCACGTCCGCTCGTCATGTTTCCCGATCCGCGGTTGCGCCGACGCGCCGACCCGGTCGAGCTGTTCGACGATGACCTGAAGGCGCTGGCGCAGGACCTGATGGACACGGTCGTCGCCGCCCCGGCCATCGGTCTGTCGGCCTGCCATATCGGCGTCTTCCAGCGCCTCGTCGCCATCCGCCTCGCCGACGACGCCTTGATGCGGCTCTACGTCAATCCGCGCATCCTCTGGACCTCGCCGGAGACCAAGGTCGAGCGCGAGGGCTCGGTCTCCATGCCCGGCATCTCGGAGGAGGTGGAGCGCCCCGCCCGGATCGGCCTTGCATGGTCGACGCTCACCGGCGCCGAGGAGCAGGCCGAGGCCGACGGCTTCCTCGCCGTGGTGCTCCAGCACGAGATCGACCAGCTCGATGGCATCTTCTGGCTCGACCGGCTGTCGCGGCTCAAACGCGAGCGCGCCATCAAGCGCTACGAGAAGCTGCGGCGCGATGCGCGGTGACGCCCTGCGGGGTCCGTGACCTTCCGCACCTCGCATTGCCCGCAGGCCGGTTATGCTTTTCCCCAGCGCGAATGCGCGATTTCGAGGGAGGACGGCATGGCAGGCAAGTTTGTGCTGACCAAAGGCAAGAGCGGTCAGTTCCATTTCTCGCTAAAGGCGTCGAACGGGCAGGTGATCCTGTCCAGCGAGATGTACACCACCAAGGCGGCGGCGCTCGCGGGCATCGAGAGTGTCCGCAAGAACGCCAAGGAGGATGGCCGCTACGAGCGCAAGCAGGCCAAGACCGGCCCGATGTTCAACCTGAAGGCCACCAACGGCCAGGTGATCGGGTCGAGCGAGGTCTATTCCTCCGAGGCCTCGCGCGACGCCGGCATCGAGAGCGTCAAGAAGAACGCGCCCGAGGCCAAGCTCGACGACACCACCGCCGCCTGATCGGCGCTATCCCGCGGGGAGGGCCGGGCTTGCCCGGCCGATCCGCCGCCAGTGCAGCGTCAGGCCGGCCGCGAGCAGGAGGAGGCCTGCCGCGGTGGCCCAGGGCCGCGGCACCAGCAGCAGCACGCCGCCGGCAAGGCAGATGATCCGCTCCATGGCGTTCGCCTGGCCCAGCGCATAGCCCGCGAAGGCGACGCAGAAGCCGACGAGGGCAAGGCAGGCGGTCAGCGTCACCCACAGCACGGAAAGCCAGGCGGCGATGGTGCCGGGCATGCCGTAGACCGTCGCCCCCGCGGCATTGGTGCCGGCCGGCACCAGCATGAGCAGCTGCGCCCCATCGGGCGTGAGGCAGAACATGAAGGGCACGATGAAGGCCGGCAGGGTGTATTTCCACGCCTGCATCGTCGTGCGGAAGGGCTCGCCGCCAGTGATGGCCGAGGCCGCGAAGGGGGCGAGCGCGGTCGGCGGCGACACGTCCGCCAGCACCGCATAGTAGAACATGAACATGTGTGCGGCGGCGGGCGGCACGCCGACCTTGATCAGCGCCGGCACCAGCATGACGGCGGCGATGATGTAGCTCGCGGTGACCGGCACGGAGAGGCCGAGCACCCACATGGCGAGCGCCGCCATGAGCAGGATGAGGAAGACGTTCGAGCCACCGGCCGAAATGATGATGCCGGAAATGGTCAGGCCAAGGCCGGTGAGGTTCACCACCGAGACGATGATGCCGGCGCAGGCGCAGACCGCGACGATTCCGAGCGTCGAGCGCGTGCCGTCGAGCAGCGCGTCGATCATGCCGGTGCCGCCGGCCGGAACCGGTCGTCCGCTGCGCATGGCCGCAAGGCTCTGGGCCCCCGAGACCGCGACAGCCGCCGCGATGCCCCAGAAGGTCGCGACCGAGATGCGGTCGTTGAACAGCTCCTGGATGCCGAGCCCCTGTGGCCAGCCACTCACGCCGAAGAGCCAGGCGGCGAGCGCCGCCGCGCAGCCGACCGCGAAGGCCTCGATCGTCACCAGGCGGCTTTCCTCGCGCACCATGGACAGGACGAAGGCGACGACGATCGACCAGTAGACCGCCATGAAGCTGGTGAAGCCCATCACCAGGAACACCGCGATCGCGCCGAGCGAGATGAAATGGTAGCCGCCGCGCTTGGTCAGCTCCCAGACCGAGGCATCCGAGGTGCGCACCGGCACGACGCCGAGGCGGCGGGAATCGGCCTCCGTCATCAGCCAGCACGAGACGTAATAGAGGACGGTCGGGATGGTCGCGTAGATGAGGATCTGCAGGTAATCGACGTCGAGGAACTCGGCGATGATGAAGGCCGCGGCGCCGAGCGTCGGTGGCGACAGGGTCGCGCCGATCCCTGCGGCGGAGAGCATGCCGCCGGCGACCTGCGGGTCGTAGCCCGAGCGCTTCAGCATGGGCCAGGCAAGGGTCGAGACAGTCACGGTGGTGGCGACGCCCGAGCCCGAGACGGTGCCGAGGAGAAAGCCCGAGGCGACCACGGCGCGTCCTGGGGCCGAGGGGGAGGGGTTCTTGCCGAAGAGCGCGAAGGCCCATTCGATGAAGAAGCGCCCGGCGCCGCCGCGGTCGAGCACCGCGCCATAGATGGTGAAGAGGATGATGAAGGTCGCCGCGACGTCCAGCGGCGTCGTGAACAGGCCCTCCAGCGTCAGGAAGTTCTGCCCGATGATGCGGTTGAGGCTGAAGCCGCGATGTTCGAATACATCCGGGATCAGCCAGCCCGTGCCGGCATAGCAATAGATGAGGAAGACCGCCGCGATGGCCGGCAGCACCCAGCCGACGGTGCGGCGGGTGGCTTCCAGCACCAGCAGCATGAGGGCGAGGCCGAGGACCAGTTCCTCGGCGGAGGGCTGCATGGCGCGGGTCTTGAACTCGTCGATATTGGTCGACAGGTACCAGGCGCAATAGAGGCCGAGCGCCGCGAAGAACCAGTCCGCCGGCTGAATCCGCGCCAGCCAGCGGTTGGCGACGAGCAGCGGATAGGCGGCGAAACAGGCGATCAGCACCCAGCCGAGCCCGTAGCCGAAGGGCGAGCGGCCTACCACCGCGATCCGCGGGTTCGGGTGGTGCAGGATATAGGCGAGCATGGCGATGGCGATGAGCGCCACCACGATCTCCTCGACGCTGACGCGCCGCGTCTGCGGGGCGCCGTCGCGGCCCGTCTTGGCGAGGGGATAGAGGATGAAGATGAGGGCGAGGCAGAGCGCCAGGAAGCTGGCGCGATAGACCGTCGTGGTGATCGAGAACTGCGTCCAGTACATCGCCGTGGCGGCGATGAGGAAGGCGACCGATCCGGTCAGCCACCCCAGCCAGCCGCCAACGCGCCGCGCCGGCCCGCCTTCCGAATCCGAGGACAGCTTCTCCAGCTCCTCGGCCGTCAGGACCCGTTCCGCGTCGCCTGACGCCGGCTTCAGCGCGTCGGTGGTCATGGCCGTTCCCCTGTCGCTTCTCGTCCCCCGACGAGGCGCCGCTGGCCTGCCGCCAGCGGCACGGAAAAAGCCGGAACGGTCTCCCGCCCCGGCTCCCGCTATTCGTGCGTCGCGATCAGATCGAGACGCCGCGCGCCTTGTAGAAGGCCTCCGCCGCCGGATGGAACGGCGCGGCCAGCTTCACCGCGGCGGTCTGCAGCGTGAGCTTGCGAGCCTCGGGGTGGATGGCCTGCATGTCCGTGAGGTTGTTGAAGATGCCCTCGAGGATCAGCGTCACGAGATCGTTCGGCGCCTTGGCATCGACCAGCATGACATTGGCGACGCCGATGCCGGAAACGGCCTGGGTCTGCCCCGGATAGGAGTTCGGCGGCATGATCGATTCCCGGTAGAGGCCGGGATATTTCTTGTTCATCTCGACCAGCTCCTTCGAGGTGTCGAGGAGCTTGAAGGCCGTGCGGCCCGACTGGGCGAGGTCGCGGATCGCCGCCGTCGGCACGCCGCCGCCCCAGAAGAAGCCGGCGATCTTGCCGTCGGCGAGGGCATTGGCGCTCTCGGCGACGCCGAGATTGTCACGGATGATGTCGGTCTTCGGGTTGAGGCCGGCGGCCTCCAGCGTGCGGTCGGCCCAGCCCTCGGTCGAGGAGCCGGCAGAGCCGACGCCGATGCGCTTGCCCTTCATCTCGGCGACCGAGTTGATGGCGGGCGTCGCCACGGCGTGCAGCACGTTGTCGTAGAGCACGGCGATGATGCGCACCTCGCGCTTGCCGCCGCGGGCATAGGCGCCGACGCCGTTCAGCGCGTCGACCACGGAGTCCAGCGTCGAGAAGCCGATATCGGCATCGCCGGCCGAGAGCAGGTTGATGTTGTCGACCGAGCCGCCGGTGACCTGCGACGTCGCCTGGACGTTCGGCACCTTCTCGGTGAGCACGCGGGCAAGGCCGCCGCCATAGACGAAGTAGACGCCGCCGGTGCCGCCCGTGGCGACGGTGAGGCGGCGGCGGGCCTGGGCCAGCGCAGGCGCGCCAAGGCCAAGGAGGGCAGTGCCGGCGACGAGCGCCGCACGACGGTTCAGGATCAGGGTCATCGACGTTTCCTCGGGAACGGGCGGGCCGGTTGATCCGGCCTTCGGGCGAAAAATTCGCGAGGACAGAAGCATGACGGGGCGGTGAAGGGAAGCCCCGCAGGCGGCAGCCAGCCCGGTGACCGGCTGCCGCAGTGGCGGAATACCGCAGGTCAGGCGGCCTTGATGACGTTGAAGAATTCGTCGACCTGCCGGCGGATGGCCTGCGTCTGGCTGTCGAGCTCCGTGGCCGCCGTCAACACGAAGGTCGAGGTGCTGCCCGTTTCGCTCGCCGCCTGGCTGACGCCGGCGATGTTGGCCGAGACCTCCTGGGTGCCGTGGGCGGCCTCCTGGATGTTGCGGGTGATCTCGCCGATCGCCGATTGCTGCTCGCCGACCGACGAGGAGATCGCCCCGGCAATGGCGCTGATCGTCTCGATGGTGGCGCCGATCTGGGTGATCGAACTGACGGACTGGGCCGTCGCCGACTGGATCTGCGCGATCTGCACGCCGATCTCGTCGGTCGCCTTGGCCGTCTGGCTGGCGAGGCTCTTCACCTCAGAGGCGACGACCGCGAAGCCCTTGCCGGCCTCGCCGGCGCGGGCCGCCTCGATCGTGGCGTTGAGCGCGAGGAGGTTGGTCTGGCCGGCGATATTGGCGATGAGGTTGACCACGTCGCCGATCCGCTGGGCAGCCTCGGCGAGACCGTCCATGACCACCTTGGACTGGCGGGCCTGGGTGACGGCCTGCGTGGCGATCTCGTTCGAATGGCTCACCTGGCGGCCGATCTCCACGACTGCAGTGGAGAGCTCCTCAGAGGCTGCCGCCACCGTCTGGACGTTCGAGGCCGACTGCTCCGAGGCCGCCGCCACCGCGGTCGACTGGCGCGTCGTCTCTTCCGCATTGGCGGCGAGGCTGTTGGCATTGCTGGTGAGCTGGTGGGCGGCATGGCCCATGGCGTTCAGCGACTGGCTCATATCCGTGTTGAACGCGGCGATCGCGGCGTTCATGCGGTCCTGCCGCTGCTGGCGCTCGGTCAGCATGGCCTCCTGGTAGACGGAAATGGCGAGGTCCATGTCGATCATGACCGCTGCATTCACCGCCGTCAGCATCTTCGAGAGCTTGGCGGGGCGCCACTTGTAGGTCGCGACCGCCAACGTTGCGAGCTCGCTCATCACCATGTTGTAGCCGCCGATATACCAGCGCGGCTCAAGCCCGATCTTGTTGTGGATGTGGCCGATGGTGCGCACGCCGCGCATGTACTCGGCGTCGAAGGAGCCGTCGAAGAGCCGTGCCCAGTGGCTGCCCTGGACCTTCTTGAGGCGGGGAATGTCACTGCCCAGCATGGCCGCGAGGTTCGGCTCGGCTGAGACGTGGCGATAGAAAGCTTCGAGGATCTGCGGAAGCTTCGGTTCCACGACCTTCCAGAATTCGCGCAGCAGGATGGAGGTTTCCGGGGTGATGCGCATGAAGCGCATACGAGTCGAGCGTTCGGCGGCCTCGTCCGAGGCCCCGGGGGGCATGTGTTTCATTGTGGCGTTCCCAAAGGACGTCTGCGGAGCAGATCGGGTTTTACCGTCACTTCGGGGGGGAGCGGCGGTCTGCACTGCCGGCGGGTGCTTGGACAGCACGACCCGTCACATGAACGGTGCGCCGAAGCGGTAAAATCTTCCTAAATTACCGCAAGGGAAAAGCGTAATTTCGTGGCGACGTGCCTCGATTTTGAGCCACGTCAAAGGCTCAAATGCGAATGAATCCGCTCACCTTCGGTTGACGTGCCACGTCAGGTCGCAGGCCGTGCCTCTGTGCGACGCCGTCCAGACGGGCCGAACCGGCGCGGCTCGGCCCCGTCGGGACCACTCAGGCGGGCTTCGCCAGCTTGTCCTCGGTCTTGGTGTCGAAGTCGCTGGCTTCGTGCCGCTCGCGGAGCTGGCTCGCGGGATCGCCCGTCACGCGGTTGACCATGCGGCCCCGCTTCACCGCCGGCCGCTCGAAGAGCTGCTCCGACCAGCGCACCACGTTGGTATAGGTGTGGACCTCGAGGAATTCGCCGGCCTCATAGAGCAGGCCCTTGGCGAGCTGCCCGTACCAGGGCCAGATCGCCATGTCGGCGATGGTATACTCGTCACCGGTCACATAGGGCGTCTCGGCCAGGCGGCGGTCGAGCACGTCCATCTGCCGCTTCACCTCCATGGCGTAGCGGTCGATGGCATATTCGATCTTGGTCGGCGCATAGGCGTAGAAATGGCCGAAGCCGCCGCCGAGGAAGGGCGCCGAGCCCATCTGCCAGAACAGCCAGGACAGCGTCTCGGCGCGGGCAGCCGGCTCCGTCGGCAGGAAGGCGCCGAACTTCTCGGCGAGATAGACGAGGATCGCGCCGGATTCGAACACCCGCACCGGCTTGTCGCCGCTGTGGTCGACGAGGGCCGGAATCTTGGAGTTCGGATTGGCCGCGACGAAGCCCGACGAGAACTGAGCCCCCTCGTTGATGCGGATGAGCCAGGCGTCATATTCCGCGCCGGCATGGCCGAGGGCGAGGAGCTCTTCCAGCATCACCGTCACCTTCACGCCATTAGGCGTGCCGAGCGAGTAGAGCTGCAGCGGATGGCGTCCGACCGGCAGGTCCTTCTCGTGGGTCGGACCGGCGATGGGACGGTTGATATTGGCGAAGCGGCCGCCGCTCGCCTTGTTCCAGGTCCAGACTTTCGGGGGCGTGTAGTCGGATGCGGTCATCGGGGGCTCCAGCGGGGGAGCCGCCGCAGCGGCTCCCGGAAGAGGACAGGGCGCTCAGGCGCCGCGATACTGTTCGTCGGTGACCGGCTCCATCCAGTCGACATGGCTGCCGTCCAGCGCCTCGTGGATGGCGATATGGGTCATGGCGGTCTTCGGCCCGGCGCCGTGCCAGTGCTTCTCGCCCGGCGGGATCCAGACGGTGTCACCGGCGCGAATCTCCTCGATGGGGCCGCCGAGCTTCTGGACGAAGCCTGAGCCGGCGGTGACGAAGAGCGTCTGCCCCAGCGGATGGGTGTGCCAGTTGGTGCGCGCGCCCGGATCGAAGCGGACGACGGCGGCGCGGACCCGGGCCGGCGCCTCGGTCTCGATGATGGGGTCCTGCCAGACGCTGCCGGTGAACCAGGCTGCCGGGGGGCGCCGCGATTCCGTCGCTCCGCAACGCTTGATGTCCATGATGCTCTCCCTGGCCTGTCGTTCGCCGGCGCCTCGTTCACTGTGGCGCCCGGCCGCGACAATATGGTGTCCGCCCGGCGCGGCAAGGGGGCCTCGCCGCATTCCCCATCGTCCCGGATACGCCTTGGACCATGGACCCGTCTTGGCCTAGCATGCGTTCATCGCCATTGGGCGCAGGAAGAGCACGTAGATCCTCCTGAACAAGCCAACGGGAGAAAACGATGCACAAGAGCGCCGAGGAGACCCTGTCCCATCGACCGAGCGGCCTGTCGCGCCGCGGGGCCATGGGCGCCAGCCTTGCCACCATCGCCGCCGTCACGGGTGGCGCCAGCCTCGCGGGCATGCCCCGGACGGCGCTGGCCCAGAGCGCGCCGGCTCCTGCCGCGGCGCCCGCCCGTCCCGCCGGCCCGCAGCCCTTCGACTTTCCCGGCAAGGAGCGCGGGCTGAAACTGCTTGGCGACCGGCCGCTTGTCGCCGAGACGCCGGAGGCCCTGCTCGACGACGACACGACGCCCATCGCCAAGTTCTTCATCCGCAACAATGGCCAGATCCCCGCGGAGATCACTGACCGCGACGGCTGGCGCTTCACCGTCGAGGGTGAGGTGGAGCGTCCGCTCACCCTGTCCGTCGCCGAGCTCAAATCCCGCTTCCAGGCCCAGACCTTCCGCATGGTTCTGGAATGCGGCGGCAATGGCCGCTCCTTCTTCCAGCCGGCCGCCCGCGGCAACCAGTGGACCAATGGCGGCGCCGGCTGCGCCGAATGGACCGGCGTGCGCCTTGCCGACGTGTTGCAGGCCGCCGGCCTGAAACCCACGGCGAAATTCACCGGTCATTTCGGCGCCGATCCGCATCTCTCCGGCGACACCGACAAGGATGCCATCTCCCGCGGCATGCCCATCGAGAAGGCGCTGGAGCCGCATTCCCTCATCGTCTGGCAGATGAACGGCGAGCCGCTGCCGCATATCCATGGCGGGCCGCTGCGCCTCGTCGTTCCGGGCTGGCCGGCCTCGCTCTCGTCCAAGTGGCTGAAGCGCATCCTCGTCCGCGCCACGCCCCATGACGGCCAGGGCATGGGCGGCACGTCCTACCGCATGCCGACCCAGCCGATCATCCCCGGCTCCAATGTCGACGGGAAGACCAACTTCGCCGACATGACCTCCATGCCGCTGCGCGCCATCATCACCGCGCCGGCCAATGGCACCCGCCTGCCGGAGGCGACGCGCCACCTCCCGCTGCGCGGGGCGGCCTGGGCTGGCGATTACGAGGTGGCCAAGGTCGAGGTCTCGGCCGATGCCGGCCAGCGTTGGCAGACCATGACGCTCAGCCGCCCGCGCAACCGCTACGACTGGGTCCGCTGGACCGGCACCGTCGAACTGCCGACGGCCGGCTACTACGAGCTCTGGGTCCGCGCCACGGACTCGCGGGGCATCGCCCAGCCTCATGTGGCCACCAACTGGAACCCGCAGGGCTACGGCGCCAATCCGCTCCACCGCGTCGCCGTTCTGGTGGGCTGACGCATGGCCCGTTCGATCCTTCTGGCCGCCGCCCTCGTGATGATGGCGGTGGCGGGCGATGTCCGTGCCGACGAGAGCCCGGCCGACATGCCGGACTTTCCCGGCCGCGACGAGACCTTCGGCTATTGCATCGGCTGCCACTCGATGAAGGTGGTGGGTCGCCAGGGCATGGACCGCGACCGCTGGGATTCAACGCTCAGCTGGATGAGCGAGAAGCACAACATGCCGGCTCCCGACGCCGAGACCCGCAAGCTGCTGCTGGACTACCTGGAAAAGGCCTATCCCGCGGCCACTCCGGCCCAGGGTGGCGGCTTCGTCGTGCCCTTCGCTCCGCAGCGCTGAGCCTTCAGTCGCTGGTGCGCATCGACCAGGTGGCATGCCGGACGCCCGGCGTGCGGCCGACGGCGGCGATGACCCCCTCGAGTTCGCCGGGCTTGGCGGTGGACGCGGCGAGCACGACGGTCAGCTCCGTCGTCTCGTCCGACAGGTCCTCGGTCGAGGTCTCCCGCACCGCGTAGTTGTGCGCCTCGAGATGGCCCTCGACCACCTCGCGGATGCGCCCGATATCCTCCGAGGACGCCGAGACGTGGAGCTCGTAGGTTGCCTCCGTCGTGGTCTCGTCCAGCGGCTGGCGGTTGATGAGGTTGACCAGCGGCCTCAGCGCCGTGTTGGCGGCAAGGACGAAGAGTGCGATCAGCACCGCCTCGGCGACGAAATCGGCCCCGGCCGTGGCGCCGACCGCCGCCGAGCCCCAGAGGGTCGCCGCCGTGTTGAGGCCGCGGATGTTCAGCCCCTCGCGCATGATGACGCCGGCGCCGAGGAAGCCGACGCCGGAGACCACATAGGCCAGCACATGGGCGGCACTGGCATTGCCGTTGAGCCGCATGCCGATGTCGACGAAGGCGGCAGCGCCCACCGCCACCAGCACATTGGTGCGCAGGCCCGCGGTGCGCTGCCGGAATTGCCGTTCCGCGCCGATCAGCGTGCCCAGCACGAAGGCCGTGGCGAGGCTGATGATGGTGTCGAGAAAGGGCACCAGCTGGAAGGATTGGACGGCGGCAAGGGTCATGGGCGTCAGGTCCGCGGGCAGGGCGCCAGCCTGGGGAAGGTCCCGGGGCGCAGAGGCCGCAGCCGCATGCCCCGAGTCAAGCCGAAAGAGGGCGTGGACAGTCCCGCCCTTGCCGCTGGCCTGTGACCGCGGGATGACGCTCCGGGGCGCTGGCGCTGTTCAGGACGCCTTGAGGCCAGCCTCACCCATCGTCGCCGCGCGCGTCTGGTCGAACCGGCTGAGGCAGCCCGCCAGGGCGTCGGCCTCGACGGGCGGGGAGTAGAAATAGCCCTGGACCAGCACACCGCCGAGCTCGCGCAGCACCTCCAGCTCGCCTGCCGTCTCGACGCCCTCGATGACGCAGTCCAGCTTCATGTCGCGGCTGAGCGCGATGAGCGAGCGGACGATGTTGTGGCTGGCGGCGTCCTGTTCGATGCGGGCGATGAAGCTGCGGTCGATCTTCAGTTTCGTCAGCGGCAGGGAATGCAGCCGGGACAGGCTCGAATAGCCCGTGCCGAAATCATCGATCGAGATGCCGCAGCCGAGATCCCGCAGCTGCAGGACCGAGCGCCTCACCTGGGCGGGGTCGAAGGCGAAGGCGGTCTCGGTGATCTCGAGGTCGAGGCGGCGCGGATCGAAGGCGGACTGGCCGATCACCGCCGTGATCCTGAGGAGGTTTTCCGGCGAGCTGAGGTCCTGGGCCGAGAGGTTGAAGGACAGCCGCAGGGGCGCGGGCCAGGCCGTCGCGGTCTCCAGCGCCTTCTTCAGGAGGATCGTGGTCAGGCGCGACACGAAGCCGCCGCGTTCGGCGACCGGAATGAACTCGCCGGGCGATACCGGCCCGAGGGTGGGGCTGACCCAGCGGGCGAGCGCCTCGAAGCCGATGGCCTGCTCGGTCCTCACGTCGACGATGGGCTGGAAGAGCACCTTGAGCTCGCTCTCGAGGTCCGCCGACCGCAGCGCCTGCTCGATCACGGCATGGCGGCGGATCTCGTCATTATGGGCCTCGGAGAACATCACGACCGACCCACGCTGGCCGCGCTTTGCCTGGTAGAGGGCGTAGTCGGCGCGATACATCAGGTCCTGCGGCGAGTGGATGTGATGATGCTGGGTCGCGATGCCCAGCGACCCCGAGATCTGCACGACCGTGCCGGCGAGGGAGAAATGCCGCGACAGGACGTCGCAGACCTCCTGGCCCCAGGCGAGGCAGTCCTCCTCGCTGGCCTTGGACGTCAGCAGGAAGGCGAATTCGTCGCCGCCGAGCCGGGCGAGGAAGATCCCGTGGGGTGCGCAGGCGGCCTCCAGCCGCCGGCTGACCTCTTGCAGCAGGCGGTCGCCCACGCCGTGGCCGAAGGCGTCGTTCACCGGCTTGAACCCATCGAGGTCGAGAATGCCGACCGCGAGGAACCGGTCCTGCGCCGGGCTGTCATAGGCTTCGGCGAGGCGGGCGAAGAAGGCCCGGCGGTTCGGCAGGTCCGTGAGGCTATCGAGGTTCGCCAGGCGGAAGTTCTCGTTGCCGAGCGCCACGGCCTCGGCCTGCGCCTGAACCATGTGGGTGAAGTGGTTGTAGTTGATGTTCAGGATGATCAGCATCGCCAGCGAGACGAGGCCGACATTGACCGCCGAGGCGATGAAGGTCGGCTCACCCGAGCTGATGAAGAAGCCCACGAACAGGCCGTTGACGATCACCGCCACCGTCAGGCCCGCCGGCCGCAGGTGCATCAGGCAGAAGATGCAGCTGATGACGGTGATGGCCATGTAAAACGCCACATGGGCGCGCGTGTAGGCCGTGCCATAGCCGTAGAGCGAGAGCGACCAGACGGCGAAGCTCAGCGAGATGACGAAGGCAAGCTTGAGCGTGCGGCTGAGCTCAGCCCGCGCCAGTTCTGGCGTCACCTGACCGCCGCGCTGCCGCCACCACATGGCGATCCTGAGGCCGGTGAAGAGCGTCATCACGACGGGCACGCCGATGGTGATCCAGGCCGGCGCATGGGCGATGTGGGTGGCCGCCAGCGCCCAGGTATTCGTCATGAGGATGACGTACATGAGCGGCACCTGCCGCGAGAAGGCGCGGTGCTGCGCGTGGAGCAGATCGGGATCGTCTGGCAATCCCCAGAGCCGGGCGATGGGCTCGATCAGCCGCTCGCGCATAGTCCGTGACACTGTCTCGCCGGTCTGGTGTCCCGGAACACTCATCGATCGCTGCCCCCGCCGGCCGAGTCATCGAGAAGACGCCAGCAATCGCCGTGCGGCCGTGAAACCGGCCGCTACAAACGATTACAGGAGTACCGTGCAGGCAATCTGTTTTCTTTACGTTAAGGATGCTTCTACTGCGCCAGGGCCTCGACCGGATCGAGACGCGCCGCCGACCGTGCCGGCAGGAAGCCAAAGACGAGGCCGATGAGGCTGGAAAAGCCGAAGGCCAGGACGATGGATAGCGGCGAATAGATCAGCGAGAAGGCCGGTACGAGGGCGTTGAACACGATCCCGAAGCCGAGCGCCACCAGGATGCCGGCCACCCCGCCGATGAGGGTGATCAGCACAGCCTCGATCAGGAACTGTTCGAGAATGTCGCTGGCGCGGCCACCGACCGCCATGCGGACACCAATCTCGCGTGTGCGCTCCACCACCGAGACCAGCATGATGTTCATCACCCCGACGCCGCCGACGATGAGCGAGATCACCGCGATGGCGGCGATGAGCAGGGCGAGGGTCTCGGTGGTCGAGGTGATGGTCTGGCGGATGTCGTCGGTGTTGAGGACGAAGAAGTCCTTGCGGCCATGGCGCTGCTCCAGGAGGCGCGTCGCGGCCTCGAGGGCCCGGTTCGTCGGGGTCGTATCGGCGACGCGGACGATGATGCTCCGCAGCGCCGGGTCGCCGAGGAAGCGCGCCTGGACCGTGGTGTAGGGCAGATAGACCGTCAGGCTCTGGCTGGAGCCGAACCCGCTCTGCTGGCGCCGCGTGATGCCGATGATGCGGCAGGGCACCTTGCCGATGAGCACAATCGTGCCGATGGCCGAGGCGGTGCCCATCGGGAAGAGCGTCTTCGAGGTGTTGTCGTCGATGACCACTTCCTGGACGAGGGACCGAACGCTGTCGGCATCGAAGAACTGCCCCTCGCTGAGCCGCGTTCCCTTCACCGTGAAGTACTGGTCGCCGACGCCATTGACCATCACGGTGGCCTCGGTCGCACCCAGCCGCACGGTGGAGGAGGTGGAGACGGTCGGCGTGACCGCGGCGGCGAAGGGCTGCTGTTGCAGGGCGCGGGCATCGTCCAGCACCAGTGTCTTAATGCGGCCGGAGCGCACGTCGCCGAAATCGGTGCCGGGGAAGATCTCCAGCGTATTGGTGCCGAGGTTCGAGATGTTGGCGAGCACGCGCTCGCGCGATCCCTGGCCGAGCGCCACGACGCAGAGCACCGAGGCGATGCCGATGATGATGCCGAGCATGGTCAGGAACGAGCGCAGGCGGTGGGCATTCATGGCGATCAGCGCCATGCGCGCCGCCTCGCCGAAGCTCGCGATCCGCGCCAGCCAGCCCCGCCGCTGGCCGGCGCCCCGCGGGCGGTTCGCCGTCACCGGCTCTGCCGTAGTCTCTGTCCGCCGGTCTGCAACAATGTCGCCGTCGCTGATCTCGATGATCCGCCGCGCATGGGCCGCGACGCCCGGGTCATGGGTCACGATGATGACGGTGTGTCCCTCGGCGTTCAGCTCCTTGAGGATCTCCAGCACCTCGCCGCTGGTCTGCCGGTCGAGGGCCCCGGTCGGTTCATCCGCCAGGATCACCTCGGCCCCGTTCATCAGCGACCGGGCGATCGAGACGCGCTGCTGCTGGCCGCCGGAGAGTTGGTTCGGCCGGTGGGCCAGCCGCGCCCCCATGCCGAGGCGCGACAGTAGTTCCTTCGCCCGGCCCTCGCGTGCGCCCCGCGAGCGGCCGCCATAGATGGCCGGAATCTCGACGTTTTCCAGCGCGTTCAGCTCGTCGAGCAGGTGATAGCGCTGGAAGATGAAGCCGAAATGCTCGCGGCGAAGATCGGCCCGCTCGTCAGGCGTCATGCCGGCGACGCTTCGTCCGGCAATGCGATAGTCGCCGCTGGTCGGCCGGTCGAGGCAGCCGAGGATGTTCATCAGCGTCGACTTGCCCGACCCCGACGCGCCGATGATCGCGACCATCTCGCCGGCTTCGATGGTGAGGTTGATGTCCTTGAGCGCGGCGAAACTGTCCTCGCCGGTGCGGAATTCCCGGCGGATATGGGTGAGGACGAGCAGCGGCTCCGCCATGGTCAAAGCCCTCCGCCCGGCGGGCCCATGCCGGGCCGCCCGGCCGGCGCTTCGCTCGCCGCACGCCGGCCGATGACCACGCGTTCGCCGGCGGACAGGCCGGTGGCGATTTCCGCCGTCACCTTGTTGTCGATGCCGACCCGGACCTCGCGCGGCTGGGGACGGCCGGCGTCATCGAGGACCTGGACGGTCGCGGTGCCGTCCGGGCCGCGCGTGACGATGGCGGCGGAGGGCACGGTGACCACGCCCTTCGCCTCCGCCAGCACCACCACGACCTGCGCGGTCATGTAGGTGCGCAGCACGCCGTCATCGTTCGGCACCCGGAACTGGCCGTAGTAGTAGATCGCCGAGGATGTCGACGAGGTGCTCGACGAGGTCGTGGTCGAGGTGGTGAAACTGCTGTCGGTCTTCACCGATTCCGGCGCCGGGTCGATGGTCTCGATCCTCCCCTCGAAACGCCGGGCCGTGTCCCCGAGAATGGTGAAATAGACCGGCATCCCCGGCTTCACCCGGATGACATCAGCCTCCGAGATCTCGGCCCGCACCTGCATGGCGGACAGATCGCCGAGCACGACGAGAGTGGGGGCGGACTGGACGGCGTTCACCGTCTGGCCCTCCTGCGTGACGATGGCGAGGACGGTGCCGTCGATCGGGGCGGTGATGCGGGTGTAGCCGAGATTGACCCGCGCAATGTCGAGGCTGGCTTCCGCTTGGGCAATCTGTCCGTCGAGATTGGCGATCTGGGCCTTGAGCGTCTTCACCGAGCTTTCGGCCGTCTCGAAATCGGCCCGCGACGTGGCGGTCTGGGTCAGCATGGTGCGCTGGCGGGTCAGCGTGAGCTCGGCATAGGAGAGGCTCACGGCCTTCTCGTCGCGCTGGGCGCGCACGCTCTGCAACGAGGCCTCGGCGCTGCGCAGGCTGTTCTGCTGGGACGTTGAATCGATCTCCGCCACGAGGTCGCCGCGGGCTATCCGCTGCCCGGGCGTGACCGCGAGCCGCGTCACGCGCCCCGAGACCTGGGCGCCGACGGCGACGAGGCGCACCGGCCGTACGGACCCGCTGGCGAGAACCGTCTGCTCCACCGAGCCGACGGTCGCGGCCGCGGTGATCAGCGTGTCGGCCGCCGGCTGCCCGAAGCGGCGATGACCCACATAGGCCGCGGCGAGGGCCGCGATGACGAGCATGAGCACGAAAAGGCGCTTCAAGACGTGTCTCCCTGGGACCGCGGTCAGTCGCGGGGGGCGGGCCGGGTGGCAAGCCGCGGGCCGGTGTTGCTGTCGACCACCCGCGCGCGCGCGGCGTCGATCTCGCCGGCCCAGCCGCCGCCCAGCGCCTTGCCGAGCGCGACAAAGCTCGTGGCGGCGAGTATGCGGCTCTGCAGCAGGTTGTCTTCGGCGTCGTAGAGCGACCGCTCGGCGTCGAGCACATCGAGGAAGCTCGACGAACCGCCGGCGTAGCGGATGCGGGCGAGCCGCGCCGCCTCGCGATAGCCGCGCGCCGCCGTGTCGAGATGGCCGGAGCGAAGGCGCTGCTGGGCAAGCCCCACGAGGGCGTTCTCGACGTCTTCGAGCGCTGCGAGGATGGCGCCGTGATAGGCGGCGTGGGACTGGTCGCGCAGCGCCTGCTCCACGGCCACCGCAGCCCGCCGCCGCCCGGCATCGAAGATCGGCACGGTCACCGAAGGCCCGAAGGACCAGGCCAGCGACGAGGCATTGGCGAGATCGCCGACGCGCACCCCGCTGGTCGCGAGGGTGCCGCTCAGCGTCACGGAGGGATAGAGCGCGGCCTCGGCCTGGCCGATGAGGGCCGTTGCCTGGGCGAGCTTGCGTTCGGCCTGGCGCAGGTCGGGCCGGTTGCGCAGGACGTCCGCCGGAAGGCCGGGGGGCAGAGGCCTGCGCGGCGCCGGAATGGTCGCGTCGCGCCGCATCCGGGCGACCACGGCCTCCGGGCCGCGGCCCAGCAGGACGCCGAGCCTGTGGGCTGACTTGGCGAAGGAGGCTTCCAGCGTCGGCACATTGGCCTGGGTGCTGGCGGCGAGCGCCCGGGCCTTGGCGAGATCGACCGGCGAGGAGGCGCCGGCATCCACCTTGGCCCTCGTCAGCTCCGCCGTCTCGCGCTGGCTCGCGGTGGTGCGCCGGGCCAGCGCCGCGCGAGCGAGATAGCCGCGCGCCTCGATATAGTTCTGGGCGACATCCCCGACGAGTGTCAGAAGCGTCGCCCTGAGGTCTTCCTCGCTCGCCTCCGCGCTGCGCGTCGCCGCCTCGAGGCTGCGGCGGTTGGCGCCGAACAGATCGAGCTCCCAGCTCGCGTCGAAGCCGGCCTGGTAGAGATTGCTGGAGACATTGGCGCCGCTGGCCGAGGCGCTGGTGCGGCTATGGGTCGACGCGGCGCTGCCATCGACCGACGGCGCAAGGGCGGCGGCGGTCTGCAGGCGCGTCGCACGGGCCTGGCGCACCCGCGCCTTGGCCTGCTCGACATCCAGGTTGTTGGCCACCGCCTCGGCGATGAGCGCGTCGAGCACGGGGTCGCCGAAGCGTTTCCACCAGCCATCGAGCGAAGCCGCCGTCACCGAGGGCCCCGATCGCGCGTTGAGGTAGCGCCCCGGGAGGGCCGGCTCAGGAGCGCGATAGTCGGGTCCGACGACGCAGCCGCCCGCCAGCAGGCCCAGCGACAGCAGGGCAAGGGACCGCCATGAACGGGGGAGGGGGCGCACTGTCAGAAACACAGTGAAACATTTGTAAACTGCATAGTTTCTTTAATCACGGGACTCGGCTATGGTCAATTGTGCCCCTGGATGGCGGGGGATCACGATCTGGTCAGCGGCATGAACGACGTCCCATCACCGACGCCCCGGCGCGGCCGGCCGAAATCGCTCAGTGATGCCCACCAGCAGGATCGTGCCCTCGGCGCCCTGCGCCGGGTCCTGGCCGAGCGGGGCTATGCCGGCACGACCATGGACATGGTGGCCGCCGCCGCGGGCCTGTCGAAGAAGACGCTCTATGCGCTGTTCGACAGCAAGGAGAAGCTGTTCGGCGCGCTGGTGGACCGGCATCGCGCCAGCATTCTCGACCTGCCGCGTCCGCCCTCGGACCGGCCGCTTGCGGAGGAGCTCGCCGCCATCTTCCGGCTCGACGCCGACCCCGCCGATGTCGAGGAGCGGCAGGCGGTGATGCATCTCATGCTCGCCGAAGCCCGCCGCCATGCCGAATTGCTCCCGGTGCTGAGCGCCCATGGGCCGCTGACGGCGGAGGCCTTGCTGGCGGAGTGGTTGCAGCGCGAACAGGAGAGGGGGCGCATTGCCGCCAGCGATCCGCGGGACCTCGCCGCCATCCTCCTCGGGCTGGTCTTCGGTGTCCTCGCCCCGCGGCCCCTTGCGCCCGCACCGATGGATTTTTCCTCGCGTCGCCGCATGGCGCTGCTCGCCATCGACGTCTTTCTCAACGGCGCTGAGGCGCGGGGAGGCACGGCCTGACGGGATCGCTCCGCCGGCCCCGGCCGCACGCGGCAAAAATTGCCCGGTACCCGGCAGAATATTCCTAGATAACTATATGAAAAAAAACGACTTTTGCCAAAAATTCTGCGCCTGCTTTTCGCGCCCCGTCCGTTTCAGTGTCAGGTGGCCCCATGACCGGCTCGCCACCAACGACCAGACGGGAGAATCGTCGTGTCACTCGTGGCGGCAGCAGCGGAAGCACGGATCACCAAGGCGCCTGTCATGACCGAGCGTGACGGCCCGGACGGACCGGCCGGCATCAACCCGATGCCCGCCTTCCGTCGTCCGCCCGATGCCGACGACTTGCTGCTGCGGCGGATCGGCCATGGCGACGAGACCGCGTTCCGCGAGCTCGTCGAGCGTCATATCGACCGCTCCTACGCTCTGGCCCTGCGCATCCTCCAGCAGCCCGCCGATGCCGAGGACGTGGTGCAGGAGACTCTGGTCAAAATCTGGAACAGCCGGGGCAGCTGGGAGGAGGGCCGGGCCCGCTTTTCCACCTGGCTCTACCGCGTCGTCACCAACCGCTGCCTCGATCTTCGCCGCCAGCCGCGCACCGAGCCGATCGAGGCGGCCCCCGAGGTCGCCGACGCCCAGCCGGACGTGCTAACCGCCCTGCAGCGCCACGAGGTGAGCGACCTGCTCCAGCGCGCCATTGACCGGCTGCCGGACCAGCAGCGGGTGGCGATCATCCTGTCCTATTTCGACGATCTCTCGAACAGCGAGATCGCCGAGGTCATGGAGACGACCGTCTCGGCAGTTGAATCCCTGCTGAAGCGCGGACGGCAGGCTCTTCGCAAGCTTCTCAATCGCGCCGAGCGCGACATCCGCCAGTCGTTTACTGACGATTAACCATAAATCGACGTGCGATCATCGATCGACCGCCTGTTTTGTCGGGGGCGATCCGTTCAAGCACCAGACGCGGATGGCCGCGTTGCAGCGCCTCAACGCATGAGGCGACGCCCAGGTCTTGCGAGGAGCCCGTCCCATGCCGGTCATTTCCACCAACATCGCCGCCAATTCCGCGGTCCGCTATCTCAACGTCAATTCCGCCGACCAGACCTCGTCGCTGTCGAAGCTCGCCAGCGGCTCGCGCATCTCGCAGGCCTCCGACGATGCCGCCGGTCTTGCCATCTCCACCCGCATCACCTCGGACGTGACGACCCTCACCCAGGCCGCCACCAATGCCTCGCACGGCATCTCCGTGCTGCAGACCGCCGATGGTGGCGCCGCCAACATCTCCGACATCCTGCAGCGCATGAAGGCGCTGGCCTCGCAGTCCGCCTCGGGCACCGTCACCGACAACGAGCGCACCTATATCGACGCCGAGTTCTCGCAGCTGACCGAGGAAATCAACGGCATCTCGGAGTCGACCCGCTACAACGGGCAGAGCCTGCTGGACGGCTCCAGCGCCTTCGCCAACGGCGTCTCGGTCATGGTCGGTTCGGACGCCTCCGACACGATCACCGTCTCCATCGCCAAGCTGACGGCCGAGGCGCTCGGCATCACCGCGGCGGAGGACGAGGCGGCGGCCGATCTCGTCGGCGGCACCACCGGTTTCGATGCCAGCGCCGGCGACGTGTCCTTCAAGGTCAACGGCACCACGGTGACGCTCGCCGATGACGGTGGCACCAACAGCGACGGCATCTATTCCGCCGACGACATCGCCGACGCGATCAATGCTGCGCTGGGCTCGACCAGCACGGTCACTGCCAGTGTCGATTCCACCACCGGCGCCCTGACCCTGTCGAACAGCGCGACCGGCTCGTCGTCCTCGATCAGCCTCACCGACTTCACCGGCCTGTCGGCCTCCGATCTCGGCTTCGACACGACGTCGAGCGTCGGCCGCGACAAGGGCGACACCCTGTCGGTCGCCAAGCAGGACGGCGCCAGCGCCGCGCTCGAGGCCCTCGACAAGGCGATCAACACCGTCTCCAAGGCCCGCGCCGACATCGGCGCGACGGAATCCCGCTTCGCCTTCCGGTCGGAATCGATCGCTACCAGCATCGAGAACCTCTCGGCCGCCAATTCGGCCATCGAGGACGTCGATGTCGCCTCGGAATCCGCCAAGCTCGCCTCGGCGAAGGTGAAGACCCAGGCCGCCGTCGCCGCCGCCTCGCAGGCCAGCCAGATGCCTCAGGACCTCCTGAAGCTGTTGCAGTGAGCGCTGACACCTTTCACTGACGACGACGCGGGGGGCCGGGGCGATGCTCCGGTCCCCATCCCTCAGGAGGGCGCAGGATGGCCACCGTCTCAAGCACGTCGACCTCCAGCCTCCTGTCGTCCGCCTATACGAGCTCGACGGCGTCGGCGACGTCCTCCACCAGCTCGACCTCGTCAGGCTCCTCCACGAGTTCGGCCTCGTCGAGCAGCAGCTCCGACAGCTCCGACATCGACTGGGATGCGCTGATCGAGGCGGCCGTGCAGGCCAAGCTCTCCCGCGCCGATTCCATCGACCTCAAGGTGACGTCGAACGAGGCGAAGATCGCCGCCTACCAGAGCCTGCAATCGCTGCTCTCGGATATCGGCACCGCCGCCCAGGCCCTGCGCGCGCCGTCCGGTGTCTCCGCCCGGGATGACGACGCCTTCCTCGACCGCTCCGCCTATCTCACCGCCGTCGGCGACGTCGACGCCTCCGCCTCGCTCTCCGTCTCGGTCGAGAGCGGCACGGAGGAGGGCACCTATGACCTGAAGATCCTGCAGCTCGCCAAGGCCCACAAGGTCGCCGGCAGCGCCCAGTCCTCCAGCACCACCGCGCTCGGTCTGTCCGGCACCTTCACGCTGGGCGTCGACGATGGCGAGGCCGTGTCCGTCGCCATCGACGAGGACATGACGCTCGCCGAGATCGCCGAGGCCGTGAATGCCGACAGCGACACGAGCGGGGTGCGCGCGACCGTCCTCAAGGTGTCCTCGGACAGCTACCGCCTGGTGCTCTCCAGTGTCGATACCGGCAAGACCATTGCCGCAACCGACGGGGAGGGCGGGGTGCTGGCCTCGCTCGGCGTGATCGACGCCGAGGGAGCCTTCGCCGACGAACTGCAGGAGGCGAAGGACGCGATCGTCTCGCTCGACGGCGTGCAGGTGAGCCGCGACTCCAACGACATCGACGACCTCATCGAGGGCATGACCTTCCGCCTCTACCAGACGACGCCGGACGACACCTCCATCTCCGTCGAGGTCGGGGCCGATGTCTCCGGCGTGAAGACCGCCATCCAGTCGCTCGTCGACGCCTACAATGCCTTCCGCGACTTCGCGGTCTCGCAGCAGACGCTGACCAGCAGCGGCACGGCCTCCTCCGATTCCGTTCTGTTCGGCGACGGAACCCTGCGCAGCGCCAACTCGTCCATCTATGACGCGCTCAACAAGCGCATCGGCAGCGAGGCCATGGCGCTGCTCGGCCTCAGCTTCGATGAGAACAACAAGCTCGTGCTCGACGAGACCACGCTCGACGATGCGCTCCTCGACGATCTCGACGCCGTCCAGTCGCTGCTCAGCTTTCAGATGGAGGCCTCGTCCTCCGAGGTGATGCTGCTGAGCCGCGGCAAGGAGGCGCCGGCCGATTTCACCCTGGCCCTCACCACCGCCGCGGACGGCACGCTGACCGGGGCCTCCGTCAACGGCGACAGCTCGCTCTTCACCGTCTCGGGCACCCGCATCATCGGCGCGGAAGGGAGCCCCTACGAGGGCTTCACCTTCGTCTATGTCGGCAGCAAGAGCCAGTCGATCGACATCAGCTTCAGCACGGGCATTGCCGAACTGCTCTACAACGCCGCCGATGCCCTGGCGAACACCAGCGACGGCACGCTGCAGACCCTCGTCGACAATCTCGACAGCACCAACGACGACCTCACGGCCAAGAGCGACACGATCCGCTCCGCGGCCGAGACCTACCGGACCAACCTGACCAATCGCTACGCCCAGTACCAGGCGGCGATCGCGACGGCGGAATCCACCCAGGACTACCTGACCGCCCTGCTCGACCAGTGGAACAGCTCCTCATGACCCACCGCATGTCACAGGCCATTGGCGCCTATCGTTCGATCGCGACCAGTGTCCACCCGCTCGTGGCCGTCGTCCGCCTGTTCGACGAGGCCCTGGTGCAGATCCGCCGCGGCATCCAGGCGACCGAGGCCAAGCGCCACGAGGACAGCTTCATCGCCATCGCCAAGGCCGGCCTCGTGCTCCAGGGGCTGAGCCATAACCTGCGTTTCGACCGCGGCCCCGATGTCGCCGACGCGCTGCTCACCGCCTACACCAAGAACACCATCGCGCTGCACGCCGCCTATGGCCGGCCGGACGCCATCGCCCGTTACACCGCGATCGCCGCCGGCCTTGCCGAGCTGCGCGACGCCTGGGCCTCGGTTGCGGGAATGCGGACGCTGGCCGAAGAGGCCCAGATGGTGACGCGGCCCGCTTCGTCGCAATGAGCCGGTGAAATCCCACTCGCCAAATCACCCGTGTATCGCTTAACAACACGATACACGCCGTTGCAGGCGAAAACGCGCTGCAACATGTCGATACGCATTGGGGCCTCCGGTTGTTGCCGGGAGCCGCGGGGACGAGAGCCATGGAGCGCTGGCAGTTCCAGGATGCCGTTGACCGGTTCGGACCGGACTTCGCGCGCTGGCCTGTCGCCGAGCGGCTGGCCGGCGAGGCGCTGGTGTCGACGGATCCTGCGGCCGCGGCCATTCTCGCAGAAGCCTGCCGCCTGCGTGACCTGATCGGCTCCACGCCGAAGGTCGCGGCGCCGCGCGGCCTGGCCGCGAGGATCGTCGCAACCGCCCTCGCCCAGGACCTTCCCGAAGTCTCGTCCCCGCCGACCAGCGTTTCGGAGCCCACGGGCGCCGCCCTGCCGCGTCCGGCGCACCGCCCGCTCGGCGGCTGAGGCGCGGATCCCCGGGGCGCGCTGCCGTCCCGCTTCGGACCCTCCTCGAAACCTCTCGTTAACGTCTGATTTTCCACGGCTTTCGCCGTGTTCGGCGCGCATTTTCCGCGCCTGATTTTCCTGTCCCGACCGTTTCAGGACTGACGCCACCCCATCGTCGTCGCCACGAAACCCCCGCCTCCGGTGACCGAGGCGGGCAACGGTCGAGGTTTGCCATGAGCATCAGTTCCGTCTCG
This sequence comes from Phreatobacter oligotrophus, assembly GCF_003046185.1. Classification (NCBI taxonomy): domain Bacteria; kingdom Pseudomonadati; phylum Pseudomonadota; class Alphaproteobacteria; order Hyphomicrobiales; family Phreatobacteraceae; genus Phreatobacter; species Phreatobacter oligotrophus. The sequence goes on from NZ_PZZL01000001.1 coordinate 262,401, forward strand.
TCCCTCGCCTCCACGAGCGCGACGACCTCCTCGTCGTCCACCTCCTCGTCGAGCTCCTCGAGCTTCTCCAGCAGCGATTTCCTGACGCTCCTCGTCGAGCAGCTGCAGAACCAGAACCCGCTCGACACCACCGATACCAGCGAGCTGATGAACCAGATGATGTCCTACGCCAGCTACGACCAGCAGGCGCAGACCAATTCGACGCTCACCGAGCTCTCCAACACGGTGTCGAGCCTGTCCTCGACCGTGTCGAGCATCGCCTCCAAGCTCGACATCAGCGCCTGAGGTGCCGCCATGAGCCTCTCCGGCGCGCTCAACTCGGCGGTGTCGGCGCTCTCGGCGCAGAGCACCGCCCTGGCGATGATCTCCGACAACATCGCCAATGCCAGCACCTATGGCTACAAGACGGTCTCCGCGAGTTTCGAGAGCCTCCTGACGGGCACCTCGGCCTCCACCTATTCCTCCGGCGGCGTCGCGGTCGGCACGCTGTCCAACATCTCCATGCAGGGTCTGCTGACCTCCAGCACGACCTCGACCAACATGGCGATCGACGGCAACGGCTTCTTCGTCGTCACCACCGGCACGGGCAGCACCAACACCTCCTACACCCGCAACGGCCAGTTCAGCGTCGACGAGAGCGGCTACCTCACCAACGGCGAGTACTATCTCCAGGGCTGGCCGACCGATGCCGACGGCAACGTGACCGGGGGCACGACGGCGAGCGCGCTGCAGTCGATCAACACCAACAGCGTCTCCAGCATCGCTGCCGCCACGACCGAGATAAGCATGCAGGCCAACCTGCCGGCCGAGGCGGCGGTGGGCGCGACCTTCACCAGCGAGGTCGAGATCTACGATTCCCTCGGCACGGCGGCGAAGACCACCGTGACCTGGGCGAAGACTGCCGAGAACACCTGGACGGCCACTTTCGGCAATCCCACCAGCACCGACGGGACGACGCAGCTCGGCACGGTGTCGGGCAGCGCCATCACCATCAACTTCAATGACGATGGCACGCTGGCCAGCACCTCGCCGAGCCCGCCCAGCCTGTCGATCACCGCCTGGACGACCGGGGCGGCGGACAGCTCGATCAGCCTCGACATGGGGACCGCCGGCACGTCGTCGGGCCTGTCGCAGCTCTCCACCAGCGCCGAGACGCTCAGCGTCAGCCTGGAGACCGAGCAGGACGGGGTCAGCTTCGGCAGCCTCACCGGCATCAAGGTCACCGACGGCACGGTCTACGCCAGCTACGACAACGGCAAGGAGCGCGCGATCTACAAGGTGGCCGTCGCCACCTTCAACAATCCCGACGGCCTCACGGCCCTCGGCAGCGGCGTCTATGGCGCGAGCTCGGAATCGGGCGGCGGCACGCTCAACGTCGCCGGGGCCAACGGCGCCGGCAATGTGCTCGGCAGCAAGCTGGAGGCGAGCACCTCCGACACCAGCACCGAGTTCTCCAACATGATGTCGGCGCAGCAGGCCTATTCGGCCGCGGCGCAGGTCATGTCGGCCGCCAACAAGATGTACGACACCCTCATCTCGGCCGTCCGATGAGCCGCCAGGTCTCCTCAGCGCCGCCCGCGGACCCGCTGCTCCAGGCGCTCGATCGCCTGCTGCGCCGGGTGCGGGAGGGCAGGGCGCATGCCGCCGGTCCGGCCGCGCGCCGCGAGGCGATGGTGCTGTCCGCCGATCTCGCCCTGCTGCTCCGCGACCTGCGCGCCGCGCGCCTCAAGGTTCGCGCCGAGCTCGACACCCTCCTCGCCAAGTCCCGTGCCGGCGACGCCTACCGCCGCACCGCCGCCCTGCGCTCGCCCGGCGGCGGGTTTCCCATTCTTTCCAGGGGATCGTTGCCATGAACGCCCTCACCGCCGAACAGGTCGACGCCATGGTCATCCGCATCATCACGCTGATCGATGCGATGGTCGGGGTCATCGAGGAGGAGAACGCCCTGCTCGCGGAAGGCCTGCCGGCCTCGCTCAGCGAGGTCGTGGGGCGCAAGGCCTCCCTGGCCGCGGAGCTGGAGCAATGGACGCTGGCGGTGCGCCAGCGCAAGCTGCGGCTGGAGACGGCCGATCCCGAGCTCTGCGCCTGGATGCGTCGGCGCGGCGCCGACCTCCAGACGGCCATGGAGGAAAACGTCGCCCGCCTTGAGGCGGCGATCCTCGCAAGCCGCCGCCGCATCGAGGCCGTCATGCGGGCAATGCGCGACCAGATGGCCGAGCGCGGGGCCTACCAGGCCAATGGCCGGGTCGCCGCCGCCGCCCGCGCCACCCATGCGGGCATGGTTGGCCGCATCGCCTGACCGCCGCCCCGCCGAGGGAGGACACCCGTGTCCCTGTCGTCCATCCGCAGCATCGCCACCTCGTCGCTTACCGCGGCGCAGTTCCAGATGAGCGTGACATCGGCGAATGTCGCCAATGCGGATACCGACGGCTACACGCGCAAGACCGCGACCCAGTCCGCCGTGGTCACCGGCGGCGTCGGGACGGGTGTCACCATTTCCGCCATCAGTTCGGACGTCGACAAGTACCTGCTTAAGGACCTGGTGTCGGCGGCGAGCGAGTTCGGCGCCGCCGATGTGATGGCGCAGTTCACCGAAAGCCTTCAAGCGCTCTACGGATCGACGACGGGGAGTTCCGATGGCGGCAACTCGCTCGCCAACAGCCTCGTCACGCTGGAATCCGCCATCTCGTCGCTGGCCGGCACCCCGGAGAGCGAGACGCTGAAGGCCCAGGCGGTGAGCGCCCTCGACGACGTGCTCGGCCAGGTGCGGGAGACCGCCTCGGGCATCCAGGGCCTGCGGGCCGATGCCGATGGCGGCATTGCCGATGCCGTTACCACGGTCAACGACCAGCTGAAGACCCTGGCCGACCTCAACGCCCAGATCGCCGCGGCCACCGCGCGTGGCCAGCCGACCGCCGACCTCGAGGACCGGCGCAACACCGCGCTGCAGGCCGTCGCGGCGCAGATGGACGTGTCCTACTACGTCAATTCCGACAACCAGCTGCGCGTCTACACGACCGGCGGCACGACCCTGCTCGACACCCGCGCCCACACCCTCAGCTACAGCGAGGCCACCGCGGTCACAGCCGATACGGTCTTCTCGGGCATCACGGTCGATGGCAAGGACATTACCGGCCAGATCGGCTCCGGCACCATTGGCGGGCTCCTCACCCTGCGGGACAAGACGCTCCCCGACAGCCAGGACGCGCTGGACGCTCTCGCCGCCGGTCTCATCGACGGGCTCAACGCCGCCTACAACGCCGGCAGCTCGGTGCCAGCCCCGGCGAGCCTCACCGGCTCGACGACGGTCGCTGCGACGGATGCGCTCTCGGCCAGTGGAACCCTGCGCGTCGCCCTGACCGACAGCGCCGGTGCCCTCGGCTCCTATGCGGATCTCGACCTGTCCTCCTATGCGACCGTCGGCGACCTCGTCTTCGCCATCGATGGTCTGAACGGCGTCTCCGCCACGATCACCGGTGAAGGGCGGCTGGTGATCGCCTCCGAGGACGGCACCTCGGGCGTCAGCCTGGCCGATATCGGCGCGGCGGTTGGTGCGAAGGCGGAGGGTGTTTCCAGCTATTTCGGTCTCAACGACCTGTTGACCGGGAGCGGGGCGAGCGACATCCGCCTGCGCGCCGACATTCTCGCGGATCCCGGCAAACTCGCCACCGGCGGCCTCAGCACGGCCACGAGCCTCACCACCGGGGCGAAGGTGATCGGCAGCGGCGAGAGCGCCATTGCGGCTGCGCTCGGCACGGCCCTCGGCGAGGACACGAGCTTCGCCGCCGCCGGGCGGCTCGCGGGGGCGACCGAAAGCGTCGCGGACTACGCAGCGCGCATCGTCGCCGATGCCGCGAGCATTGCGAGTTCCGCGAGCACGGGTCTCACTGCCAAGGAGACGGTGAAGCAGACACTTGCCGACCAGTTCGCCTCCCAGACCGGCGTCAACCTCGACGAGGAAACCGCCCGGCTGAGCGAGCTGGAGCAGCAATACTCGACCGCCGCCCAGCTCCTCCAGGTGCTGAACTCCATGTTCGACGCGCTGCTCAGCGCGGCGCAGTCGACCTGACGGAGGCGCGCCATGGCCATGCGGGTCGCAACCTTCGCCATGAACGAGCGGATGCTGTCCGCTTCGCTGCGCACCCAGGCGAAGATGGCGCAGATGCAGATCCAGCAGGCGACGGGCCAGGTCTCGACCGACTATGGCGGGCTCGGCGCCGCTGCCGGAAAGGTGCTCGATCTCGAAATCTCCACCGCCCGGTCCAAGCTCTACGGGAGCGCCGCGACCGAGGCCAATGCTCGCGTCCAGGTCATGGTCGACCAGGTCTCCACCATGACCGACCGGGTGACGGACCTGCGCGCGCAGGTCACCTCGGCGCTCAGCACCGACCGCACCGACACATCGGCGTCGGACCTCGCCGCGGCCGCGTCCTCCGCCCTTGAGGACCTCGCCGGCCTCCTCAATGTCCGCTACGAGGGGCGCTACCTCTTCGGCGGCAGCGCGACCACCAGCGCACCCGTCGATATCGACGGCTATGCCCCGGCCGACCCCACCGTCGCCGACACGAGCTACTACAAGGGCAACGGGACGATCGCCTCCGTGCAGGTCTCGGCCGATCGCACGATCGCCTATGGCGTGACGGCCGCTGATCCGGCCTTCGAGCGGATGTTGCGAGCCGTCCAGGCCTTGTCTATGGTCGACGGCACCACCAGCGACAGCGACCTTGAGGCCATGTCGGCCGACCTCGTCTCGGCCCTCGATGCCGTGACGGCGGTGCAGTCGCGCCTGTCGATCAGCTCCGCGGCGCTCGAACGCGCCGCCACGAGCCAGCAGGACTACCAGGACTTCGTCGCGAACCAGCTGACCGGGCTGACGGGCGTCGATGTCGCGGCGGTCACGGTGCAGCTGACCGCCTACGAGACCCAGCTCCAGGCCTCCTATGCGGCGGTCGGCAAGGTTCAGGGCCTCTCCCTCCTCGACTATCTGCGCTGACGCGGGGCAGGGCGGTGCGTGATCCGCGGCGGCGGCCACAGCCCGCGCCGGGGCTTGCGACATGATGTCCTGTCCTCCTGCGACCGAGCGCTAAGGTCTTCATAAGGCAGCCGTTTGCGGCATGGGCCGCGGCCGCTCCGGCGAGCTCCGGCTCTTGTGCGACGCCTGTCATCCTGTCGTCATTAAACCGTCGCCCTTCTGTCGTGCTGGGTCTTGAGAAGGGCCCATCGCCACATTGGCGCCCACCCTTCCACCGGGAGACTGTCCATGCCCACACGCCGTCTTCTCCTCGCCGCCGCGGCGGTCGCTGGCCTCGCCACGGCACCTGCGCTCGCCCAGCAGGCGCGCACCCCGATCACCATGTGGATCGGCGTCACCGGGCCGGCTCAGGAAGAAATCATGCGCTATGCGCAGGAGTTCAACGCCAGCCAGACCCAGTTCGAGGCCAAGGTCGAGTTCCGCGGCCAGTATCCCGAGCAGCGCGCCGCGGCCTTCGCCGCCTTCCGCGCCGGCAACCCGCCCCACATCATGCAGATGTTCGATGCCGGCACCGGTGACATGTTCGCCCTGCCGCGCGCGACCATCCCGGTCTCCGAGGTCATGCAGCGCGCCGGCGTGCAGTTCGACCCGGCCGCCTTCATCGGCCCGGCCCGCGGCTACTATTCTCGCCCCGACGGCACGATGAACTCGCTGCCCTTCAACGTCTCCACGGCGGTGATGTTCATCAACAACGACATCTTCACCCGCGCCGGCCTCGACCCGTCCAAGCCGCCGCGCACCTGGCCCGAGGTGATCGCCGCCGCCAATCAGATCCGTGAGCGCAACGCCGCCGAATGCGGCTTCACCACGACCTGGCTCGCCTGGACGATGCTCGAGCAGTACTCGGCCCTGCACGACCTGCCGCTCTCCACCGAGGCCAACGGCCGCGGCGGCCTCAATGCGGTGCTGAACTTCAACGACGCGGCCCGCGTCCGCATGGTCCAGACCCTGGTCGACGCTTCGCGCAACAAGGCCTTCCAGTATGGCGGCCGCTCCAACGACGCCAACGCGCTCTTCGTCGCCGGCACCTGCGGCATGCTCATCCAGTCCTCGGGCGGCCATGCGGCCATCGCCCGCGACCTGAAGGCCTCCTTCTCGGTGGCCGCCATGCCGTTCTGGCCGGACGTGATCGCCGAGCCCAAGAACTCCATCGTCGGCGGCGCCTCGCTCTGGGTGTTCAACGCCCCGAACCGCTCGGCCGAGGAGCTCCGCGGCGTGGCCCAGTTCCTGGCCTTCCTCGCCCGTCCGGAAATCTATGTCCGCTTCGCCAAGGCGACCGGCTTCCTGCCCGCCACCAATGCCGCCTTCCAGGCGATGCAGGCCGAGGGCTTCTTCCAGCAGAACCCGGGCCGCGACGCTCCGATCCTGCAGCTGACCCGCGGCACCCCGACCGCCAATTCGTCGGGCTACCGCTTCGGCCGCTGGACGGAGATCCGCGACATGTACCATGAGGAGGTCGAGCGCGCCCTGCAGGGCCAGCAGACCGCCCAGGCCGCCCTCGACAACGCGGTTCGCCGCGGCAACGAGGCCCTCCGCCAGTTCGAGCGCGCGGTCGGCGCCTCCAACTGATCCATCCTGATCCGCCGCGGGGCGTCCGGCTGCAAGGCCCGGCGCCCCGCGGTTCTATTTGGCGTGACGGCCGCATCGCGAGCGGCCTGTCCCGGGGCCCCCATGGAACGCAAGGTCGTCTATCCCCAGAAGCTGCTGCCCTACCTGCTGGTCGCCCCGCAGATCGCCATCACGCTGGTCTTCTTCTTCTGGCCCGCCGGCCAGGCCATCTGGATGTCGACGCTGCTGCAGGACCCGCTGGGCTTTTCGGTCCAGTTCGTCGGGCTGGAGAATTTCGAGGCGGTGCTGAAGGATCCGGCCTATCTCGCCACCTTGCAGCGAACCTTCCTCTTCTCCTTCGGCGTCACGGCGCTGGCGATGATCCCGGCCCTGCTGCTCGCCGTCATGGTCGACCGCGTGGTGCGCGGCGCCACCGCCTACCGGACAGTCCTCGTCATCCCCTATGCCATTGCCCCCGCCGTTGCCGGCGCCCTCTGGCTGTTCCTGTTCCAGCCCTCGATCGGCACCATCGCCTATCCGCTGCGGTTCCTCGGCATCGACTGGAACCCGCGCATCGACGGCACGGACGCCATGATCGTCGTTGTCATCGCCTCGGCCTGGAAGCAGATCGGCTACAATTTCCTGTTCTTCCTCGCCGGCCTGCAGTCGATCCCGAAATCGCTGCTTGAGGCCGCCGCCATCGACGGGGCGACCGAGGTCCGTCGCTTCTGGACCATCGTCTTCCCGCTGCTGTCCCCCACCACCTTCTTCCTGCTGGTGATCAACATCACCTATGCCTTCTTCGACACGTTCGGCGTCATCCACGCCGTCACCCAGGGCGGGCCGGGCAAGTCGACGGAGGTGCTGATCTACAAGGCCTGGTACGACGGGCTCATCGCCCAGGACCTCGGCCGCTCCTCGGCCCAGGCCGTGATCCTGATGGTCATCGTCATCGGCCTGACCGTCATCCAGTTCCGCTATGTCGAGCGACGGGTGCACTACTGATGACCAGCCCCGTCCTGCCCTCGCTGAAGCCGGGCCGCCACAATCTCATTCCGCATCTCGTCGTTGCCGTGGGAATCGCCATCACGGCCTTCCCGCTCTGGGTGGCCTTTGTCGCCTCGACCCTGAGCAACCCCGAGATCGCCCAGGCGCCCATGCCGCTTCTGCCCGGCAACCAGGCCGTCGCCAACTATGGCGAGGCATTGGTGCAGGGCGGCCGCTCCGGGCGCATCCTGACGCCGCCGGTCTGGGAGATGATGCTGAACTCCACCGTGATGGCCCTGTCCATCGCGGTGGGCAAGATCATCATCTCGATCCTGTCGGCCTATGCGGTGGTGTTCTTCCGCTTTCCCTTCCGCATGGCCTTCTTCTGGATGATCTTCATCACCCTGATGCTCCCCGTTGAGGTGCGCATCGTGCCGACCATCCAGGTCATCACCAACCTCAACATGATGAACTCTTATGCGGGCCTGACCATCCCGCTGATTGCCTCGGCGACCGCCACGCTGCTCTTCCGGCAGTTTTTCATGACCATCCCGGACGAGCTGGTCGAGGCGGCCCAGATCGACGGCGCCGGGCCGATGAAATTCTTCCGCGACATCGTCCTGCCACTGTCGGTGACGAATATCGCGGCGCTCTTCGTCATCCTCTTCCTCTATGGCTGGAACCAGTACCTCTGGCCGCTGCTCATCGGCACCGACGCGCGGATGCAGACCATCGTCATCGGCATGTCCAAGATGATCGATTCGGCCGGCGGCCCGACCGACTGGAACATGGTCATGGCCACCGCCATCCTCGCCCTGTTGCCGCCGGTACTGGTGGTGGTGCTGATGCAGCGCTGGTTCGTGAAGGGGCTCGTCGAGACCGAGAAGTAACGCGGCCCGGCGGAACGACGTCCGCTGGCCGGCGGGAGGACCCCGCGTCTGCGTGATCGCCCGGCATCTGTTTTGGCCATGCCGGCGTACACGGTGCGAGGCTTGAGGCCTCGCACCATCAGGCCATCCCGCATGAGGTGCCGTTCAGCCCGTTGCATCAACGAGAGCGGATTTGCCCTCCCATACCAAGGCTCAGTTCGATCGCCTGTTGGCCCTGATGGCCCCGGCGCTCCGTCCGCCACCCGGCCGCGGGCGGATCGTGACCGCGCTCGTCTTCGGCCTGGTGGTTCATGCCATCTTCGCGGCAGCGGTGATGGCGATGATCGTCGCCATGTACTTCGGCATGAGCATGAGCCTTGGCCAGGTGCCGGCGCCCTGGAGCCATCTCTGCAATGGCCTGCTGCTCCTGCAGTTCCCGATCACCCACTCGCTCCTGCTCAGCCAGCGCGGGGGCCGGTTACTGAACCGGGCGATACCGGTCCATGGCCAGACCCTGTCCACGACGACCTATGCCATCGTCGCATCGGTCCAGCTGCTCCTCCTGTTCGCGCTCTGGACCCCGAGCGGCGTCATCTGGTGGCGGGCGGAGGGCGTGCTGTTGGGCGTGATCAGCGCCGCCTATGCCGCGAGCTGGTTGCTGCTACTCAAGGCGAGCTTTGACGCCGGTGCGGAAGTCCAGTCCGGCGCGCTGGGCTGGATGTCGCTCCTGGCGAACCGCAGGCCACTCTATCCGGACCTGCCGACGGGCGGACTGTTCCGCTTCATCCGCCAGCCCATCTATGTCGCCTTCGCCCTGACCCTCTGGACGGTACCGATCTGGACCCCCGACCAGTTCGTCATCGCCGTCACCTACACGCTCTACTGCCTGCTGGCGCCGAAGCTGAAGGAACGGCGCTTCGCCGCCCGCTACGGCGCACGCTTCGAGGCGTATCGATCCTCCGTGCCCTATGCGCTGCCGCGCCTGTCCGGGACGACGCGCCCGCCCGTTGCGCCGGACGGCAGGGCCGGACACGATCCAGCCGCAGCAGGGCCGCCGCCCTCATCGAAACCGTCGCCAGCCGAGACCTGACATGCTGACCATGGCCCTCCTCGTCACCGCTCTCCAGTTCGGGGGCATGATCCTCTATTCGTTCGGCTTCGCCGCCTTCATCTTCCACGTGCTGCCGCCAAAGGATGCCGGTCCCGTCATCCGCCAGGCCTTCCCGCACTTCTACCTGTTCGTCCTGGCCACCTCCGTGGTGGGCGCGGCCCTGGTCGCGCCGGCAAGGCCGCTGCTCGCCATCGTCCTCGCGCTGATCGCCGTCACCGTCCTCATCGCGCGCCAGGTGCTGATGCCCGCCATCAACCGGGCGACAGATTCGCAGGACCGGTCCCGGTTCAAGCTGCTCCACGGCCTGTCGGTCGCCATCACCCTCACCCATATCGGCGCGGCTGGCTGGGTGCTGGTTCAACTCGGCGCGTGAAGCGGCCCTGTGTTGCCTACGGGCCAACGCGATCCTTCGTCGTGGGATCGCGCCCCCAAGACCGCGGGCAGCGTCACCGTGTCAGGGTTGCGGGTGAACCATGCCGTCGCTAAGAGTCGCGCGCTGCCTGTTTGTGGGATGCCGTGAGCGAATTCGCCCGCCCAGCCTCTGCCCTGATGCGCTGCACGCGATGGCTCGTCGTGCTGGTGATGGTGCTCGGCCTGATCATGCCGCACCATCATGACATGGCCGCCGCCGCCACGGGCCACGCCCCGGCGCATGTCCATGCCGTGGTCGACGCACCGGGCGGGGCAGGGCACGACCACGCACCGGCATCACCGGACGGCAAGATGGCAGGCGACTGCTGCCTCCAGCACGCGCCCTGCTGTGCCCTGCCGCAAACCGCCAGCCGCTTCGTTGCCCCGATGGGGGCGATTGCGGTGCTGGTCCCGCCCGCCGTGCCGGTCCTGTCGGACCCGCTGCTCGACCGCCTCGAACGACCACCACGCTCCGCCGCTTGACCCGCCTGCGCGTGCCCTCGCGGCGCGCGCCTTCCCGCGTCAATCGGAGCCTCTCCCATGCCGGCCTCTGGCCCTTTTTCTCGCATCGCGCGCCTTGCCGCCGCGATGGTCGCCGCGATCGTCATCACCACGAGCCTCGCCCTGGCCGGACCCGGCCATGACCATGGGCCGGCCCCCGCAGGAGCGACGGCGCCGGCAAGCCCGCGCGTCACCGCCTCGTCCGATGCCTTTGAACTCGTCGGCATCGTCGAGGGCGAGGTCCTGGTCGTCTATCTCGACCGCTTCGCCACCAACGAACCGGTCGCCGGCGCGACGATCACCATCAGCCTCAACGGCACCGCGCTGAAGGCCGAGCCCCAGCCCAACGGCACCTACGAGCTCGCCTCGCCCATCCTCAGGGCCCCCGGCCTTGTCGAGGTCATCGCCGAGGTCGAGGCCGGCGGCACCTCCGACCTGCTGGTCGGCGCGCTGACCATTCCCGCGCCGGCCGCAACCGGCACCGCCGCAGAGGGCGAGGGGCGGCTCGCGCGCATCCGGCAGGAGCTGGCGAGCCTGCGCCCGACGCTGCTGCTCGCCGGCGGCCCGCTGCTCCTCGGGCTCCTCGTCGGCATTGGCCTGCGCTCCCGGCCGCGCGTCGCCATGGGCCTCGCCGCCCTCGCTATCCTGGTCATGGCCACCTCGCTGAGCCTTGCCCATGAGGGCCACGACCATGGCGGCGGCGCCGCCGCCACCCAGGGCAACGCCCCGCATCGCCGCGCCGACGGGACTATCTTTCTGCCCAAGCCGACGCAGCGGCTCCTGGAGGTCCGCACCGAGATCGTCCAGCCGCGCGAGGCGGTGCGAACCGTCCGCTTTGCCGGCCGCGTCATCCCCGATCCCAACCGGTCCGGCCTCGTCCAGGCGACCCTTGGCGGGCGCATTGCCACGGCGGGGGGCGGCCTGCCGCGCCTCGGCCAGACGGTGAAGGCCGGCGATGTGCTGGCCTATGTGCAGCCGTCCTTCCAGCCGGTGGACGCCGCCACGCTGCAGCAGACCGAGGGCGACCTCGACCAGCAGATCGCGCTCTACCGGTCGCGTCTCGACCGGCAGAGGGTGCTGGCGGAGCGCAATGCCGTGCCGCGCCAGTCGCTCGAGGAGACCGAGATCCAGCTCCGCGGCCTCGAGCGCCGCCGCGCCGAACTGCGCCAGAGCAAGGTCGTGCCGGAGCCGCTGGTGGCGCCCGCCGACGGCGTCATCGCCGAGGTGCGGGTCGCCAACGGACAGGTCGTCTCGCCGTCCGACGTCCTGTTCCAGATCATCGACCCGGCCTCCCTCTGGGTGGAGGCGCTGGTCTTCGACCAGGTCAATGCCGCGGAGATCCGCGCCGCGACGGCCCGGCTCCCCGACGGACGGGTGGTGGCGCTCTCGCTCATCGGCCGGTCGCGGTCGCTGCAGCAGCAGTCGACGCTGCTCCAGTTCGCCATCCTCGACGCACCTGCCTCGCTGGACATCGGCACGCCGCTGTCGGTGATCGCCGAGACCGGCCAGACCGCCCGCGGCATCGTCCTGCCGCGCGCCAGCGTCACCCAGGCGCCGAACGGCCAGAGCGTCGTCTTCCAGCATCGCGAGGCCGAGCTCTTCGTGCCCCGGCCGGTGCGGATGGAGGCGCTCGATGCCGAGCGCGTGCTGGTCACCGGCGGCATCGAGCCGGGCGAACGCGTAGTCGTGCGCGGCGCACCGCTCGTGAACCAGGTGCGCTGAGCCATGTTCAACATCCTGGTCAATGCGAGCCTGAGAAACCGGCTCTTCGTCATCGCTGCGGCGATGCTTCTCATCGCCTACGGCTCCTTCGTCGTGCCGCGGCTGCCCGTCGACGTCTTCCCCGACCTCAACCGGCCGACCGTGGTGCTGATGACGGAGGCCGAGGGCTTCGCCCCGCAGGAGGTGGAGCAGCTCATCACCTATCCGATCGAGACGGCTATGAACGGCATGCCCGGCGCGGAACGCGTTCGCTCCGTGTCCGGCGTCGGGCTCTCCATCGTCTATGTCGAGTTCGGCTGGAGCACGGAGATCTTCCGGGCCCGCCAGCAGGTGGCAGAGCGCCTCTCGCTGGTGCAGGCGCGCCTGCCGCGCGGCGTCCAGACGCAGATGGGGCCGATCTCCTCGATCATGGGCGAGATCATGCTCATCGCCATGACGGCGACCGGCACGAGCCAGATGGATCTGCGCGAGATCGCCGATTTCGTCATCCGGCCGCAGCTGCTGACCATTCCCGGCATTGCCCAGGTCATCCCCATCGGCGGCGAGGTCCGGCAGTACCGCGTCACGCCCGATCCCGTGGCGATGACGCGCCTGTCGGTGACCCCACAGCAGATCGAGCAGGCGGTGCAGCGCTTCGGCGCCAATACCGGCGGCGGCTTCGTCGACCAGCACTCGCGCGAATACCTCATCCGCGCCATTGGCCTGACCAACAGGCTGGAGGACCTGCGCAACCTCGTCGTCTCCACCCCGAACGGCACGGCGATCCTCCTGCGCCAGGTCGCGCGCGTCGACTTCGCGGCGCGGCCGAAGCGGGGCGATGCCGGCTATCAGGGTGCGCCCGCCGTCATCGTCGGCGTGCAGAAGCAGCCCTCCGCCGACACGGTGACGCTGACCCGCGCGGTCGAGGCGCGCCTGGCCGAGATCCAGCGCACCCTGCCCGAGGGGGTGCGCGCCGATCAGGTACAGTTCCGGCAGGCGACCTTCATCGAGACATCGGTCCGCAACGTGCAGATCGTGCTGCTGGAGGCTGCGGCGGTGGTGGCCGTCATCCTCATCCTCTTCCTGCTTAACGTCCGGGCGACGATCATCTCGCTCACCGCCATCCCCATCTCGATCCTGGCGACGGCGCTCGTCTTCCAGGCGATGGGGCTCTCCATCAACACGATGACGCTTGGCGGCCTTGCCATCGCCATTGGCGAGCTGGTCGACGATGCGGTGGTCGACGTCGAGAACATCCTGCGGCGGCTGAAGGAGAATGCCGAGAAGGCGTCGCCGCTGCCGGTTCTCTCGGTGATCGCGGCGGCGAGCCAGGAGGTCCGCTCCGGCATCGTCTACGCGACGATGATCGTCGTCCTCGTCTTCATCCCGCTCTTCGCGCTGTCCGGCATCGAGGGGCGGCTCTTCACGCCGCTCGGCATTGCCTACATCGTCTCGATCCTGGCGAGCCTCGTCACCTCCATCACGGTGACGCCGGTCCTGTCCTACTACCTGCTGTCCCGCACGAAGATCAGGGAGCACAAGGACGGCTGGCTAGTCCGCCACCTCAAGGCCGGCAACCGGCGCCTGCTGCTCTGGGCCTTCGACCGGCCGAAGACGCTCTTCGCCGCGGTGGCGCTGGGCATTGCGGTGGCCGCGGCCGCGGCGGTGCAGCTGCCCCGGCTGTTCCTGCCGCCCTTCAACGAGGGCACGCTGCTCATCAACGTCCAGTACAACCCCGGCATCTCGCTGGCCGAGTCCGACCGGCTTGGCGCCATTGCCGAGCGGCTGGTGATGCAGGTGCCGGAGGCGCGCAGCGTCGGCCGCCGCACCGGCCGCGCCGAGCTCGATGAACATGCCGAGGGCATCCACAATTCCGAGATCGACGTCGCCCTGTCCAAGTCGGCGCGGTCGAAGGAGGAGGTCTTCGCCGACATCCGCAACCGCCTGTCGGTGCTGCCGGTCAACGTCGCCATCGGCCAGCCCATCGCCCACCGCCTCGATCACATGCTCTCGGGCGTTCGCGCCCAGATCGCGGTGAAGATCTTCGGCGAGGACATCGATGTGCTGCGGACGCTGGCGGCGACCCTCCAGACGCGCCTTCAGGGCGTCGCCGGCCTCGTCGACCTCAACACCGAGAAGCAGGTGCTCATCCCGCAGCTGCGCATCACCCCGGACTTCGAGCGGGCCGCGCTCTATGGCATCACGCCGGCCTCCATCACCGAGGCGCTGGAGGGCCTGTCGAACGGCCGCGTCGTGTCGCAGATCGTCGAGGGCAACCGCCGCTTCGACGTGGTGGTGCGCCTGGCCGAGGACGAGCGATCAACTGCAAGCCTGGCGAATCTGCTGGTGCCGACGCCGAAGGGCTTCGTGCCCCTGCGCCTCATCGCATCCGTCGAGGAGGGCGACGGCCCGAACCAGATCCTGCGCGAGAACGGCCAGCGCCGCATCGTCGTCTCGGCCAATGCCGATGGCCGCCGCGACATGGCGGCGATCATCGCCGATGTGCGGCGGGTCGTGGCCGAGACCAGCCTGCCGCGCGGCTACGGCACCAGCCTTGAGGGCACGTTCCAGGCCCAGGAGGAGTCGACGCTCGTTATCGGCGCGCTGTCGCTGGTCTCGCTCGCGCTGATCTTCATGGTCCTCTACATGCGCTACCAGTCGGCCGTGCTGACCGCGATCGTGCTCACCAACATCCCGCTCGCGCTCATCGGCAGTGTCGCGGCGCTGTGGATCGCCGGCCAGTCGCTGTCGGTGGCCTCGATGATCGGCTTCATCACGCTCGCCGGCATCAGCGCGCGCAACGGCATCCTCAAGGTCAGCCACTACATCAATCTCGCGCTCTACGAGGGCGAGCAGTTCGGCCGCGACCTCGTCATCCGCGGCTCGCTGGAGCGGCTGTCGCCGGTGCTGATGACGGCGCTGTCGGCGGGGCTCGCGCTGGTCCCGCTGCTCTTCGGGGCAGGGGAGCCGGGCCGCGAGATCCTTCACCCCGTCGCGGTGACGATCTTCGGCGGCCTCGTCTCGGCGACGCTGCTCGACACCTTCCTCACCCCGGTCCTGTTCCTGAAATTCGGCCGCCGGCCTCTGGATGCGCTGATCGCCGCCCGCGACCAGCGACCCGTGGCCGGCCCTGCCGTCGTCGACGCCTATTGACCCCTCAATTCCCGAAGGAGACACCCATGAAGACGACATTCATCGCCGCCGCCCTGGCCCTTGCCATCGCCACCGGCGCGGCTCTGGCACAGGCCCGCGGACCCAACGGCGGCATGGTGGGCGGGCCCGCCGATCACCAGGTCGAACTCGTCGTCGCCCCGGCCGAGATCAGCGTCTACCTGCTCCACGACGGCAAGGTCTCGACGGTCGAGGGCTCGGCCGTCCGCGCCGTCGTCCAGGATAGCGGACGCACCATCAACGTCGCGCTCGCCGCGAGCGGTCCGAACCGCCTCGTTGGCCGGCTGGAGGCGCCGCTCGCAAGCGGTGCGCGCGTCGTGATCTCCGGCCGCGACAATCACAACCATTCGATCAGCGCGCGCTTCGTCGTGCCGTGACGCAGCCGAAGCGGCTGCGCTTCAGGCCATGACAACCCCGAGCCCCGGTGGACGCTTCCCGCGTCCGCCTGGGCCCGAGCCTCCATTGCGTTGGGCATGAGAACTGACACTGTCCCGATGAACGCAGAGGTCAGCTGATTGACCTTTCGTCACGTGGTGAAAGGCTTGTTGCCACATTGGCCATCCGATGGTTCACTCGGAGGCGGTGGGAGACAACGTTTTCCGGTTGCCTGATCGCTATCCTGCGGCACGCGACGATAAGGCCGAAGCGCCATTCCGGAAAACAGCCCGCCACGGGGAACACCATGGCAGGGACCGACCATCCATCGTCCAGCGGCGACACGTGTCTGACCTTGCCGGAAGGCGAGACCAGGGCCAGCACGCACAAGATCCTTCATCCCCTCGGAGACGTTCTCTCCCCGAACGGGCAGGGCCAGCTCAGGCGCGCCATCGAGACCCAGGTCATTCCGCGCCTGATGACGGCGCACCAGACGGATCTGGGGTCTGGCTACGATCTGCAGCCCGGGACCACAGTCGCAACGTCGTTCTCCTATGCCGAGGTCGAGGCCTTTTGCGACCTCCTGATCCGGCAGCCCTATTCAGCCGCCGACGCCTATGTCGAGAAGCTGCTGGACGACGGCTTTCCCATTGAAGCGGTCATCTCCTCGGTTCTCTGCAGCGCCGCCCGGCATCTCGGCCTGCTCTGGGACAGCGACCGCGTGACCTTTGTCTCCGTTGCGGTCGGACTGTCGCGCATCCAGCAGCTCCTGCGCTCCTTCGGGCCGAGTTTCAGCGCCAATGTCAAAGCGCGGGGCGAGGGCTTCAACATCCTGCTCGCCCTTGTGCCCGGCGGGGGTCATTCGCTCGGTGTGTCCGTCGTGGAGGAGTACTTTCGCCACGCCGGCTGGCAGGTCGACAATCTCGGCTCGGCGCCGCGGCACGTGCTGCTCGATCGCGTCCACGACACATGGTTCGATGCGGTCGGCCTGTCGGCGGGCGGCGAGATGTCGAATGACGAGATCGCCGCGACCATCGCGCTTCTGCGGGACGCCTCGGCCAATCCGCGCATCTGCGTCGTGGTTGGGGGCTATCATTTCACCGAAAATCCCGATCTGGCCCTGACGCTTGGGGCTGATTTCGGCGCGCGCGACCCTGACCAGGCCATCGCCCTGCTGGAGCAGGTGCCCCGCATGGCGCGCATCGGAGCCTAGCTCAGGGGCCGCGAGGCTCGGCCTCAGGCCCAGCCCGGGCTATGCGTGGCCGCCCTGCGGCCCGACGGGGGCCAGGAGCAATTGCTGCTGCAGCCAGTCCGAGAATTGCCGCAGCGTCTTGCGCGGCTGGGTATGGCGGGGATGGACGAGATAATGGCCGACATAGCGCACCGGCCTGCTGCGCTCCGCCAGCGGAGCGACCAGACGGCCGGATGCGAGCTCCGCCTCGACCAGACGGGTTGATTCCAGCGCGACGCCAAGCCCCTGCGCCGCCGCCAGGATCGCCAGGAAGCTGCGGTCGAAGCGGCTGCCGATCCGCGGCGTCTCCGTCACCCCCTGTGCTGCGAACCAGTCCGACCACTGGACCTGTTTGGTATCGCTCTGGATAAGCGACAGCCCCAGGAGATCCCGCGCGTCGCGGATGGATGCGGCAAGGGCGGGGCTGCAGACCGGGGTGATCGTCTCCTCGCCCAGCGGCATGACCACCAGCCCCTCGGCCCGCGGCGCGCCATAGACGATGTCGGCGTCGAACTCGTCCGAGGTGAAGCGGGTATAGTCGGTGCCGGCGGCGAGCCGAACGTCGGTGCCGGGATGAGCCTCGAGGAAGGACGGCAGGCGCGGCGTCAGCCACTGCGCCGCGAAGCTCGGTGCGCAGTGGAGGCGCAGCAGGCTCGGCGCACGGGCTGAGACGGCCTCCATGCCGCGGCGCAGGTCGTCGAAGGCGCGGCCGACATGCCGCATCAGCACCTCGCCCTCATAGGTGAGCCGGACACTCCGGGCGGCGCGCTCGAACAGCGGAACGCCGAGCGTCTCCTCGAGCTTGCGCACCGCGTGGCTGATGGCGCTCGGCGTCAGGCCGAGCTGCGAGGCGGCGGTGCGGAACGATCCCGTCCGCGCCGCGACCTCGAAGACCCTGAGCAGGTTCACCGGGACATTAAGCATGCGGACAGGTGAATCAGATTCATAAGAGGTTGTAAATTATGCGTTTGTTGGGCGGAGTCGCGCGTGAGAGAACGCGATGACAAACCAAGAAGACGTCATCGGGAGGATTGCATGCTGCTCAAGGGCAAGACCGCCGTCATTTCGGGCGGCGCCGGCCGCCGCGGCATCGGCTTCGCCACCGCAAAACTCTTTGTCGAGCATGGAGCCCGCGTCGCCATCCTCGACATCGACGCAAAGGCCGCCGCCGAGGCCGCCGCGGACCTTGGCACCGGCCATCTCGGCATCGCCTGCGACGTCAGCAATGCTGCGGCCTGCAAGGCGGCTGCCGATGAGGTCATTTCAGCCTTTGGCCATGTCGACATCCTCCTCAACAATGCCGGCATCACCCAGCCGGTGAAGACGATGGAGATCACCGAGGCCGACTGGCACCGGATCCTCGCGGTCAACACCACTGGCGTCCTCTTCCTCAGCCAGGCCTTCATCCCGCACATGCGCTCGCGCAAGGCCGGTTCGATCGCCTGCATGTCCTCGGTCTCGGCGCAGCGCGGTGGCGGCATCTTCGGCGGCCCACACTATTCCGCCGCCAAGGCGGGCGTCCTCGGCCTCGCCAAGGCCATGGCCCGCGAGCTGGGGCCGGACGGTATCCGCGTCAATTGCGTCACTCCCGGCCTCATCCAGACCGACATCACCGGCGACAAGCTGACCCCGGCCATGAAGGCCGAGATCGCCGCCGGCATTCCGCTGGGGCGCCTGGGCGAGGCCCGCGATGTCGCCGGAGCCTATCTCTTCCTCGCGTCGGACCTCTCCGCCTACATCACCGGCGCGGTCATCGACGTGAATGGCGGCATGCTGATCCACTGATCCACTGATCGCGGCCGTCGCGCCAACCCGCACTCCCACCCGTCCGGAGCCTCCCGTGACAGCCTCACCCGGCCACAACAAGGAACTGGCGGAGCGCGCCTATCGCATTCGCCGCAACGCGGTGCTGATGGGCGAGGTCCAGGGCCAGGGCTACATCGCCCAGGCCCTCGACATCGCCGACGTGCTCGCCGTCGCCTATTTCCACGCCATGCGCTACCGGCCGGACGACCCGGACTGGGAGGGCCGCGACCGCTTCCTCCTGTCGAACGGCCACTACGCCATCGCGCTCTATGCCGCGCTCATCGAGGCGGGGATCATCCCGGCCGAGGAGCTCGAGACCTATGGCGGCGACGAGAGCCGCCTGCCGATGTCCGGCATGGCCGCCTACACGCCGGGGATGGAGATGTCGGGCGGCTCGCTCGGCCTTGGCCTCTCCATCGCCGTAGGCAAGGCGATGGGGCTGAAGCGCAAGGGCTCGGACAGCCGCGTCTATGTCCTCTTCTCCGACGGCGAACTCGATGAGGGCTCGGTCTGGGAGGCCATCATGGCCGCCGCCCACCACAAGCTCGACAACATCATCGCAATCGTCGACGTCAACAACCAGCAGGCCGATGGGCCCTCGACCCAGGTCATGGGCTTCGAGCCGCTGGTGGATCGCCTGGAGGCCTTCGGCTGGCACACCCAGCGTGTCGACGGCAACGACCTCGACGCGGTGGTGAAGGCCTTCGACGCCGCCCGCGACCATGGCGAGCCGAAGCCGCGGATGATCATTGCCGACACCCTCATGGGCAAAGGCGTGCCCTTCCTGGAGGCGCGCGAGAAGAACCACTTCATCCGTGTCGAGGCGCATGAATGGAAGCTCGCGCTCGATGCGCTCGATGCCGGGAGGCTCGGATGACCAAACCCGTCCTGACATCATCGGGCAAGCCGCGGCTCACCACCTCCGCCATGATCGCCTCCATCGCGGGGGAGGGGCAGCGGACGAAGCCCGCCCCCTTCGGCCATGCGCTGGTCGCCGCCGCGAAGGAGCGGCCGGAAATCGTCGGCCTGACCGCCGATCTCGGCAAATACACCGACCTGCACATCTTCGCGCAGGCCTATCCCGATCGCTTCTACCAGATGGGCATGGCCGAGCAGGTCATGTTCGGCGCCGCCTCGGGCCTTGCCGCCGAGGGTTTCACGCCCTTCGCCACGACCTATGCCGTCTTCGCCTCGCGCCGCGCCTATGACTTCATCCACCAGACGATCGCGGAAGAGGACCGCAACGTGAAGATCGTCTGCGCCCTGCCGGGCCTGACGTCGGGCTATGGCCCGAGCCACCAGGCGACCGAAGATCTGGCGCTGATGCGCGCCATTCCCGGCATGACGGTGATCGACCCTTGCGACGCCCATGAGATCGAGCAGGCGGTTCCGGCCATCGCCGACCATCGCGGCCCGGTCTATATGCGCCTGCTGCGCGGTCAGGTGCCGCTGGTGCTCGACGAGTACGGCTACAGGTTCGAGATCGGCAAGGCCAAGGTCATCCGCGACGGCACCGACGTGCTGGTCATCTCCTCCGGCCTGCTCACCATGCGCACGCTGGAAGCTGCCGCAAAGCTCGCGGCCGACAAGGTCAGCGTCGCCGTGCTGCACGCGCCGACCATCAAGCCGCTCGATACGGCAACGATCCTTGCCGAAGCCGGCAAGACCGGGCGCCTCGTCGTCGTCGCCGAGAACCACACGGTTGTCGGCGGCCTGGGCGAGGCGGTGGCGGGGCTGCTGATGCGCAACGGTCTCAGCCCGCGCTTCCGCCAGATCGGCCTGCCCGACGAATTCCTCGCGGCCGGCGCCCTGCCGACCCTGCACGACCGCTACGGCATCTCGACCGATGCCATCTGCACCAGCCTGAAGGCCTGGCTCGCGGGCTGAACGCCCGCACCAACGCATGAGAGGCGCGACGCTCCAAACCCGCCTGGCGCCGCATGAGCCGCGCCAGGACGCCTGCGTGGTTGGCGCGCGCCGCGCCCGTCAGAAATTGACCTTGTCGCCGCCCTTGAGGCCGAGGATCTCGCGGGCGTCGTCTGGCGTGGCGATCTCCAGCCCCATGCCCTCGATGATCTGGCGCACCTTGGTCACCTGCTCGGCGTTGTTCTTCGCGAGCTTGCCCGGGCCGATCCACAGCGAGTCCTCGAGGCCGACGCGGACATTCCCGCCCATGGCCAGCGCCATGGCGGCGATGGTCATCTGGTTCCGCCCGGCGCCAAGCACCGACCACTGGTACTGGTCGCCGAACAGCCGGTCGGCGGTGCGCTTCATCATCACCACGTCCTCGTAATGGCCGCCGATGCCGCCGAGGATGCCGAAGACCGACTGGATGAAGAAGGGCGGCTTGATCACGCCGCGGTCCGCGAAATGGCGCAGCGTGTAGAGATGGCCGATGTCGTAGCACTCCACCTCGAAGCGGGTGCCGTTGTTGGCGCAGGTGGTGAGGATATATTCGATGTCGGCGAGCGTGTTCTTGAACATGCCGGCGCGCGAGCCCTCCAGATAGGGCCGCTCCCAGTCATATTTGAACTCCTTGTAGCGATCGAGCATCGGGTAGAGGCCGAAGTTCATCGTGCCCATGTTGAGGCTCGCCACCTCCGGCGCGTAATGCGCGGCAGGCTTCACCCGCTCGTCGACGGTCATGGTCTGCGAGCCGCCGGTGGTGATGTTGATGGCGACGTTGGAGGCCTGCTTGATGACCTTCAGGAACGGCGCATAGGCCTCGATCGACTGGTCGGGCCGACCGTCCTTGGGGTCGCGCGCGTGAAGATGGACGATGGCCGCACCGGCTTCCGCCGCCGCGATCGCATTCTCGGCGATCTCCTGCGCGGTCACCGGCAGGTGCTCCGACATGGTCGGCGTATGGATCGAGCCGGTAATGGCGCAGGTGATGATGACTTTCTTCGACTTGGCCATGCGAGGCTCCTTACGTCGGCATGCGGGACAGGTGAGGATCAGGCCGGTTTCTTCTTCGCGCCGCGCTTGTGGGCCTTCAAGGCGGCCAAACGGCTGTCGCGCCATTTCGACAGGCGGGCTATGCGCTCAGGCGTCTGCTCGCCCGGCCATTCCGCCATGATCGCCGCCTCGTTGGCGGAGGTGAAGACCTTGCGGCCGGTGAGGCGGGTGAGGCTCGGCCCGTAGCGGCGATTGTAGTCGGGGATGCCGCCGGGGGCGTTGAGCTCGATGGTCTCGAACGGCCCCATGAAGCTCCAGCGCAGGCCGAGCCCGTCGCGAATGGTCTTGTCGAGGTCCTCCGGCGAGACGACGCCCGAGCCGACGAGATCGAAGGCCTCGGCCATCAGCACGGCCTGCAGGCGGTTCAGCACGAAGCCGTCGACCTCCTTGCGCACGATGATCGGCACCTGGCCAGCGCGGGCATAGAGGCCGCGCGCCTTCTCGACCACCTTCGGATCGGTCCAGGGCGAGGGACAGAGCTCGACGATGGGGACGAGATGCGGCGGGTTGACCGGATGGGCGACGAGCACGCGGGAGCGGTGCTTGAGATTCTTGGCCCAGAGCGAGGCGAAGAGAAAGGAGGTCGAGGAGACGACGATGGCAGAGGCCGGGGCGAGGGTGTCGATCTCGGTGTGGATGGCGATCTTGGCCTCCACCGTCTCGGGCCCGTTCTCCTGGACGAGGGCGGTGCCGGCGAGGGCCTCGGCGAGGCTGCCGCAGGCGACCAGGTTCTGCGCCGCGCCCTTGGGGTCCTTCACCAGGTCGAGGTCGGCGAGCTCCTTGAGGTTCCGGGCGATATGGGCCTTGGCCGCCTTGGCGACGCCGGGAACGGGATCGTAGAGCGCCGTCGTCCAGCCGTGGCTGCAGAAGACCGTGGCCCAGGCCCGCCCGATCAGGCCCGATCCGATGATGGCGACCTTCGGCATGTCAGTTCCCTCGTTTGATATCTGTCGCAGTGTTTTGCTCGTAGGCAGCCAAGCGATCGTCGGCGGTTGGGCTACCTTGTCCTCGCACCTCTTGCGGCGGGGAGGGGATCGGGGCCGAAGTGTTGCCGCGCATCAGGCAGGCCGCCAGAATGGTCTCGACGGCGCCGTCCAGGCTTTCCGCGATGTGGTGGTTGCTGACGCGGATGATCTCGTAGCCGCGCGACCTGAGGTCATCGTCTCGAAAGGCATCACGCTGGGCCTGCTCGCCATATCCGTGGTGGTCGCCGTCGATCTCGATAACGATCTTCAGGCTGTGGCAGGCAAAATCGACGATGTATGGGCCTACCGGTGCCTGCCGCCGCGGGTGAAAGCCTGGAATGGCGAACTGGCGGATGGCATTCCAGATGAGTCGTTCTTGAAATGTCGCCTCGCGTCTGAGGCGGCGGGCAATGGGTATGCGGTGATCGCGGCGTCGTTCCATCGCGGCCCCCCACCCCTGACCCCTCCCCGCCGCAAGCGGGGGGAGGGGAATGGAGCCATTCCCCGCCCACGAGCGCAAGGTCGCCGCGACGGAGCCGTTGAGCGCCTTTTCCCCTCCCCCCGCTTGCGGCGGGGAGGGGTCAGGGATGGGGGGGCGAAACCACGAGGCCCAAGCTGGATGCGGCCTCATCGTCACAGCCACAGGACCTTGCGGCGCAGGTCCTGGTCCTCGCGCAGTTCGCGGGAGGCGCCGGCCCAGGTGACGGAGCCGCGCTCCAGCGCGACGGTCCGGTCGGAGAGCGCCAGGGCGAGATCAAGATGATGGTCGACGAGGATGATCGACACGTCATGGCGCAGCTTGTCGAAGGCTTCGAACAGCTCCTCGGTGATCGCCGGCGAGAGGCCTTCGAAGGGCTCGTCGAGCAGCAGGACCCGGGTATCGCCAACAAGGGCGCGGGCGACCGCGACCATCTGCTGTTCGCCGCCGGAGAGGAAGTCGGCGGGGGTGGTCCAGCGCTC
The DNA here is from genome assembly GCF_003046185.1 of Phreatobacter oligotrophus. Lineage (NCBI taxonomy): Bacteria > Pseudomonadati > Pseudomonadota > Alphaproteobacteria > Hyphomicrobiales > Phreatobacteraceae > Phreatobacter > Phreatobacter oligotrophus. The sequence continues at coordinate 286,027 of NZ_PZZL01000001.1, forward strand.
CTTCAGGCGCGGGAAGAAATCCAGCACCCGGTCCTCGTCCCAGTGGCGACCGGCTCCGGTGATCCGCCGCAGCCGGCCGAGCATGAGATTGTCCTTCACCGACATGCCGGCGAACAGGCCACGACCCTGCGGGACATAGCCGATGCCGCGCCGCGCCGCCTGGTCCGGCGCCAGGCCCGAGAGCGTCTCGCCGGCCAACGTGATCGTGCCAGAGGCCGGCTGGGCAATGCCGGTGATGGTCTTGAGGACCGTCGACTTTCCCGCGCCGTTGCGGCCGAGCAGAGCGACGATCTCACCCGAGCGGACGGTGAAGCTGACGTCGTTCAGGATGTGGCTCTTGCCGTAGAAGGTGTTGACCGTATCGAGGGAGAGCAGCGTGTCCTGTGTCGCGGCCGAGGCGCGCTCCTTCGCCGCCACCGCATGGGCGCCCGAGCCGAGATAGACCGCCTGGACCCGCTCGGAAGAGCGCGCCTCCTCGACCGAGCCGTCCACCAGCACCTCGCCATCGTTCATCACCGTGACGTGGTCCGCGAGCTGGAAGACGCGGTCGATGTCGTGCTCGACGAGCAGCACCGGAATGTCGCCGGAGATGGTCTTGATGATGTCGCCGACGCGCTTGCGCTCGGCCGCGGCAAGGCCCGCCAGCGGCTCGTCGAGGAGGAGGATGCGCGGGCGCGTCGCCAGGGCGAGCGCCATGTCGACGAGGCGCTGCCCGCCATAGGACAGCGAGCCGGCCTCGGCCTGCTCGATGCCGGCAAGGCCGAGATAGCGAATGAGGGTCGCCGTCTCGTCCTTGATGCCGGGCAGGGCGGTGGCCTCCGCCCACAGGCCGAAGCGGCCGGAATGCCGGGCCTGGATGGCGAGGCGGACATTCTCCTCGATGGACAGACCGGGAAAGAGGTTGGTGATCTGGAAGGAGCGTCCGACGCCGGCCTGGGTGATGGCCTGCGGCGACAGGCCGCCGACCTCGCGTCCATCGAGCCGGACGGAGCCGCGATCTGGCGGGAACATGCCCGACAGCAGGTTGAAGGCCGTGGTCTTGCCGGCGCCGTTGGGGCCGATCAGCGCGTGGAGGGTGCGGTCGCGCACCGCGAAGGAGACCCCGCGCACCGCCTTGATGCCACCGAAGCTCTTGGCGATGTCGTCGACGGCGAGGACCGGTGCCCCGGCCGCCGTCGCGCCCTCGCGGATGAAGGCCGGCGGCACGGGCCCGACCGCCTCGACCCGCCGCGCCGCCATGGCCGCATCGGTTTCGGGCACCTTGCGGAACGGCGCCATCAGCCGTCCCGCCACGCCCACGAGGCCGGTGGGCGAGAAGATGATGAAGCCGACGAAGAGCAGCCCGAAAAACAGCAGCCAGCTCGCTGTGTAGAGCGAGAGGTACTCGCGGAAGAGCATGAAGAAGAGGGCGCCCAGAGCCGGCCCCATGAAGGAGCGCATGCCGCCGATCACCACCATGGCGAGGAGTTCGCCGGAGAACTGGATGGCGATCGGGTCCGCCGAGGTGAAGCGGTGGTGGAAGGCGGACAGGACGCCCGCAAAGCCGGTGATGGTGGCGGAGAGCGTGAAGGCGATGAGCTTGTAGCGGTCGGTGTCGTAACCGATGAAGCGGGAGCGCACCTCGTTCTCGCGAATGGAGACGAGGACCGTGCCGACAGGCGAGGTGTGGAACCGCTGAAGCAGGAGCACCACAAGGAAGCCGATGAGGGCGACCACCGTGTAGAACACCCAGCCATTGTTGAGATTGGCAAAGCCCCAGTCCGGCCTGACGACACCGCCGAGGCCGTTCTCGCCACCCGTCAGGTCCGTCCAGCGGAAGGAGACGGTGTAGGCGACCGCCGTCATGGCGAGGGTCAGCAGCGAGAAATAGACGCCGCGGCGGCGCAGGATCAGCAGGCCGAGAAGGGCCGAGACGACGCCGACGAACAGGATCGAAAAGCCCATCGGCAGCAGCATCTGGCCGGGAAAGAAATGGCGCTGCGCGAGGACCGCGGCATAGGCGCCGATCCCGAAGAAGGCGCCGTGGCCGAAGGAGACGAGGCCGGTATGGCCGACAAGGATGTTCAGTGCGAGGGCGGCGATGGCGAAGATGACCACGTCGGTCGCCGAGGTCAGGGTCAGCCCGATCGACAGCATGAAGACGGGCAGGACGACGAGCGCCGCGAGGGCTGCGAGAAGGTTGCGCAGGGCCGGGGTCATCGTGTCACTCGAATTTCTGGATGCGCTCGCCGAAGAGGCCGCGCGGCCGCATCAGCAGGACGAGGACCATCAGGAGATAGACCGAGGCCTCGGTGGCAGCGGGATAGAAATGGGCGGCGACACCGCGGGTCATGCCGACGATGGCGGCGGCGGCGACCACGCCCCAGAAGGAGCCGAGGCCGCCGATCACCACCACCACGAAGGCGAAGGTGATGATTTCCTGGCCCATGGCGGGGTGGACGCCGGCGATCGGCGCGATCAGCACGCCGGCCAGCGCCGCAAGGCCGACGCCGATCATCACCACCGCCGTCATGTAGGGCTTCAGCGAGATGCCGAGGGCGCCGACCATGTCGGGGTTCTGCACGCCGGCGCGGACCACCTTGCCGAAGGCGGTGCGGGTCAGCAGCAGCCAGAGACCGAAGACGGCGACGGCCGTGATGCCGAGGGTGATCAGCCGGTAGCGCGAATAGACGAAGTCCCCGAGGAAGACCTGGCCGCGCAGCTCGGGCGGAATGGAGAAGGGGATGGGCGCCGCGCCGTAGATCATGCGCAGGCCCTGCTCGGCGACCATGGCGAGGCCGAAGGTCAGCAACAGGCCGAGGATCGGGTCGGCCGTGTAGAAGCGGCGGAGCAGGTAGCGCTCGACCACCATGCCGATGATGGCGACGATCACCGGCGAGGCGATGAGCGCGCCGCCGAAGCCGATGCGCTCCGACAGGGTGACCGCGAGATAGGCGCCGAGCGCATAGAAGGCCCCGTGGGCCAGGTTCACGATGCCGCCGAGGGAGAAGATCATCGACAGGCCGAGCGCGATCATCAGGTAGTAGGAGCCGGCCAGGAGGCCGTTGAGGATCTGCGACAGGAGCGGGATCAGGTCAGGCACGGGATCCGTCCAGATTGCGGGATGGCATCGGCGTTCGGCGGGAAAGGGCGGTGCTTCGCGGCGATCCGCGGCAGCGGCAGCGCGCGCGCAGGTGCGACGAGGTCAGGCGACCGGAGCGGCGCAATCCGCCGCCCCGGCCTGTCCTGTCAGGTCACGCCCGGAACGTGCACTTGTTCTCGTCGTCGGTCGCCGCGATGACCTCGAGGCTCTCGTTGGCGGCGGGAACCGGGGGCGAGGAGGTGAAGATGTCGTACTGGTTGCGGATCTGCGCCGCGGGCAGCGCGGTGATCGCGTACATCTCCATCATCATCTGATGGTCCTTGGCCCTGAAGTAGCCCTCGCGGGTCTTCAGCAGGTCGAACTTCGCGCCCTTCTCGAAATGCTCGACGATCTTCACCGGATCGGTCGCGCGCGTCTCGGCGATGGCCTGCGCGACGATCTTCAGCGAGCAGTAGTCGCCCCAGGCCTGGTTCTCAGGCATGCGGTTGTACTTCCGCTGGAAGCCGCTGACGAAGGACTTCGAACCGGGCGTGTCGATGAGGTGATGCCAGACGACCGGCCAGATGCCACCGAAATTGCCGCGGCCAGCGCCCCAGGCCAGGGCCGTGTCGAAGCCGAAGCCGGCGACCGGGAAGGTCAGGCCGAACTCGGCATATTGCTTGAGGAAGTTGGTGATCTGCGTGCCCGCGAGGTTGAGGCAGACCACGTCCGGACGGGCCTGGCGGATCTTCAGCAGGAAGGGCGAGAAGTCGGCGAGGTCCGTGGGGATGAGGTCGTCACCCGCATGGTTGCCGCCATTGGCGCCCATGTAGCGCTTGGCGACGTTGAGCAGGTCGTGGCCGAAGGCATAGTCCGCCGTCAGCGAGTACCACCGCTTGCCCGAGACGAGGCCGTCGCGGATCAGCGAGCGGCCCACCGCCTTCACGTACATCGAGTTCTGCGCCTCGATGTGGAACATGAACTTCTGGCAGTCAGAGCCGCGCAGCGCGTCCGAATTGGCGCCGGTGTTGATGAACAGCACCTTCTCGCGCTGGACGACCTGGGCGATGGCGAGGGCCGAGGCCGAGGAGATCTCGCCGAGCAGGGCAATGATCTTGTCGCGCTGGACGAGGCGCTCGGCCTTGGCGGAGGCCTGCTGCGGGTTGGGGCTGTCGTCGAGGATGAGCTCGATCCGCCGACCGAGGACGCCGCCGGCGGCATTGATCTCTTCCGCCGCGAGCTGGACGGCCTGGGCGGCATATTCGCCCAGGGGACCGAGGAAGCCGGTGCGGGGCGTGATGTGACCGATCTTGATGGTCTCGGCCTGTGCGTAGCTGATCGCCGGAGCGCCGATGGCGCCGAGCGCAGCGACGCCGGCCGATGCCTTCAGCACGGTACGGCGGGACAGACTCTTATGGTCCGGGGTCGTTTTGCCCGTCATGGGGACGTCTCCTCAAGGTGCGTTTTCCAGGCCCTGCGTCACACCGGCGGGCGCGTTGGCCGCTCCTCGCCGACGGCCAGCCGGAGCTTGCCGTGATCTGTGATCACAGTTAGGGTTCCTCATTGGCGGCGCTTTGTCCAGCCCCTTCGCGAGAGGGGATGACGGTCCCGCCGGATAGAAAGGTCGCAGCCCGGAGCCCCGATGAGCGTCGCCGACGCCCTCACTACGATTGGCCCGCTGGAGCGGGAGACGCTCGGCGAGCGGGTTTATGGGCACCTGCGTGAGTTGCTCATGGCCGGCCGGCTTGCGCCGGGCGACAAGATCTCGCTCCGGGCGACGGCGCTGGCGCTGGGCACCAGCATGATGCCGGTGCGCGAGGCGGTGAGCCGTCTGGTGGCGGACCGGGCGCTGGAGGTGACGCCGAACCGCGCCGTGCGCGTTCCCGTCATGTCGGAGGAGGGGTTTCGCGAGCTGACGACGGTGCGCATCTCCATCGAAGGTTTTGCGGCCGAGGCGGCAGCGGCTGCGGCGGATGCCAGGGCCATCGAGCGGATTGCCGGCCATGAAGCGGCCTTCCGCGCACTCGGAAGCCAGCCGGTGGCCGACCTCGCCGAGGCCGTCCGCATCAACAAGAACCTGCATTTCGCGATCTACGAGGCGGCCGGCTTGCCGACCCTGGTCGAGATCATCGGGGCGCTCTGGCTGAAGGCCGGACCGGTGCTCAATCTCGACCTCGGCGCCAATCCGGATCGTCTGGCCCGCAGCGGCGCCATCCGGTTCCACGCCGAGGCGCTGGCCGCGATCCGGGCGCGCGATGGCGCGGCGGCGCGGACCGCCATCGTCGCCGACATCAGCGGCGCCGCGGACTTCATCATCGGGCGCGGCGGCCTCGCCGCAGCTCGCAACAGGGCATAAGGAGACGGACCATGGATCTGGGCATCGGCGGGCTGCGTGTGCTGGTGACAGCGGGCGCCAACGGCATCGGCCGCGAGGTCGCGCGGGCCTTCGCCGAGGAGGGGGCCAAGGTCCATGTCTGCGACGTCGACAGGGATGCGCTTGCCGAACTCGCGACCACCGATCCCGGCATCTCGTCGTCGTGGTGCGATGTGGCCGACCGTTCGGCGGTGAAGGCCCTGTTCGACACGGCGATCGATCGCCTCGGCGGCCTCGACGTGCTCGTCAACAATGCGGGCATCGCGGGTCCCACCGGCCGCGTCGAGGAGATCAACCCGGAGGACTGGGATCGCTGCATCGAGGTCTGCCTGACCAGCCAGTTCAACTGCGCGCGACTCGCCGTGCCGCATCTGAAGGCGAGCCCCAACGCCTCGATCATCAATCTTGCCTCGGTCGCCGGTCGCTTCGGCTTCGCGCTGCGGACCCCCTATGCCGCCGCCAAATGGGGCGTCGTCGGGTTCACCAAGTCGCTGTCGATCGAGCTCGGCGAGTTCGGTATCCGCGTCAACGCCATCCTTCCCGGCCTCGTGGAGGGCGACAGGATCCGGCGCGTGCTCGAAGCCAAGGCGCAGTCCCGCGGGGTCTCGTTCCACGAGATGGAGACGCAGGCAGTGGCCTATACCTCGCTCAAGACCTTCGTTACGGCCCGCCAGCTCGCCGACCAGATGCTCTTCCTGGCGTCCCCCAAGGGTCGGACCATTTCCGGGCAGGCTCTGTCGATCTGCGGCGACATGCAGATGCTGACCTGACGACCGCGCGTCTTGCGGCCCTGGGGCCGGAGCCGACGAGGATGGCGCGTCAAGGGGACGAGAAGCCCTCGACGAAGCGCCGGTCGATCCAGTCCTTCCACCACCAGACCCACCGCCCCTCGACGGCGATCCGGTCGCCCCACGAGGCGACCGCCCGGCCATCGCCGGTGGACAGGATGGCGAGCGCCCGCGCCTGGGGTCGATAGGCCATCGGCGGCTCGCCGCGGATCCGCCGGCGAAGGTTCTGCGCGAGGACCGGGCCTTGCCGCACCGCGTAGACCCCCGCCTTGTCCAGCCGCTGGCCGACGAGTTCGGCGCAGTCTCCGGTGGCGAAGACCGCGTCATCGCCGGTGCTGGCAAGCGTCGGCCGGACCAACACCGATCCGTCGGGGGAGAGGGGCAGATCCGCGCCCGCGAGCCAGGGCTGTCCCCGCGCCGCGGTCGCCATGATCGTCAGGTCCGAAGCGATCCAGCGGCCGTCCTCGGCCTTTGCGCCATCCGCCGCGACCTCGGTGATCCGGCAGGACGGCAGGACCTCGATATCCTTGCGCGCGAGAATGCGCGCCAGTTTGCCCCTCGCGTGCGGATTGAGGCGCGGGACCAGGCCGCGCCCCGCGGCGATCCCGATCCAGGGATGGGGCCGCTGTTCAGAGCCGGCGAGGCGGGCTCGCAACGCCAGGGCGACCTCGACGCCCGCAGGTCCGCCGCCGATCACCAGGATTTGCCCCGGCGCCTTCGCCGGCGGCCCTGAGCCCAGGGCGCCCTCCAGTTTCGCCAGCAGGCGTCCGATCGGTTTCAGGGCCAGCGCGAACCGGTCGGCCCCGGTGACGGAGGAGAGGTCCGGCGTGATGCCGATGTTCAGCGACAGCGTGTCGTAGGGGAGGTGGCTCCCATCGGCGAGAACGACCCGGCGCCCCGGCCGGTCGATCCCGACCGCCGCCTGCGGAACGACATCCGCCCCGCAACGGGCCGCGAGGGCCGCTAGATCGATATGCATGGCCTCGCGGGAGTAGAGTCCAGCGATATGTCCCGGCAGCATGCCGGAATAGGGAGCTTCGAGGCTGTCGCTCACGAGGGTCAGCCGGGCGAGGGGCTGAGGTTGGCGCGCAAACGCCCGGAGCACCTGGACATGGCTGTGCCCTCCGCCGACCAGGACGACGCGGTGCTCAGCCATGTGGCGGCCCGTCCACCCTGGCGGGCCGAGCCGGTGTCGCCGCGCCCGCACGGGTCATGGGACGGGTGTCTCCCCGGATCGCGACAGCCACTTCTTCAGGGGGATAGCGACCAGCGACAGGAGAGCGAGGCCGCAGAGCCCGGCGATGATCTCCGGCGTGAGGATGGAGGCCGGGGAGAGGGTCTCGCCACTGTCGAGAACCGCCCCGAGACCGGCTCCGGTCACCGAGAAGACGGCCGTGGCCGGGATGATGCCGACAAAGGTCGTCGCCACATAGGTCCGCAAGGGAACACCGATCAGCGCCGGGACGAGATTGACCAGGAAGAACGGGAAGATCGGCACGAGGCGCAGGACGAGCAGATAGGCCGCGGCGTTGCGACGGACACCTGCGGCCATGGCAGCGGCGGCCGGACCGAACCGCTCCAGCGCATCGGCGCCGAACACCGTTCGCGCGAAGAGAAAGATCAGCGACGCGCCGAGGGTGGCGGCCACCACCGTGAACAGGGTGCCGGACAGGGCGCCGAACAGGAACCCTCCGGAGAGCGTGAGGAACACGGCGCCCGGCAGCGACAGGGCGACGGCCGCCACATAGACCGCGATATAGGCGAGGGCGGAGCCGACGGGATGGCGGGCCACCAAGTCCTGCAGCCCGCCGCGATGGGTCCGCAGTGTCTCCAGCGTCAGCTGGTCGGCAAGCCCCGACCAGCGCAGGCCCACCAGCAGGCAGATCAGCCCGATGGCGGCCCACAGGCGTTTGTCCCGCAGATAGGTTTTCAGCGCCATGGTGTCGCCTCAGGGAACGAAGCGCTGGATCAGGCCGACCAGGCGCCGCGTGGTCGGCCCGAAAAGACGGGGCGTGTAGTAGCTGCCCGCCGCCCGCTTCGAGATCTCGGATAGGGTCGGGTAGGGCAGGACGAGCCCGGCAACAGCGCCGATCGCCAGCCGCTGCGACATGGCAAGCGCCCACAGACCGATCAGCTCCCCCGCACCCGGCCCGACGATGGTCGCCCCGAGGATCCGTCCCCGCCGTCCCACGATGATCTTGGCGAAGCCCTCGGTGCGGCGTGCGGCCTGGGCGCGGTCGTTCCCCGCGAAGGGCGCGAACAGCACCTCGACGGGTTCCCCACTCTTCCGGGCCTCCTGCTCGGTCATTCCCACCTGGGCGAGCTCCGGGTCGGTATAGGTCACCCGCGGCAGCGCGCCATAGTCAGCCTTGGCGGGGAGCAGGAAGAGCGCGTTGCGGATGACAATACCCGCCTGCTGGGATGCCGCATGGGTGAAGAGCGGCCCGCCTGTGACATCGCCGATGGCGAAGACCCGTCGATTGGTGGTCCGCAGGCGCGCATCGACCGTGATGCCCCGCGGGCCGGTCGCGATCCCCGCAGCCTCCAGTCCGAGGTCTTCGAGGTTCGGCCGGCGCCCGGTCGCGACGAGGAGATCGGTGCCGCTGATCCTGTCCCCACCGTCGAGGAGGACCTCGACCCGGTCGCCGCTCCGGCTGACCGAGGCGACGCCCTGGCCCTCCAGGATCGCGACGCCGTCCGCAATCAGCGCATCCCTGACGACGGCCACGGCCTGGGGATCGTCGCGGGACAGGATCGTCTCCTTCTCGATGAGGGTGACGGTCGAACCCAGGCGTCGGAAGGCCTGCGCCATCTCCACGCCGATGGGCCCGCCGCCCATGATCAGGAGGTCTGCCGGCAAGGCCGTGAGCGTGAAAATCGTCTCGTTGGTGAGGAAACCGCTGTCGGCCAGCCCCGGCACGGATGGAACGGCGGGCCGCGATCCGGTGGCGATGACAAAGCGGCGCGCCCGGATCCGCCTCCCGCCGGCCTCGACCACCCGCGGATCGACAAACCGGGCGCTCGCCTTGATCACGTCGACGCCAAGGCCCTCGAAGCGCTCCACGCTGTCATGGGGAGCGATGGCCGCAATCACGCTGGCGATATGGTCATGGACCTGCTGGTGGTCGACCGCAGCCGGGCCGAGCGTGACGCCGAAGGCGGCACTGGTCCGGGGCAGGTGGGCTTTCGCCGCGGCCGCGATGATGGCCTTCGACGGGACGCATCCCGAGTTCAGGCATTCTCCGCCCATCTCGCCCTTCTCGACGAGCACGACGGACGCGCCCATCTGGACGGCCCCGGCCGCGACGGACAGGCCTGCCGACCCGGCACCGATGACGCAGATATCGCAGACGAGGTCGCCGTCGCGCTGCACCGGTCGACGGCCTGGCCCGGGAGAATAGGTCGCCTCCTGCATCAGATATCAGCACCTCGTGGCCATGGCGGCGGGTCGGCGACGCCGCCTGAGCCGCCGATGTCCCGCCCATCCTGCCACAACTCGGGGGCTCCGGCTGCAAGGGCTCGACAGCCCGTCGTCGTTTCAGGCGGGATCACGGAACAGCCGGGCAGCGTCGAGGCACCGGCCCGCCGCCGTCACCAGGCACATGGCGGCGAAGAGCCAGGCAATCAGGCCGAAGCTCTGCGGGAAGAGGCACATCAGGACGAAGGCCAAAATGGTCTCGGAGCCTTCGGCCAGTCCCGCCGCGTGAAAGAAACTCTTCTCGCCCCGCGCCGTGGTGGTCATGCCTCGCTTGGCGGCGATGGTGGCGAAGGCGAGGAAACTCGTCCCCGAGAGAAGAAAACTCGCGACGAGGACGAGGGCGGCAAGCGCGTTGGCGGGATCGGCGATGCCGAAGGCAACGGGCACGGCCGCGTAGAAGGCGAAATCCGCCAGGATGTCGAAATAGCCGCCGAGGTCGGTGGGCCCGCGCGCGCGGGCGACGGCCCCATCCAGGCCATCGGCGATCCGCGACACCGCGATCAGCAGGAGAGCGAGGAGGAACTGGCCGGCGGCGATGGACAGCGCAGCTGCGCAGCCGACTACGAGCCCGACCCCGGTGATCATGTTGGCGGTCGCGCCGCGGCCGGCCAGCCAGAGCCCGGCGCGGTTCAGCGGGGGATCGATGATCCGCCGCGCGAAGGGGTCCAGCATGCGACGATCTCTTGGCTCCTGCGCGGGATGGTCCAGACCTCGGCTCAGGTCGTCCCGCCAGCCATCAGCATATCACGGCCATGCCCCGCGAAGTGGCCCTAGTCCCCCGCGCCATCGCTCGTGACCGCCATCGCGAAGGCGCGGATGGCCGGCGCCGCCACGATCACGATCGGCAGCATCAGGGCCCAGGCGATGAGCCAGGCGCGCAGCCACTGGGCGAGGAACAGACCCTCCTGCAGCGCCGGCCAGCTGGCGACGGCGGTGGCAACGCCCGAGGTCAGGCCTGACTGGAGCGCTCCGAAGACGAAGTGGATGTGCGGCGCGGGATCTTCGGCATGGGCTTCTCCAGACGGTGGTGACTGGCCTGCAAGCTGCCGGCCAGCCACCTGTAGGCTCGGTTCGCCGCTGGCGGCGCGGTTAGCGGCCTCGCAAGGCGATCACGCCCACCGCGACCAGCAAGCCCGTCGAGACGAGGGCGAGTCCAGACCATTGCAGCACGGTCGGCCATTCTCCAGCCACGGGAATGCCGATGAGGATGGCAGCGGCCGGCACGAGGGCCGGGAAGATGGCAGCGCGGGATGCGCCGATGAGCCCAACAGCGCGGGTAAAGGCGATCACCGAGACGACGCCGGTCAGGACGCCCTGGACGACCACCTGCACGGCAAGCGTGCCGAGGGGGAGGCTCGCATAATGGGCGACGCCGTGGCTTGCCAGCGCCCAGGGCAGCATGACCGCGCCCGAGATGACCGAAACGATGGCGGTGCCGGCGACGGGAGGCACCTTCCAGCGCCGGGAGAGTAGGGTGAAGCCCGCCCAGAGCACTCCGGCGCCGGCGAACATCGCATCACCCAGCGGCGTGAGGCCGCCGCCGGTGAGGAGGCCTGGGCCGGCGATGACGGCGATGCCGGCGACGATGATGGTCGTGCCGAGGATCCGGGCGCGCGTCAGCGCTTCGCCAAGCACAAGTGTGGCGAGGATCATGCCAAGGACCGTCACGGTTGCCGGCTGAACCACGGCGCCATGGGCGAGCGGGGCGAACTGGTAGCCGCCGACGCCCAAGAGGATGAAGGGCGGACCGGCCAGCGCGGCGAGCGCCAGCGACCGCCAGAGGCCGATGGCTCGCACCTCGGGCCACGCGACCACCAGCCAGGGCAGCATCACAAGGCCCGCCGTCACATAGCGGAAGGCGGCGATGTCGACAGGCGTGAGGCCCGTGCTGATGCCCTGGCGGGCGAGGGCGAGATAGAGCCCCCAGATGGTTGCGGCAGCGGCGCCCAGCATCATGCCGCGCGCCTCCGGCGACAGGGCGGGGAGCGCGGTCTTGGCCATGGTGGTGGTCCCCGGCAGGGCGGAGGGAAGGTGGGACATGGTCGTCTCCAACGGATGAGGAGTGAGGCGGGGTCAGAAGGTGATGATCTGACGGCCTTCGAGGAGCAGGCCGCGCAGCGAGGCGTGGCCCTTGTCCTCTGTCAGCATCGGGATCCCGGCCGATGTCAGGGCCTCGTGGACGCCATAGGACTTGGCGCAGTAGGCGCAGACGCCCCGCAGCGCTGGAGCCGCCTTGAGCCAGGTCCGGTGCAGGCTGTTCGCGGGGTCGAGCACGTCGGCCAGGGCCGTGGAGCCGGCGCCATCGAAGACGATGGTGACATCGTCCCCGCCGCGCATGAGCTCGTCGGCAAACATCAGCGCGCGATAGACGGCGGATTTCCCCGCACCTTCGAGCTTGGAATAGATCACGATCGCGACCTTGGTCATGGCATCCTCGGGGTTGGGGCGGGCGGCCCTCGCGGTGGGGTGAGCGGCTCAGGCCGCGGCAGGCCTGGCGAGGCGCTGCAGGGCGGCGATCGCCGCGGCGGGTTCGAGGCGGCGGCGGTAATCGGGCTCGACGGAAGCGAGGGCGATGCCTCCGCCGCGCTCGACCACGAATGTGGCCGGGATCGGCAGGGCCCAGAGACCGTCGCCATTCCGGCTCGGCAGGGCGTGCCCTGCCTTCTCGTAGAAGGGCTGGACCGTCTGAGAGAGGGTAAAGCGGATGCCGAGGGCATCGGCGAAGCCACCGCCGACATCAGAGAGCACCGGGAAGGTGAGGTCATTCTTCTCGGCCGTGGACAGGCTGTGGCCCGGCAGTTCCGGCGAGATGGCGACCAGCGCGCCGCCGGCAGACAGGATCTCCGGCAGCGCCGCCTGGTAGGCCCGCAGTTCCAGATTGCAGTAGGGGCACCAGCCGCCCCGGTAGAATGTGATGACGACCGGTCCCGCCGCGACGAGGCCCGCAAGATCGAAGGGGCGGCCGAGCGCGTCGACGAGGTGGTCCGCGGGCGGCAGCCTGTCGCCGGCGCGCGCGGCGCGGTCGAGGATGCCTGTGTCGCGGAGGGCCACGAGATCGTCGGCGATCATGGCGGCGGTGGCGTCGCCGACGCGGGCTTCCCAGCCCGTGCGGAAGGCGTCGAGGTGCGATGCGAGGTCCATGGCCTGTTTCCGGCTTGCGGGATCGTGTCGACGGGGCAGCGGCGGCACGCGGCCGCCGCCTTGGGGATCAGGCGGCCATGCGCGTGGTGAGCGCGGGCGCCGCGGGGAAGTCCACCGGGATGCGGGTCGTGGCGTGGAGGTAGTTCGAGATCGTCTTGTCGCCGACGGCGACGATCGCATCGACGAGCTGGCCCTTGCTCCAGCCGGCGGCGAAGAAGGCGTCCACCAGAGCCGGATCGGCATGACCGCGGGTCTCGGTCAGATTGCGGGCAAGCCGCGCGAGGGCGTCGAGCTTGGCATCGAAGCTGGCGCGGCCCGAGCGGATTTCCAGGATCTGGTCGGGCGTGAAGCCCATCATGCCGCCGATGACCGTATGCGCCGCCAGGCAGTATTCGCAGTCATTCACCTGGCTGACGACGAGGTTGATGACCTCGCGGGCCTTGCCGACGATGGAGGAGCGGGCGTTCTGCAGGGCGAGATAGGTGCCCAGCGCGTGCTCGGAGTGGGCGAAGGTCGCATAGAGGTTCGGCACCTTGCCGAACTTCGCCGCGATCTGGTCGAAGATCGCCTGATTGGCGGCGCTTACCTCGTCACGGCTGGGGACGTTGATCGGGGTCATGGCAGTCTCTCCTCTTGTGTGCGGCGGCTCGCCGGCCGTCGATGGGGAGAGAGTGTCTCATTCACGCATCGGCGATAACGCGCGTTGCGCGGAGAAAATATATTCGTAATATGTATGAATGACGGACGTCGTCGCGCTCTTTCGTACCTTCACCCGGGTCGTCGAAACCGGCTCGTTCTCGGCCGTGGCGCGCGATCTGTCGACCTCCCAGCCCACGGTCTCCCGCCAGATCGCCCAGCTCGAGGACCATCTCGGCACCGTCTTGTTCCTGCGCACCACCCGGGCGCTCACCCTGACGGATGACGGCCGCGTTCTCTACGAACAGGCACGGCGCACGCTGGAGGCCCTGGCCGAGGCGGAGGGCTCGGTGGGCCGGCGGCGCGGCAAGCCCTCGGGCCGGCTGCGGCTCGCCTGCGCCGGGGTCTTCGGACGGCTTCATGTCATCCCGCGGCTGCCCCGGTTTCGCGCCCGCTATCCCGACGTGGAGATCGCCCTCGTCATGGGAGACGGCTA